>NZ_JPRS01000088.1 GCF_000738085.1 Cryobacterium sp. MLB-32
TCGGGACTCGCAACTGGCGCGTGAGGTGAAGAAGCTCTATGACTACGAGTGTCAAGTGTGCAAAAAGGCCATCCCGACCTCGACGAATGCTTCCTACGCAGAGGGCGCTCACGTCAGGCCGCTGGGCCGCCCTCATCTTGGTCATGATGCTCTAAGCAACATCCTCTGCCTTTGCCCAAATCACCACACGCAGTTTGACTTGGGTGGGCTCATATTGACCGACGAAATGGAGGCCGTTGAAACACGAACTATGACTCCTATCGCCAGCTTGGACTTCCGCAAACACCACGTTGTCGCGGTCTCGAACGCCAGCTATCACCGAGCACTTTGGCTGGGAGTGCGAGGTGTACCGGGCCACAGTCTTTCCTTGATGCCGTCGGCCTAGCAGCTACATTGCACGCGTGCCAGGATGCGGGAAATCAGACCACCGCAGACCGCTGGCTAGCCTGCTCCGTCTGGCACTCCTGCAGCAGCGTCAACTAATTGCGCGAGCGCGTACCCCGACGCAATCCGCTCCTGCTCAAGCCGCACGTTCCCTTCGGAGCGGATGCGCCCCAGCACCCGATTCTCCGCAGCTGTGAGGTCCGGATAGGTTCCGGCGGCCGGCTTGGGCTCGGGCACCCAGAGATCGCGGTAGGCGATCAGGGTTTCCTCGTCCATGAGCACACTCACAGCTTTGGGGCAGCCCGAGCGCAGCGCGTGCAGGATGGCGAAGCCGTCCGAGTCGAGGTCGCCCCAGTAGATGACGCGACCACCTTGGATCCACGGGATTCTTCCCAGGCGGGGGACCGCATACCCGCCCCCGTGCACGACGACGGCTCCCGACAGATCGGGCATCGCGAACATACTTTCCAGATTCTCGAAGACGAACACCACCCTCGGAGCGATATCGAGCGCGGCAAGTTCCTCCACCGGCGCAATAACGTCGCACAGTCCCCCGGGACGCAGTGCAGGGTCAAGAAAACGAACGCGCACCAGGTTGGGCGCATCGAGCAGCCCGAGCGAGAGCCGGCCGCTGACCGCCGCGTGCAGGCTTTCCACGACCGCTCGGTGTCCCTCGAGCCATTTCGTGTCGATCCCGCGAATGGGCAATTGCCGAATGCGCCAACCGGATGAAGGATGTTCGGCCAGCCACGCCACAACCAGCAGCAGCGTGGCGAAGTCGGGCTCCGCCAACTGTTGCAGCACGCGACCGTTCGAGCGGATGGCGGCTGCGAGGGCATCCGTCGACGCTGCCCGATCTGCGAATGCCCCGCGAATCAGCGCGGCGCGGTCGCGCAGCACACGCCAGTCTCGTTCGGAAGCCGTGCCGGCGAAGGCCGCGATTGCGTCCGCACCTTGAATCAGACAACGTTCGGGCACGGTTTGCGCGCCGATGCTCGACCACTGGCGCCCGCCCCAGGTCACCTCGACGGTCGCGTCTGCTGCATCCGCCCCCAGCCAAGCGTGCACCCACGCGATGGCAGCTCCCTGATCGTCGAGGGCAACCCGCTCGGTAGGCGGGTGCAGCACGATTTCGAGTCGGGCGTCCTCGCCACCGAAGGCTGCCCAGTCACGTTGGTCGGCAAGAAGCTTCTTGAGCGCACGAGCCTGGGCGTCGGCGACAGTCACCATGCAGCGCGGAACAGCCATCAGGCTTTCTCTTCGTCGCGGTAGAGCACAGCGGCCGTTCGCGAATCTTGTCTGGTTGCGTTGGTGATCGACGTGATTCCGCCCACATACGGCTCGATGGTCTGCAGCAGTTTCTCCGGCGTGGCCAGGATCATGTGGAAGCCGAACTCCACGAACACGTCCATCGCCATGCGGGTGTATCGGCTATCTGCCTTATCGAAGGCCTCATCGAGAATGATTGTGGCGTACGAGGGCATGTCGTCTTCGTTAGCCGCGAGCTGGTATCGAAGAGCGGCGGCGAGACAGAAGATCACAAGTTTTTGGCGCTGCCCACCCGAGAGCCCGGCGCTTGAGTCATGCACGTTCATGACCCGTCCGGCCAGGTCTATCTCGCTCGCCATGAACGTCACGTGCTGGCGAGTGTCGAGACACCGTCGGCTCCAGGCCACGTCGGCGTTGTCACCGGAGGCAAGGCGCACCATGAGCCGGTTCAATACGGCAAAGCGCAATTCGGCGGCGGCGAGCGTTTCCTCGCCCCAAGCCCCGTCGACGACGGTCTTGAGATCGGCCATGAACTGCAACACCTCAGGGGTGCGCCTGATTTTGACATCAATGCGCAGGTAGCGTTCCTCGTCGAAGCGCGAGCGCCCCAGTGAAAAATTGACCGGTTCGATGCGATCGGCAATCAGCTTCGGGGCATCACGAATATCTGATGCCAGGTGACCGATCAGCTCACGCGATTTGTCGCGCAAAAGTTTGAGGAAGTTCCCCTCGTGCTCGGGTAAGCCGCGCTCGACGATGCCCGCGAGCAGCATGCGGTAGCCTGCGCGATCGTCGATCGAAGTGGTCAGGTCGCCGGCAGCAGCCGGCCACTTCGCCTTGAACATGCTGGCATGAGCGACGAATTCAGACTCCGCGCGACGGAGCAGAGCCAGAGCGGTGCTCAACTCCTTGTACAGCGCCTCGCTGACTTTTCGACCGATTTCGCCGACGTTGCGGCGGTCGATCTTGCGCAGCACCGAACGGTAGCGCGTCTCGAGCGAAACGATGTCGGCCTCGCTGAGTAGGGCATCCTGGGCACGCCCGTCGAGCTCGTGGATGAGCTCGTTCACCTCCTGAAGGAGCGCTGCGCCCTGGCTGAATTCCAGGGCCTTCGCCCTGGCTACTTGCTCGGCGGCCTGGAAGTGTTCGCGGGCCTGAGTCTCAGTCCCAAGCGCGTCCTGCAGCGGGGCGTTATCGGTAGTCAGCGCCTGCAACTGCCGACGCCGTGCCCGCACCAGCTCGTCGGCAGCCGCCCGGTTGAACTCGGACCAATCCTGGCCGAGAACCCGCTCGAACACGATGCGGCGTTTGGTCGATTCGTCGCGCTTTGACTGCGCCCGCGCGAGCCGGCCGTCCGCCTCCTGGTGACGCCGCTCCGCGTCGCGGCGGCGTTCGAGCAGCAGCTCGATCTTGGCCTCGTTGTCGGCGCCGAGGATCCACTTTGAGCCGTCATCGATGCGGTGACGGTCGTTCTTCTCGTAGCGGCGGGCAGACTTCTTGACCTGACCCCGGACAGTCACACCGCGGTCGACCCGGTCGAGTTCATCGGGGTGCTCGACGCAGGCGTAGTCAAAGTCCGCAGCCGTTCGCTCGAGCAGCCAACTGTGGAATGGCCCGTCACTGATGCGGATTCGATGCAGCAACGAACTAGTGGTGCGGGCAGGCCGCGGTGCACCCGAGATGGCCGGAACGGCCTCGTAGACGAGTCGAGTTTCCAGGTTGCGGGCCTCCACTCGTCGACGCACCTCGTGCACGTAATCGTCGCGAACGAGGAGTGCGCTGGCGAGTGGGAAGAGAACGCGTTCGATCGCGCCGGTCCACGCGTCGAACTGGGGCAGCACTTCGATCAGCTCACCGGCGAAGGGCAAAGCGCCCTCTGTCACACCAAGCTCCACGGCCAGAATTCTGCGGGCTCGCAAAAGCTCGGGGGATAAATTACTCCTGCTGTTGCGCAGCTCTTTCAGCTCTCCGTCGATCGACGTGACTTCACGACCTGCCGCAGAATATTGTTCATTGTCACCGTGCTCATGCGCGGCGGCCGGAGGCGACTCCTCCATGACTCGCCGTGACGATTCCTGGAGCTCGGCGAACTCTTCCTCGTTCTGAGGCGCCGGGTCAACTCCTACGCCCTTTAGCTCCCCCGCGAACCGGGCCCATTGCAGAGCCGTGCTGTTGGCGGCATCAGTGGCGGCCTTGAACCGTTCTTGCGCCTGCGTTGCGTCGCTTCCGCCAAGCTGGAGCGATCTCCGCTCGGCGGCGCGCAGCATCTCGGCGGCGTCGTCCCGCGACGCATCCGTGCGCCTGCACTCCTCGGCCGCCCGCGCTTGCCGTGCCCGCAACGCGCCTCGCTCGTCCTCGGCCAATTTGAGCGTCAATTGGGCCTGAAAGGGGTCGATCAGCGCGCTAAGACGTTCGGCCTCCGCGGCCGTCGCCGCCGCTGATTCGTAGGCGGCGATCGACTTCTCGAGATCGCTGAGGTGTGCGGCCTGCTTACGCAGCTCGACAATGTGCTGGTGTGCCTGGTTGAGTTCGCCGAACTGCTCCACAGCGTTCTTCGCTCGAGCGAAGGTGGCCGGTTCGTCGAGCATGAAGTCCCGGAACAGCTGGTCGAGACTGCCGAGGTTTTTCGCCGACTGGGTTTTGTGCAGCAGGTGCAGTGCATTCAGGCTGTCGATGCCAAGCAGACGCCGCAGCTTGGCATAGAACGGAGCGTGGGAGCCCGTTGTCGTTACGACGGCGTTGGGCCAGGCGCTCTTGATGCGCCGGGCCTCGATGCCGGATGCTACGTGCTCACGAAAATCGAGCAGGCTTACGTCCACCCGGTCGATGAAACAGGCATCCTTCAAGTCACCCTTGTCGACACTCGCCCCACGCAGATGAAACATGCGCGCGAGAGTGATCGGGGCATCCCGTTCGTTCTCGAATCTCAGCAGAATACCGGTCCAGGTGGCGGTCTTGCGCAGGTAGGTGCTCACCGCCCGGTCGAGAGTTTCGTCGGCTTCTTTGCTCCACGCCCCGCGCACATAGCTAACCAAAGTACGGTCGTCGTTGCGGCCCGCGGAGTCCTGCGCGGCGGCGTTGAAGCGCAGCCACCTGTCGGGGGTGAGCACGGTGCCGATCGCGTCGAGAAGTGACGACTTACCCGAGCCGGATGCCCCGGTGAACAGGTGCCCCTTGCGGGCGACATCGATGCGGTGGTGCCCGTCGAAGGTGCCCCAGTTGAGCAGCTCGACTCTGGCCAGGCGCCACTGCCCTGCGTGGATCGGTCCGGTCGCAGTCGGCTTCCCCGCGGCGCCCGGTTCGTCGTCGAGGCCGGTCATCTCGAGCATTGTCATGAGGTCATCTCCTCGGTATGGTCGTCGACCTCAGAATCGTCGATACCACCGACATTCGTGTCGGCATCCGCATCGACAAGAGCGACCGCCCCGCCGCCCGCCGCGATCCTCCGGTACTCGCCGCTGATCGCCGCGATCTGCTCGGCGTCCACGATCAGCCGTAGAACCGGCGAGATCTCAGCCCGGTCCTCGGTGCCGGCTTGATGAATCACCCGCAGCGTGTTCTTCATCTTGAGCCAGGTGGAATTCAGCCGCTTGTTGAAGTCACTCTCGTCGCGGTCAACGGTGCGGTACACGCGCAGCTGCTCAAAGACATCCTCTTGCCCAACGATGACCCGCCCCTCACCTTCGCCCGAGAGCAACATCTGGCGCAGCACGAGCAACATTGCCGTGTCGAGAAAGGTGAGCGCGGAAGTGCGCACGGTGCTCGGCACCGTGAGTTCGGTAGTGCTCACGTTGCGCACGAACGCAAATTCGCCGACCCGGTCAACGACCAGGTCCAGGAATAGCTCGTGCAGTCGCGACCGGATGACGACCTCATTGACGAGAAGCGCTGACCACAGCATGGGGGCCTTCACACCCGAGAGGTAGGGCCCCTTGATCAGCTCGAGAAGCGCCCGACGCGCCTGCTCCCCGATCACGCCGGTGTCTCCCGACCAGAGTGCTGTGGTGAGGTCCGCAATCATGTCAGTGGTGGTAATAATCTCGGTGCCGAAGTCGTCGTTCAAAGCAGTCTCCCCGTAAAGCAGTAGATCGGAATATCGGCGGTGCGGGCGACCTCGTCGGCCCCTCGCCAGCGAACCGTCTCGATACCCTCGACGGTAGCGCCCTGGTTCGCGGCGAGGGTAAGTAGGCCCACAATGCTTGCCACACCCTGGCTGGCCGGATACTGCTCGAGTACCTCGCGCACGGTGCACTGCTCGACCTCAGACAACACCGCGTTCACGTTATCGGTGAGTTCACCGAAGTCGATCTCGGTGGCGCGGGCGAGCGAGCGCAGCGCTTCGAGGTCCGCGACGCCGGCCACATGCTCCACGACCGGAGCGCTGGCATCGAGGTCGGCCGGGTCGTGCAGGCGAATGGCGCCCACACTACCGAGCGCCACTGCCGAGAGCTCGAGGCGCAGTGTCGTGGGCTGGTAGGGCTTGGCGTGCACCGATGCCTCGACGCCGGCGGCCAGGGCCGTACGCAATAGGCCGCGCAGAACACGGTCGCGCTGGTAGTCCTGGGACTGCACGTAGCGGCGCAGCCCTCGAGCAAACGCGGTGATGACCTCGTGGATTTCGCCGCTGTGGTCCTTTAAGGTGCCGATGAACCGGCGCAGGTAGCGGCGCTGCACCGCGGTGAGTTCGCCGGCGAAGTCGCGGTCGAGGACTCGGGCGATGTCGTCGTCGAACGCACTTCCGACGGCGGGGTCCAGCACGAGTGCGCTGAATCCGGCGAAACTGCGGCCCTCGTCGGACTCGCCAATTAGGTCCACGCCTCGGAACACCTCGTTGAGCACGGTGCGCTGGGTGTCGTCGGATTCGACAATTCTGGCCCGCAGATCACGGTTGAGCGTCTCGAACTCAGCGCGCACGCGAGCGAAATCAGAGGGAATCTCCTCGGCTTGGGCGAGGATATCGCGCACGCGTTCTAGCGCGCGAGCTGTGTCGAGCGTATCCAGGGCCCCGGCGTGGATGCGTTCGATTTGCGCGTCGATACGGTCACGCTGCGCGTGCAGTTGTTCGAGCCGCCGGGTGGCATCCGGGTCGGTCTCGATCGCCAGCTGCCCCAGCTGCACGCCGATACTGGCCAGGCGTGATTCCGTGACGGTCTGCCGCGGAACCGAAAGCTGCTCCAGGAAACGGATGGCTCCCAGCGCCCCTGGTGCCAGCTCAAACGTTTCGCCGCGCGCTTCTTCGGCGGGGCGCCGAGTAAGGAAGCCAGATTTGCGCCATTCGGCGCAGTACCCTTGGGCGCTCTGCGGCAGCTCGAACCCGTGTGCGCGCAGCGCCTCGAGATCGTGGTCGAGGCGCTCATAGAGTTCCTCAGTGGGGAGGCGCCGGCTTTCGCCACCGAGATGCTCGCTGAGCAAGGCTGCGATCACAGGTGCGTTGTCGGCCCGCAGTAGCCGCCACGTGGCATCTGTTTCGACGAGCTGTTTGAGGGCGTGGGTCTCGCTTAAAGCAGACACTCGTCAGGCCTCCTTCGTCACTAACAGCGATTGGGCGCAGGAAGAAAGCCCCCGCGCTCATCATGCCGCATTCGGAGACGGTTTCGAGCGAATTCTCCGGCCCCGCGGCGCTCTTGGAGTGGAGTTGAAAGGACGCCGGGCTAAGCACCCGGCAAGATCATCCCCGCCACGATAAGTAGAGCCAGGGATGCAATTAGCGCAGCGGCAGCCCCGAGGAGCCAAACCCGACGGCGTTTGCCCGTCGGAGATCTCATCACCGCCAGGATCGCCGCGAAGACGAGCCCGGCAGCAACGGGCAGGAACGCGAACTGTCTCGGCAACGTATCCAGAGGCAAGAGCCTGTCAGCCCCGTACAACGCCAACACTAGCGCCGGGATTCCTAGACCGAAGGAAGCCACTGCAGCCAACGTATTGAAGTTGGTCTGCGCGTCAGCTTCGCGCGAGCTCGACACAGCGGCGGCTGCGGCAAGTAGCGCATGTAGCGAGATGCACTCGGCGTCGAGCTGACCACGCAGCTCGGTACATTGGCGAATCGCTGCGTCGTGCAGTTTCATCCAAGTTCTGGAAAACTGCGTCGCCGGCACCGCATCGTTGATGATGCCCGGGTCTTGAAGAACACGGTACGAGTGATAAGCGTTCGAGTCTGTGAGGAAGACCCATAGCCCCTCACGGACCGCCTCTCGAGCATTATCCGCGCCCCGGCCAAGAATGATCCCAAGCTGCAGCAGCGAAGAGACAATGGAGCCTTGAGATCCTTCAACGCTCGACTTTGCGCTCGTTTCTGCGAGCTGCAGCTCCAGACCGTAACGAACTTCTCT
>NZ_JPRS01000089.1 GCF_000738085.1 Cryobacterium sp. MLB-32
AAGAATCGCATGTCTTCGTGTGTTTTTCCGGGAATACGCCGGGCGTGCCGCAAGTTGATGACAGAGCTGACCGAAATGTAAGGCGAGCGAGTTGCTATTTCCCCCGGATTGTTGCAAACTGTGCCCGCTGATTTCGTTTATCGGCGTTACTGAAATGGATGGGCATGGCAACCGACTACGACGCACCGCGGAAGACCGAAGACGACTCTGAGTCGATTGAGGCCCTCAAAGAACGCGTGCCCGACAAGATGTCGGGAAGCGTCGACAACGACGATTCCGACAACCCGGGTGGGTTCGACCTCCCTGGCGCAGATTTGTCCGACCTTGACCTCGATGTCGTTGTTCTGCCTCCGCAGGCCGACGAGTTCACCTGTGTCGAGTGCTTCCTCGTGAAGCACCGTTCGCAGGCCGGACACGAGACCAAGCTCGGTACCGTCTGCCTGGAGTGCGACTCCTAAGAACCTGCAGCAGGTCGTCGCGATTCATTGATCGCGGCGGCCAGCTTCTGTGGGTGCCTGGTTGACACCAGCCAATACGGCGCAGGGTCGGTCTTGTCGACGATCGGAATCTTCACGATCGGGTCTACCCACCCACGAATGAGCATCCAAGCGCGCACGTCAAGGCGAGGCCCGCGCTCCTGGCTGGCCTCCGTTCCGCTGAACGGAATGACGTCGCCGACGAGATCCACGGAGATCGTCGCCGGTCCAGCGGTAATCAGGCCGTTCTCGACCTTGACGACCGGTGAAGCGATGATGAGCAGTGTGACGCAGCCGCCATAGAGCACTGCTGCCGTGACGAAACCGGCGAACATGGATATGGGGGCCAGCACAAGAATGCTGGCGGGCATCACGAGCGCGGTCACGATGAAGGACCACGCGGAGGCCCAGAGTTTTTCTCGGTATTGAGGCATGTCTCTATTCGATCAGAGATCTGGACTACCCTCGACACGTGGCACAAAGCACCGAAATACTGATAACGGCATCCGTCCTCCCGAAATATGCGCATCCTGGTGATGCGGGAGCTGACCTTCATTCAGCAGAAGCCCTGATCCTGGCTCCGGGCGCTCGGGCGCTCGTGGGGACGGGGGTGAGCGTCGCTCTCCCCGACGGCTTCGCCGCTTTTGTCGTGCCTCGCAGCGGACTGGCAGCTAAGCACGGCATCACCATCGTTAATTCCCCCGGAACGGTGGACGCCGGGTATCGTGGCGAAATCAAGGTGGCCCTGCTGAACACCGATGCGCAGGAGCCATTCAGTGTCGCCGTTGGTGACCGGATTGCCCAGCTGATCATCATGCCCGTTGTGCGCGCCACCTTCATTCCCGTAGACAAACTGCCCGGAAGCCTGAGGGGCGAGGGCGGATTCGGTTCCACCGGCCTCTCATCCCAGGAATCGGCGACAACGCCGACGGCCAGCGAGCCGGCACCCACCAACCAGACAGGAGCAACTCGATGAGCGACGTCGCGAACCCGGACGAGTTTCCGGAACCACAGGCCAAGTCAGCACCGGAAGACCGCGAGACCGAGGGACCGTTCGACGAGGCAGAGGCCAACCCTGTCCGTCCGTACGTCGACCTCGGTGGAGTCAAGATCCTCCCGCGAGAGGGGCTTCACCTTCGCCTTGAAATCGAAGAGGGCAGTAAGCGGGTCGTGGCCATCGGCCTCGACTTCGCGGGGTCGACCCTGCAGGTTCAGCCTTTCGCCGCACCGCGCTCAAGCGGACTGTGGCACGAGATTCGCGACCAGATCGCCGATCAGATCGGCAAGCAGGGTGGGACGACGACACCCCGCGAAGGGCCGTTCGGGCCGGAACTTGTAGCGGAAATTCCGGTGGCCGCCGGACAGGATGGTGCCGGCAGCAGTCGAATCGCGCGTTTCATCGGGGTTGACGGTCCGCGCTGGTTCCTGCGTGGTGTGATTGCCGGCCAGGGGGCCATGGAGCCGGAAGCGGCGGCACAGGTCGAGGAGCTGTTTCGCAGCATTGTCGTCGTTCGAGGCTCAACCCCCATGCCGCCCCGGGACCTGATTCCCCTCCGCATGCCGTCCACTCCGGCCGGGGCGACTGCCCCGGTCGAGGTCTAACGCGCTCACCGGAACAGGGTAATTCGCATGACCCAGACCCCCGAACCATCCGATCCCGATTCCGAACTTCCCCGCGATCCAGAGGGGAAGGCTTCAGAGCCCTCCGTGTCCGGGGTTTTCGCCGAAGGTATGGCCGCGGCGGCCCGGCGGGCCGGTTTTGACTCGGCAGCAGAGGGTGAGCCGATCAGCGGACGTGCCTGATGGCTGCCATGGGCGGAATACGTGGCTTGTTCGAGGCCGTGCTTCCGGGGCTGGTCTTCCTCGTGACATACACGCTCACGATAGATCCCTCGGCGGACGCCTCAAGCGACCCGATTCGAACCCTTTTGCCGGCGCTGATCGCACCCCTCGTGCTCGGCCTTGTCTTCGTTGCCCTTCGAGCGGCCACCAAGCAGACCATGACGCCCGCCATCGGCGGACTTGTCGGCACCGGCATCAGCGTCGCGCTGGCGCTTTTCTCCGGCCGCGCCTCGGACTTCTTTCTGATCGGCCTCTACACGAATGCCGGGTACGGGGCCGCGCTCCTTGTTTCCGTGCTCGTGGGGTGGCCCCTCGTGGGGCTTGCCGTGGGCTTCCTGATGGGGGATGGAATCGCGTGGCGCGAGAACCCGTCCAAACGTCGGGTGCTGACCATCCTCACCCTGTGCTGGACGGGGCTGTTTCTCCTCCGTCTTGCCGTCCAGCTTCCGCTCTACCTTGCCGACAATGTGGAATTGCTCGCCACCATGAAACTGCTTATGGGGCTGCCACTTTATGCGCCGCTGCTGGTTGTCTCGTGGCTCATGGTGCGATCGGTCTACCGCAAAGCCGAGACGGCGTCATAGACGGCCCGAGCCCTGCTAGAGTTATCTCGACATCAAGATACTTTCTTGATGGAACGGGTTGGCTCCGGCGCGTGCTGGTTAGGCTTACCTTGCTGGCACGATGGTGTGTCCGGCCACAAGGATTGAGGATTGCCGTCGGTACCCCGTCGGCTCCCACGAAGGAGAGGGCATCGTGACTGCGGTAAACAGTTTTGGAGCAAAAGACACCCTGCGCGTCGGCTCGACAGACTACGAGGTCTTTCGCGTTGATAAGGTCGCTGGCTACGAGAAGCTGCCATACAGCCTGAAGGTGCTTCTGGAGAACCTCCTTCGCACCGAAGACGGCGCCAACATCACCGAGGCGCACATCCGTGCTCTCGGCGCGTGGGAGCCCACGAGCGAGCCCGACACGGAGATTCAGTTCACTCCGGGCCGCGTCATCATGCAGGACTTCACGGGCGTGCCCTGCATCGTCGACCTCGCCACCATGCGTGAGGCCGTTGCCGAACTCGGCGGTGACCCGAACAAGATCAACCCGCTCGCACCCGCGGAGCTCGTCATCGATCACTCCGTCATCGCCGATCTCTTCGGAAGCGAGAACGCGCTCGAGCGCAACGTTGAGATCGAGTACGAGCGCAACGGCGAGCGGTACCAGTTCCTCCGCTGGGGCCAGACCGCCTTCAACGACTTCAAGGTCGTTCCCCCGGGAACCGGAATCGTTCACCAGGTCAACATTGAGTACCTCGCCCGCGTCACGATGACCCGCGAGGTCAATGGCGTTCTTCAGGCCTACCCGGACACCTGCGTCGGAACCGACTCGCACACCACCATGGTCAACGGTCTGGGCGTGCTGGGCTGGGGTGTCGGCGGAATCGAGGCCGAGGCGGCCATGCTCGGCCAGCCCGTTTCCATGCTTATTCCGAAGGTCGTCGGATTCAAGCTCAAGGGCTCCATCCCCAGCGGCGTCACGGCAACTGATGTTGTGCTGACGATCACCGAGATGCTGCGCAAGCATGGAGTCGTCGGCAAGTTCGTCGAGTTCTACGGAGAGGGCGTCGCCCAGGTTCCGCTCGCCAACCGTGCCACCATCGGCAACATGAGCCCAGAGTTCGGCTCCACCGCTGCCATGTTCCCGGTCGACGATGTCACGCTCGACTACCTGCGCCTCACGGGCCGCAGCGATGAGCAGGTCGCCCTGGTTGAGGCCTATGCGAAGCTGCAGGGACTCTGGCACGACGCGGACAAGGAGCCTGTCTTCAGCGAGTACCTCGAGATCGACCTCGGAACGGTGGTCCCCTCCATCGCCGGACCCAAGCGTCCGCAGGACCGCGTCGAGCTGAGCTCGGCCAAGTCCCAGTTCGAACTCGACCTGCAGAACTACGCCACGCAGGACCTCACCCGCGTCGACGCGGCTATCGAGGGCACGTTCCCGGCCTCAGACCCGATCGGTTTCACCGCTCAGGACGAGGTCAGCGCCCACCAGGTGTCCCACCACCACGTGAGCCACGCTCCGGTATCCGTTTCCCGACCGATTCCGATCACCACCCAGGACGGCGCGAATTACACGCTCGACCATGGTGCGGTTGCCGTCGCGGCCATCACGTCCTGCACCAACACGTCCAACCCGAGCGTGATGCTCGCTGCCGGTCTCCTGGCCCGCAACGCCGTCGCGAAGGGTCTCAAGTCCAAGCCGTGGGTCAAGACCACTCTTGCTCCGGGTTCCAAGGTCGTCACGGACTACTACGAGAAGGCCGGCCTGACGGGCGACCTTGAGGCGCTGGGCTTCTACACGGTCGGCTATGGCTGCACCGTATGCATCGGCAACACTGGTCCGCTGATTGACGAAGTGTCCGCTGCCATCAACGACAACGACCTTGCCGTTACCGCAGTGCTCTCCGGAAACCGCAACTTCGAGGGTCGCATCAGCCCCGACGTCAAGATGAACTACCTGGCGAGCCCCCCGCTGGTCATTGCCTACGCACTCGCCGGATCGATGAACTTCGACTTCGACACGGATGCTCTCGGCACCGACACCGACGGCAACGATGTGTTCCTCAAGGACATCTGGCCCGACACGGCCGAGGTGCAGGCGACCATCGACAGCTCGATCGACACCGCCATGTTCACCAAGGAATACGGTGAGGTCTTCTCCGGCGACGCTCGCTGGCGCGCGCTGCCGACACCGGACAGCGAGGTGTTCGAATGGGACGCCGAGTCGACCTATGTGCGGAAGCCCCCGTACTTCGACGGCATGACGCTGGAGACCAGCTCGGTCACCAACATCGTCGGCGCCCGCGTTCTCGCGAAGCTCGGCGACTCCGTCACGACCGACCACATCAGCCCGGCCGGCAACATCAAGGCCGATAGCCCGGCCGGTGCGTACCTGGTCGAGCACGGCGTTGCACGGGGAGACTTCAACTCCTACGGCTCGCGTCGCGGCAACCACGAGATCATGATCCGCGGTACGTTCGCCAACATCCGTCTGCGCAACCAGCTGCTCGACGACGTGGAGGGCGGCTACACACGCGACTTCACGCAGGCCGACGGTCCGCAGTCGTTCATCTACGACGCCGCGCAGAACTACCAGGCGGCCGGAACGCCGCTGGTGATCTTCGGCGGCAAGGAGTACGGTTCCGGATCCTCCCGTGACTGGGCGGCCAAGGGCACGAGCCTTCTGGGCGTCAAGGCTGTCATCACGGAGAGCTTCGAGCGGATTCACCGCTCGAACCTCATCGGAATGGGTGTCGTCCCGCTGCAGTTCCCGGTCGGCGAGAGCTGGGCGTCGCTGGGTCTCGACGGCACCGAGGTTGTGTCGATTGCGGGAATCGACGAGCTCAACACCGGCACGACGCCGAAGACGGTCCGCGTCACCGCCACGCCGAGTGAGAACTCGGCCGCGGGCAAGGCCACCATCGAGTTCGACGCCATTGTGCGCATCGACACTCCGGGCGAAGCCGACTACTACCGCAACGGTGGAATCCTGCAGTACGTGCTGCGCTCCCTGGTTGCATAGCACCTCATCAACACCTCTCAGGCGACGCGTAGACTCGTTTCATTCGAGTCTGCGCGTCGCTTGTTTTTTGTGCGGCCCCGACACGGCGCGAGCATGGCGTCACAACGAAAGGTGTAGTGGATGACTCTGCTGGAGACGATTTCCGGTCCCCGTGACCTCGACGGACTCTCTCGGACGCAGCTCGTGCAGCTGGCCGGTGAAATCCGCGACTTTCTCGTGCGTGAAGTGTCCAAGACCGGCGGGCACCTCGGCCCCAACCTGGGGGTCGTCGAGATGACGATTGCCATTCATCGTGTCTTCACGTCGCCAACGGATGCCATTGTCTTCGACACCGGGCACCAGTCCTACGTTCACAAGCTTCTGACGGGCCGTCAGGACTTCAGCAAGCTCCGGTTGAGCGGTGGCCTCGCGGGCTACCCCCAGCGCTCAGAGTCGGTGCACGACATCGTCGAGAGTTCGCACGCATCCAGCTCCCTCTCGTGGGCCGACGGCATTTCCCGGGCCTTCGAAATGACGGGTCAGACCGACCGGCACGTCGTCGCGGTTGTCGGTGACGGCGCGCTGACCGGCGGTATGACGTGGGAAGCACTGAACAACATCAGCGACGACAACACCCGAAAGCTCATCATCATCGTCAATGACAACGGCCGCTCGTATGCGCCGACCATCGGCGGCATGGCGCGTTTTCTCAACACCGTGCGCACCAGGGCCAGCTATCGGGATGCCTACATCACGAGCCGCCGCGCCTTCGACAAGCTCGGAGCCCCGGGGCGTGCGGTCTACCGCGGCGTGCGCGGAGGACTGCGTGGATTCCTGAGCAAGGTCACCAACAACGAGGCGCTGTACTCCAACCTCGACATCAAATACATCGGTCCGGTCGACGGGCACGACGTGCAGGCAATGAGGGAGGCGCTCACGCAGGCTAAGAACTACGGGGCGCCGGTCATCGTGCACGCGATTACGCAGAAGGGCAAGGGCTATGACCCTGCCGTTCAGGACGTCGCGGACCAGTTTCATGCGGTAGGCCAGATCGACCCGGAAACCGGTGAATCCCTGGCGGAACCCGGGGCAGCTTCCTGGACGTCGGTGTTCGCCGACGAACTCCTCGAACTTGCAACGGCCAACGAGCGACTGGTCGGGATTACTGCAGCAATGCTGAGGCCCACAGGGCTACACAAGATGGCGGAGCGATTCCCCGACCGCGTGCACGATGTGGGCATCGCGGAGCAGCATGCCGTCACATCCGCTGCCGGCCTCGCCTTCGGCGGCCTGCATCCGGTCGTCGCTCTCTACGCGACATTCATCAACCGGGCGTTCGATCAGGTACTCATGGATGTCGCTCTGCACAAGGCGGGCGTCACGTTTGTGCTCGACCGCGCCGGTGTAACGGGGCCGGATGGCCCCAGCCACCACGGGATGTGGGACCTGTCGATCCTGCAGGTCATACCGAACATTCGTTTGGCCGCGCCACGAGACTCGATCCGACTCCGTGAGGAACTGGGGGAGGCCGTGCTCGTCGAGGACGGGCCGACCGTCCTGCGCTATCCGAAGGGCAGCGTCGGCGTGGAGTTCGAGCCCATTCGCCGGCTCGACGACGGCGTCGATATTTTGCAGGAGGCCACGCAGAGAGACGTCCTCATCGTGACCGTGGGTCCGATGGCCGCGACGGGCCTCGACGTGGCAGACCGGCTCGCCGCCCAGGGCATCGGCGCCACGGTCGTCGATCCGCGTTGGGTCGTGCCCGTGCCGAAGAGCATTATCGAACTGGCTCGCGATCACCGCCTCGTGGTGACCATCGAAGACGGCATCCGGGTGGGTGGAATCGGCACCAGAATCAGGCAGGATCTGCGGTCGGCCGGCGTCGACACGGCCGTCACCGAGCTCGGCCTGCCCGACGAGTTCATTGACCACGCCTCACGGGGCGAGATCCTCGAAGCCGCGGGGCTGACACCGCAGCACATTGCCCGTGATGTGGTGGGGATGGTTCTGGGCAGCAAGATTCCGCACGCGCGTCCGCTGCCTGCCGACCACACCGATACGGGATCGATCTCCGTCACGCGCCGAGATTAGACCCTGACAACGAACCGGAGGCGCGTCTGCCGCGGTGTTAGCCTGAGCCATGGACAACACCACGGACGATGGACCACCACGGGCTCAACCCACGGCGACCGACCCGATCGGACCGGCGCCGGAAGACCCGCCGTTTTCGGCGCTCTTTCCTAACCTCGAACGCGTGTCGACGGCGGGCTTTCGCGCAGGAACGCTGAGCCGCCGTCGCATCAATCGTTCGCTGGTTCTGGCCGGCGTCTTCGTGGTGGTGGCGGGCGCATTGATCGTTGGCACCCTTGTGTTCTGACCCAATCGTGACCTGAGCTGAGACCCGGCAGGCCGATCCTGATAGCCGGCCGGGATGTCAGGAGCGTCTCCCGTGGCCGAGATGTCTCAGCGCGCGGCAACCGGCTCGCCCGACACCACATCGTTGACGGAGTCCGGAGCCGCGTGACCGTGCGGGTTGGAGAGGGAGGCTCCGTGTCCCATACGCCGAAACAGCAGTGCGGCGAGCACGGCGCCGAAGGCGAAGAAGCCGGCTCCCCACCAGTACGCCGTCGCGTAGCTCTGCACGGCCGCCTCGGCGGCGACGGCGGCCGTGACGGGAACGTGGCTCGCCAGGTAGTCGGCGGCCGCGGTGGCCGCGAGCGTGTTGAGCAGAGCGGTACCGATCGACCCGCCGACCTGCTGGCTGGTGTTGACCATCGCGGACGCCACACCCGCGAACTGGCGGTCGACACCGAGAGTGGCCGTTTGCATCGACGCGGGCATGATCGATCCCATTCCGAAGCCGAGAATCATCAGCGGCGGGAGGATGTCGGCGGCATACGTGCTGTCCACGCCGAGGCGGGTCAGGTAGACCATACCGATGGCGGCCAGGGACATTCCGAATGGCACCATGACTTTCGGCCCGAACCGCGGCACGAAGATGTTCGTCGACAGCTGGGCCGCCAGAATGAGCATGCCGATCATGGGCAGGAACGAGTAGCCGGTCTGCGTGGGCGAGTACTGCAGTGTCGTCTGCAGGTAGTAGGTCACAAAGAGGAAGATGCCGAACATCCCGGCACCGGCGATCAGCACCGAGCTGTAGGCCGCCCCGCGGTTTCGGTCCAGAACGATGGACAGCGGCAGGAGCGGATGCGCGGCGCGCCGCTGCCAGAGCACGAACGCGACAAGGAGCATGACGGCGCCGGCCAGGAAGCCCCAGGTGAGCGGGGACTCCCAGCCATCCGTCTCCGCGTTGGAGAATCCGTACACCAGGCCGAACAGCGCGCCGGAGACGAGGACAGTCCCGGGAATGTCGAGCTTGGGCCGCGGTCCGCTGCGCTTGGCCGTGGTGACGAAGAGCACTGCCCCGACGACGGCGATGATGGCGATGAAGACGTTGATGTAGAGGTTCCAGCGCCAGTTGAAGTTCTCGGTCAAGACCCCTCCCAACAGGAGTCCCACGGCGCCGCCGGCTCCGGCGATGGCGCCGAAGACGCCGAAGGCTTTGGCACGCTCCTTCGGGACCGTGAACGTCGTGGTCAGAACGGCGAGCGCCGTCGGGGCCAGAAGGGCACCGAACGCGCCCTGCAAGGCGCGTGCGCCCACGAGCATCCCAAAACTATCGGCGGCGCCTCCGAGGGCCGAGGCCGCCGCGAATCCGATCAATCCGATGATGAAAGTCTTCTTGCGGCCCATCAGGTCGGAGAGGCGACCGCCCAGGAGTAACAGGCTGCCGAACGCGAGTGAGTATGCCGTGACGACCCACTGACGGTCGCCGTCGGAAAACCCGAGATCGGCCTGGGCCGACGGGAGCGCGATGTTCACGACAGTGGAATCGAGCACAACCATGAGCTGGGCGAGGGCGACGGTGGACAGGGTCCACCAGCGGAGGGAAGAAGTCTTCGACATGACCGCTACTCTATACGGTACTCTGGAGTTCCGGATATGCTTCGTTTCGGAATTAACAGGGCATTAACATCACCTACGACGCCAGAGAGTTGGACGCCATGACGCAGCTCGACAGCGAGGACGAGGCCTTCGAGCCGACACCTAAACTGGGACGCAAACGAGATCCCAGCCGTGACCCGGAAATCCTCGCCGCTGCCCTGGAGGTGCTCGCGGAAACCGGCTACGACGGCATGACCATCGACATGGTCGCCGCGCGTGCGAAAGCCGGTAAAGCCACGCTCTACCGGCGTTGGGCCTCCAAGGGCGAGTTGGTGATCGATGCGGTCACCTTCATGAAACGCGCCGACGTCGATTATGCTCAGCTTCCCGATACGGGCACCCTGCGTGGGGACTTCATCGCCCTGATCAAACCGCCATCGATCCAGGACGGTGAACTGAAGATGCGGATCATGGGAGGCATCATGTCGATGCTGTCCCGGTCACCGGAACTGGCGGAAACGGCGTATGCCGCAATTGTCGAGCCCCGAGCGGCCGTGAATAGAATGCTCCTTCAAAGGGCCGTTGATCGCGGCGAAATCGACCCGGGTTGCGACATCGACAACCTCTCCCTGATCAGTCAGTCGATGTCCATCTTTCGTGTTGTGGTGCTGCGCAAACCGGTGGACCGTGAGTTCCTGATGTCCCTCATCGACGGTGTATTGATGCCCGCCGTGGGACTCGCCGAAAAGGGCCGTCCCTGATCCGTCCCTGAGGGCGAACAGGGACGGCCCCGAATCCGTGCCGTCTCTAGCCGTTGATGCTCCCGGCCGACACGCTTGAGCCGACGCCCCGGATCTGGGGTGTGTGGAACGTGCCCCCGAACACCCGCTCGCTGGCACCGACACGGTCCAGATACGGCGTCGCTCCACCCATCTGGAAGGGCCAGCCCGCTCCGAGGATCATGCAGAGGTCGATGTCTTCGGCCGCGTGGACCACATCGTCATCGAGCATCCGCTTGATTTCGTCGGCCAGACCGTCTTCGACGCGACGCAGAATCTGCTCTGCTGTCATCGGAGTCGTTCCGCCGGCGACGATCTTCACGGCGCCCTTGTCGAATCCGGTGACCTTGCCCTTGGCATCGCGTTCGAGCAGCTTCCCGTGCTCGGCGAGACGATGCAGGTTTTCGCTCTCGAAGAAACGGTCAGGGAAGGCAGCGTGGTGGGTGTCGAGCACGTGAGCTCCCACCTTGAGCCCGACGAGCTCGAGCAACTCGAACGGCGTCATCGGCATACCGAACGGTGCCAGGGCCGTGTTGACCACCTCGAAGGGGGTGCCGACGTCGACGGCGTGCATGGTCTCGCCGAGCAGCTTCGCGAGAACTCGGTTCACCACAAAGCCGGGTGTGTCACTCGTAATGACAGCGTTCTTGCGGAGCTTTCCGGCAATCACCATGGCCGTGGAGAGGGTGCTCTCGTTGGTGAGGGGAGTGTTGACCACCTCGATCAGCGGCATGACGGCGACCGGGTTGAAGAAGTGGAAGCCCACGAGGCGCTCGGGGTGAGCCAGCTTTGCCCCGATCTGCTCCACCGACAGCGAGGATGTGTTCGTGGCCAGGATCGTCTCGGGGGAGATGTGCTTCTCGATCTCTGCGAAGACGTCCTGCTTCACACCGAGCTCCTCGAAAACGGCCTCGATCACCCAGTCGGCATCCGCAAAGTCTGCCTTGTCGGTGGTTCCGGTCACGAGGTGACGCAGTCGATTGGCTTCGTCCGGAGAGATGCGCTTTTTCTCCTCGAGCTGGGCGATCTCGTTGTGGATATACGCGACACCCTTGTCGACCCGCGCCTGGTCGAGGTCGGTGATGACCACGGGCACCCGGAGCCGGCGCACGAAGAGCAGGGCGAACTGGCTGGCCATCAGGCCGGCACCGATCACTCCCACCTTGGTGATGGGGCGGGCGAGAGCCTTGTCGGGGGCGCCAGCGGGTCGTTTGGCCCGCTTCTGAACGAGGTTGAAGGCATAAATGCTCGCCTGCAGCTGGTCGCCGGAAATGAGCTCGGCCAGGGCGTCATCTTCCCGTTCGAAGCCCTCTTCACGAGTACCGGACTTCGCCGCTCGCAGCAGTTCCAGCGCGACATACGGAGAACGGGCGACGGTACCGATTCGGCCCTCGAGCATTTTGCGGGCAATGCCGATGGCCACGTCCCATTTGACGAGGCGTTCGATCTTGCCCGGTTCGTTGGGTCGGGTGACCTTGATGGTGCCCGCGATGACGCCGTCGGCCCACTCAAGAGACTTTTCAAGAAAGCGTGCGGAGCCGAACATGACGTCCGCGATACCCAACTTCAGGGCATCCGCTCCGGTGAGGGTGCGGTTGTTCTTAAGCGGGTTCTCGATAACGACCTTCAGGGCGTTCTCGATGCCGATCAGGTTCGGCAGCAGGTACGATCCGCCCCAACCGGGAATGAGACCGAGGAAGACCTCGGGCAGGGCGATGGCCGGAACGGTCTCGTCCACGGTGCGGTACTGGGCATTCAGACCGACTTCGAGCCCGCCACCGAGCGCGAGACCATTGATGAAGACGAACGACGGCACGCCGAGGTCGGCCTGCTTGCCGAAGGCATGGTGCCCGAGCTGGGTGAGAAGCTTGCCGACTTCCCTGGATGGTACCTCGGCGACCTTGCTGAGATCGGCGCCCGCGGCGAGGATGAAGGGCTTGCCGGTGACGGCGACTCCCTGAATCTCCCCGCGCCCGGCCCGTGCCGTGAGTTCGTCCATGGTGGCCGCGAATTCCAGCAACGAGATCGCGCCGAGGGTGTTGGGTCGAGTATGGTCGCGACCGTTGTCGAGCGTCACCAGAGCGAGAACCCCTCCGCTTGTCAGCGGAACGTCGCGCACGAGTGAGTGCGTCACGACCTCGTCGGCGGAGATCTCGAGCAGAGGTGAGAAATCGAGGGTGTTGTAGTCGGTCATCGCTTCGCTGCCTTCGTGTTGAAGTGCGGGTTTTCCCAAATAACGGTTCCGCCCTGGCCCAGGCCGATGCACATGGACGTCAGGCCGTACCGAACTTCGGGGTGGGATTCGAACTGGTGCGCGAGCTGGTTCATCAGGCGCACTCCGGAGGAGGCGAGCGGATGCCCGATGGCAATCGCGCCGCCGTACTCGTTCACTCGAGAATCCTCGTCATCGATGCCGAAGTGATCGAGGAACGAGATCACCTGCACGGCGAAGGCCTCGTTGAGCTCGAAGAGGCCGATGTCGGTGATGCTGAGCCCGGCCTTGCGGAGGGCCTTCTCGGTGGACGGCACGGGGCCGAGGCCCATGACCTCGGGTTCGACGCCGGCGAAAGCGAAGCTCACCATGGTCATCTTGACGCCGAGGCCGAGCTCCTTCGCTGTCTCGCCGCTCGCCAGGATGCAGGCGGATGCGCCGTCGTTGAGCCCGGATGCGTTGCCGGCCGTGATGCGGCCGTGGGCGCGGAACGCAGTGCGCAGGGCGGCGAGGCCCTCCATCGTTGTCTCCGGTCGGGGCGCTTCGTCGCGGGTGGCGAGGCCCCAGCCGGACTCGCTGCGGGTTGCCACCGGAATGAGGTCGGCCTGGATATTACCGGCCGCGTAGGCGGCCGTCACCTTCTGCTGGCTCCGCAGGGCGTAGCGATCAGAGCGTTCCTTCGTGTACGCGGGAAAACGGTCGTGGATTCGTTCCGCCGTGGCGCCCATGATGAGGGCGTCTTCGCCCACCAGGCGCTCCGACATGAATCGGGGGTTCGGGTCCACGCCCGAACCCATGGGGTGGCGCCCCATGTGTTCCACTCCTCCGGCGATGGCCAGGTCGTAGGCGCCGAAACCAATGGAGGCGCCCATCATGGTCACGGCCGTCATGGCCCCGGCACACATTCGGTCGATGGCGAAGCGGGGACGGACTTCGGCAGGCCGGCGAGCAGCGCCGCGGTACGGCCCAGTGTCAAGCCCTGGTCGCCCGTTTGCGTTGTCGCGGCAATGGCCACGTCATCCACGCGGTCACCGGGCATTCCCGGGTTCCGTTCCATCAAACCGATGATGGCTTTCACCACCAGGTCATCGGCCCGGGTGTTCCAATACATTCCTTTTTCGCCAGCGCGTCCGAACGGGGTACGAACCCCATCCACAAAGACAACTTCTGCTCTCTCGGCCACAATGCCTCCATCAATCAGATCAGGTCTCAACCGATCCTAGGGGGGCAGTATTTACGGAAGGAATCGTTTGCTTGTTCCTACGAGTGTGGTTCCGCCGGCTCGGCCGGTGTTTGTAGTACTTCTACAAATGCATCTGCTATTAGTTGTGCGGTGGCGTCAATTTGCCAGGGCCGAGCACCGAGCAGAGCCAAGGCCTGACCGACGGATTCGGCGTCAGCGGGGGCGGGCGGCGCCCAGCATACCCGGCGCAGGTAGTCCGGAGTCAGCAGATTCTCGAGGGGAATCGACCGTTCTTCGGTCAACACGGTGAGGGCGACGCGAGCGGCCCGGAAACGCACATCAGCCTCGGGATTGCGCTCGGCCCAGGCGCGGGGAGGTGGCAACGTGTCGGTGTGCGGCTTGGCCTGAGGCATGTCGGTACTGGTCTGGGCGGCCTGCAGCGCCGCCCACCAGCGATCGAGCTCGTTGCGGCTGGCGCGACCCGTGAATTCCCGCAGAGCGGAGAGCGCCTGGCGTGTCGTCGGAAGTACGCGGGCCGCCGCGATGATGGACGCATCGGGCACGAGCCGGCCGGGAGACACGTCAGTCTCGCGGGCAAGATCGTCGCGTGCGATCCACAATTCGCGTGCCGCCGTCAGATTGCGCTGACCGCGAAGAGAATGGATGCCGGAGAGTCGCCGCCACGGATCGATCCGCGCCGCAGCCGCGGGCTTGTCCAACACGGCAACAAATTCCTGTGCGGCTAGATCGGTCTTGTCCGATTCGACCAGAAGGTCCACCATCTGATCGCGCAGGTCGGGGAGCAGCTCGACATCGAGGGCGGCGTAGACCAACCAGGACTCGGGGAGCGGGCGGGTGGACCAATTCGCGGCAGAGTGTTCTTTCGCGAGGTGGATGCCCAGCAATTCCTCGACGACGGTGCCGAGGCCCACCCTCGGCAGACCCAGCAGTCGTGCCGCGAGTTCGGTGTCGAAGATTCGGCCGGGGTTCAAACCGACCTCGCGCAAGCAGGCGAGATCCTGACTGGCGGCGTGCAGGATCCACTCCTCGTCGGCGAGCACCGCGTTGAGCTCACTGAAATCACCGATCATCGGCGGGTCGAACAGAAACGTACCGGCGCCGCGTCGAAAGATCTGAATGAGGTAGGCGCGCTGTGAATAGGTGAATCCCGACGCTCGCTCCGCATCCACTCCCACCGGGCCGGTTCCCGCCGCCAGTGCAGCAGTGGCGGCCAGGTAGGCCTCTCGAGTGTCGATAACGCTGTGTGTCGAGTTCATACCCTGCTTCTCGCTGTACTCATCTTTTGAGTGTGCTGTGATCATTGTCTCGCGTGTCGGAATGGTCAGCCACCATCGCGTGCAGCTCGACGAGCAGAGATTCGACGCGCGCTGAGCATGCTCACCCCTTCGCCCACCGGGGGGAGGCCCGCGATCATGCAGAGCAGCTCGCCCCACCCCTCCACATGGGCGGTCAGGTTGTGGTCGAGCGGTGTCCAGGATGCTCGAAGCTCGATCTGGGCGCCATCGCCCTGATGGGCGAGTTCGCCGAAGCCGGAGGAAATGATCTTTGTGGCCGTCCCGGACGCGGCCGTATAGCGCGCGCCTCGTTCATTGAGGGCGTCCACGAGCCATGCCCAGGTCACCTCCGCAAGAAAGGGGTCGAGTCCGATCTCGGTCTCGAGTGGAGCCTGTGCAAAACAGACCACCCGGAAGCGCCCGTTCCAGGCCTCGGGCTCATCAGGGTCGTATAGCAGGATGAAGCGCCCCGTGCCCTGGTCCGAGTCGCTGCCGTGACGCACCGGTTTGATGTCAGCGGAGAGCGCGATCGAAAACGGTGCAAGACGACCAGGGGCCGGTATCTCGCTCACGATCAGTTCGGCCCGACTCGTGGCGCGGCGAATGGCCTGCAGGGCTGCTGCGAATTCGGGTGGGAGCGATTCCTCAGTTTCGGGCACGTCTGCAGACTAGAGTTTTTTCTGGGTGTTGTCTGCGAGGCACGCCGAACGATCCGGAGGTGTGTGTGCGAGGCAAACAGGTGCGAGGACGTAGCGTCCTGCGCATTGCAGGGACGGCAGGGATTCTGGCGGGCGCGTGCGGCATTGCCGCGGCCACCGTCGCGGCCGTCGTGGCCGGGGTGATGGCTCGGACCGTGGTGACGCCTCCGAAGAAGCGTGACGATGACACGCGCGTGATCGCGGTCGATGAAGCCGGAGGCACGGTCACCGTCGATGCGAACGCCGATTCGGTTCTGCCGGGTGACTACAGTTTCTTCTTCAGCGGCGATACCGGGCATGCCCGTCTCGGGGCCGTGGTGGCGCGAGGAAGTATGAGTGTCACCAGGCGTGTCCTGCGCATCGACTTCGGGGAGCTCGCTCCCGGGCTGAAGGGGCGATTCAGCGGATGGGTCTACCTGAGTCCGGAGGACCTGGAGTTCCCCTACGAGGACGTGACGATTCCCCTCGATCTGCCTCGCGCGCCGTGGTTCAGCCCGTGGCACCCGCCTGGCTCATCCCTTCAGCCGAGCGCAGCGATCACTGGGTCATCCAGGTGCACGGCAGGGCCGTCACGCGACCGGAGGCTCTGCGGGCCGTGCCGGTCTTTCGCGAAGCGGGCTACAACTCATTGATCATTTCCTATCGCAACGACACGGAGGCTCCGCAGAGCGGTGACGGCCGATATTCCCTGGGCGACACCGAGTGGCTCGATGTAGATTCGGCTATCGACTTTGCCGCGTCCCGTGGAGCCCGCCACGTCGTTCTCATGGGGTGGTCCATGGGCGGAGCGATCGTGCTGCAGACAGCGACGCGCAGCCGTCATCGCGACCTGCTGCGTGGGGTCGTGCTTGAATCACCGGTCATCGACTGGGCCGACGTCGTGGCCTTCCAGGGCGTGGCCATGGGGCTCCCGTCGGCAATCGCACGCGGAGCGATGCGGGTGATGGGCGGGCGATGGGGTGGACTCATCACCGGGCAGTCACTCCCCATCGACTTTGCGCGGCTCGACTTCGTAGCCAGGGCGGATGAGCTCGAAATTCCCATGCTTCTTCTGCACAGCAACGACGACGGGTTTGTTCCTGTGACCGGGTCGCGAGCCCTGGCCACGAGCCGGAGCGACATCGTGACGTTCGTACCGTTCGGGGTTGCCAGACACACCAAGCTCTGGAACTACGACCGCGCACGGTGGAATGGAACGATCGCGATCTGGCTGGCCGAACTCCGGAGCGACTGACGCACGAATCGCGGGTCGAGGAATGACCCGTTGGTCGAGGCGCGAGGTACGAGCGATCGAGACCCCGCGGGACGAAACGCAGACGTGGTCACCGGGCCTCGATCGCTCCTTCGTCGCGCCTCGACCAACAGCGGGTTAGTGGGCTGGTCGTTCCCGCAGCTGGCGTTTGGAACGCGCGAGCAGGGCAGACATGCCTCGAATCCGCAGCGGCGACACGGCCTCGGTGAGACCGATCGACTGCGGATAATCATCCGGCACAGCCAGTACCTGCTCCCGGGTCAGGCCGTCGAGGCCCTGAGCGAGAATCGACGCGAACCCCCGGGTGGTCGGGGACTCCCGCGGCGCGGTGGCAAAAAGGTGGAACCGATCCTCGGCATCGACCTCCACGAAAATAAACACCGGGGACTGGCACTCGACCACGCGCTCAAAGAGGTCGGGATGGTCCTTGTACCGATCGGGCAGTTCCGGCAGCTCATTGGAGAACTCCAGCAGCAGCAGCAAGCGATCACGCTGTTCCAGCGCGAGAAAATCCTCCCGAATGTCTGCCAATTGTGCGGGCAGCTCCGTTTCCGTCATCGGCGGGCCGGGGGAGTATCGCCGGCGTCCGGCCCAAGAACAATGGGAACGCCGACGGCATTGCCCCACTCGGTCCAGGATCCGTCGTAGTTGCGCACGCCCTCGAAACCGAGCAAATGGGTCAGCACGAACCACGTGTGGCTGGACCGCTCACCGATACGGCAATAAGCGATGATGCTGTCGCCGTCGGCGAGTCCTGCTTCGCCCCGGTAGATGGCGTCGAGTTCGGTGCGCGTCTTGAACGTGGAGTCGGGTGCGGCCGCACGTGCCCACGGCACGGAGGCTGCAGAGGGGATGTGCCCTCCCCGGAGTGCACCTTCCTCCGGATACGCGGGCATGGTGGTGCGCGCCCCGCTGTATTCCTCGGGGGAGCGCACGTCGATGAGCGGGTTTCCAAAGTGGGCGAGCACGTCGTCACGGAAAGCTCTGATGGGCGCATCCTGTCGTTCGGCGATCGGGTACGCGGCTGGCGTGACGGTCGTCGCATCCGTGGTGAGCTCACGGCCCTCGGTGACCCAGTTGTCGCGTCCGCCGTCGAGCAGACGCACGTCTTCGTGACCGAAGAGTGTGAAGACCCAGAGCGCATAGGCGGCCCACCAGTTGCTCTTGTCACCGTAGATCACGATTGTCGTGTCCCGGGAGATGCCCTTATCGCCGAGAACGGTGGCGAACGTGGGGGCGTCGATGAAGTCACGGGTGACTCGATCGTTCAGATCGGTGTGCCAGTCGATCTTGACAGCGCCGGGAATGTGACCGGTTTCGTACAGGAGCACGTCTTCGTCGGATTCGACGACCACGAGGCCTGGGCTGTTGAGGTTGGCCTGAAGCCACTCTGCGGAGACGAGGCGTTCGGGGTGGGCGTATTCGGCGAATTTCGGTGTCGGATCAAGCTCGATAGACATAAAACCTCCAGAAGGGGGACGGTATAGACGTCCGACCGGCCGTGGGCGCGGTTTAGGCTTGTCATCTGCCCCCCGTTAAATCTACGCGGTGTGGGCGCCGTTCACATTCGGAGTGTATTTCGCCATGACACCACAGAACCAATTTCAGCCCCAGTTACACACGCACACCCAGGTCCCTCGTTTGGGAGAGCGGTCTCCCGAGATCACCGGGGCCGAGATCGTGGCTGAATTGGTTCCCCCGCCGCAGTTCGAGCATGCTTCCTTTGAGTCCTACCGCCCCGACCATGACTATCCGTCCCAGATGGGCGCGGTCGATCTTTTGCATGCCTTCAGCAGCGCCGGAAACGCCCAGCGCCCGGGGGGATTCTTCTCTCGAGGTCGCAAGCAGAAGGCCTCCCTGCCGGGTATCTACCTCGACGGCGGCTTTGGCGTGGGGAAGACACACCTGCTGGCGGCGCTGTGGCACGAAGCGCCGGGCCCCAAGTACTTCGGCACCTTCATCGAGTACACCGCCCTCGTCGGTGCGCTGGGCTACCAGGAGACCATTGCGCAGCTGCGCAGCGCGAAACTCATTTGCATCGACGAGTTCGAGCTTGACGATCCGGGCGACACCATGGTGATGACCCGGCTGCTGGGCGAACTTGTGTCCACCGGCACCAGGGTCGCCGCCACATCCAATACCCCGCCCAATTCTCTGGGTGAGGGTCGCTTTGCCGCCGCTGACTTCCTGCGGGAGATCCAGGCAATGTCCTCAAACTTCGAGACGGTGCGCATCGATGGACTCGACTACCGTCGCCGGAACGCTTCTGGCGAGGCGACGTCCGTCGAGACGGAAGATCTCGAGCACATGGTCACCGTTTTGCAGAAGCGGGGCTCCAAATTCACCGAAGACAACTTCGGCGCCCTCATGCGACACCTCGCCACGCTGCACCCGTCCAAGTACGTGAAGATCATCCGCGACGTGGAGATCATCGCGCTCACCGATGTCTTCCTCCTCACCGACCAAACGGATGCCCTGCGGCTTGTCGCATTCATCGACCGGGTGTACGACGCCGAGATTCCGATCATTGCAAGCGGTCTTCCGCTCAACGAGGTCTTTGACGCCGAAATGATGTCGGGCGGGTACCGCAAGAAATACCAACGTTCTCAGTCACGGATGGTTGCCCTGACAACGGGTGAATTACCGCCGCACGCCGCGTAATGGGTCGTGCGGCCCGAAACACGGTCTTAACATGCGAATCGATCGCGTAACATTCGCGAAACACATCGGAACGTTTGTTGAAACGTCGTCGTCGGAT
>NZ_JPRS01000090.1 GCF_000738085.1 Cryobacterium sp. MLB-32
GGGCGGGAACAGTGAGAGTCAAGAGAACGTCCAATACAGGTGGGGGATGCGAGGCGCCTCGTGCCGTGGCACGGTTAGACGGCGGTATTCGCGTCAGCAACGCTACGCGGTGCTTCCTGTGTGTTCCCGATGCGCGGCGCCGTGGACGCCCCCACGGCATCCGTTGCCTCGGCGGCCTACCGGGGGAGCAGGTTCTGTCGGAAGAACGCGGCCAGCTCGTCGGTTGCCGACAGGGGCAGCACGGCGGACACGTACTGGTCGGGACGCACCACCACGATGGCGCCCCCACGGTCGATCCCGCGCAGCTCGAAGATGTCGTTCTCCGGGTCGCTGGCGTACAGCTTCTCGTAGTCGATGAGCGCGTACGGTCCGGTCTTCGGCAGGAACGCGTCGGGAACCAGGCTGATGTCCACCTCGGTGTGGGACTGCTGGTAGACCACCTTCACGTCAAAGACGCTGTCGACGTCGGTGCCCGCGGGGGTGTACATGCGCAGTGGAGAGTGGGGTGAGGTCTGCATCCAGTCAGCCCAGCCCACTAGTGCCGAGCCGTCAGCGGATGCCGCCGGGTTCGTGAAGGCTGCAGCGTTCGAGACGGCCGCAGCATTCGCAAAGGCGTAGATGCGCCAGCGACCATCGGCGCGGTGGTGGTGGCCGAGGTGCACCGGGTTGGCGTCAGCCACCCGAACCACCGGGGCGGACTTGAAGCGCTTGCCGATCGGGAACCCGGCGGCGAGGTGCTGATGGGTCGCCTCGCCGATCAGCATCGACGGCGGGTACTGGGTCATGAAGCCGGACGGGAACTCGGCCGTTTTCGTATAGAACTCCTCAAGCGGCACGTCGAGGTCGTCGGGCTTGGTAGCCATCAGGGTTGACCACTCCTTGTCGAAGTCGATCAGGTTCTTGGCGATCACCTGGCGCTCGGCGGAGTAGGTGCCGAGCAGGGATTCGGGGCTGCGACCGTCGAGCACATAGCCGAGTTTCCACCCCAGGTTGAAGCCGTCCTGCATCGATACGTTCATGCCCTGGCCTGCCTTGGCGCTGTGCGTGTGGCACGCGTCGCCGGTGATGAAGACCCGCGGTGTGCGGGTGCCGATTTCGGCGGGCAGCACGTCGTCGAACCGGTCGGTGAGGCGATGGGCGACCTCATACACGCTGTGCCACGGGACGTTCTTCACATCGAGCGTGTAGGGGTGCAGGATGGCGTTCGCCTTGGCGATGATCTGGTCGACGGTGGTCTTGCGCACGGCGCCGTGGTCGTTGGGGGAGACCTCGCCCAGGTCGACGTACATCCGGAACAGATAGCCGCCCTCGCGTGGGATCAGCAGGATGTTTCCGCCCGAGCCGGACTGGATGGCGCACTTGGTGCGGATGTCGGGGAAGTCGGTGACCGCGAGCACGTCCATCACTCCCCAGGCATGGAAGGCTTGATCGCCGGCGAGGGTGCAGCCGATAGAGTCGCGCACGGCGCTGCGGGCACCGTCGGCGCCCACGACGTACTTGGCGCGGACGATTTTCTCCTCGCCCGCATGCTCGCCGGTGGTGTGGGCCAATGTGACGGTGACGGGGTACTCGCCCTCGTTGCTGTTGACCAGGCCGCGGAACTCGTAGCCGAAGTCCGGCGTCATGCGAGTGGGGGAGTACTTCATCACTTCCGCAAAGTAGTCGAGCACGCGGGCCTGGTTCACGATGAGATGCGGGAACTCGCTGATGCCGGTGGGGTCGTCTATCGCGCGGGCGGTGCGGATGATGCGTGAGGAATCGGAGGGGTCGGGCTTCCAGAAGGCCATCTCGGTGATGCGGTACGCCTCGGCGATGATCCGTTCCCCAAAGCCGAACGCCTGGAAGGTCTCCACGCTGCGGGCCTGGATTCCGTCGGCCTGTCCGATCGCCAGGCGTTCGCCTCGGCGCTCCACGATTCGGGTGGTGATGTCCGGGAATTGGGAGAGCTGGGCGGCGGTGATCATGCCCGCCGGGCCGGTGCCCACGATCAGCACGTCGACGCTGTCCGGCAACTCAGCGGGTCGATCGATGCCGACCCCGGCGACATCCTGAATGCGGGGATCGGTGGACACGTATCCGTGGTGGTGAAACTGCACGGCTTCCTCACTTCTCTGTGTGGTCGAACGCTGCTGTCGTCATGATGTGTTCGATAATAGAACGTGATGTTCGATTATCGCTTTGGTCGAATCATATATCATGCGGGGGCGCGAGCGCGACAAGCCACACGGGATCACGGTCATTGGTTACCTTTGAATTGGGTCATTCATTCGGCGATCGGGGATCACTATCATGCACATTGGCGAGATCGGCTTGTCCGCACTCAAGGGTGCACGTCACCAGCCCCGGGAGGGCGTTGTGCTCCGGGCGGATGGTCCGGAGGGCGACCGCGTTTTCGCCGTGGTGGATCCCACGAGCGGCCAGGTTCTGAGGACCGTGGAGAATCCGTCCCTGATCACCGTGGCGGCCAGGTGGGTCGACGGCGTGCTCTCCGTAGAGGCGGGGGGCCGGAAGATTGCCGCCGAACCTGTGCTGACGGGCGACTATCTCGAACTGGAGTACTGGGGCCGGCCGACGTCCATGGAAGTGGTCGATGGCCCGTGGGCCGGCGAGTTCTCCCGCATCCTGGGGCGGAGCGTCGTGCTCGCCCGCAGCGCCGTCACCGGAGGCGCCGTCTACGGCGATTCGGTCACGATCTCCACCACGAGTTCGCTTGCTCGGCTGGCCCGCGAATCCGGCGTCGCCGTTGATGCGCGCCGGTTCCGTTCCACGTTCACGATAGATACCGGTGACGCCGACGCGCACGTCGAGGATTGCTGGGCCGGGCGTGAAATCGAACTCGGGGGAGCGCGCCTGCGGGTGAACGGCGGCATCCCCCGCTGCGCGGTCATCGACCTCGATCCCGACACCGGAGCCCGCGGAACGACTCTCCTGAAGACCCTCGCGGCCTATCGGCTCCAGGGCAGTGACATCATGTTCGGCGCCTACGCCGAGGTCATTCGCCCCGGCACCGTGTACATCGGGGACGACGCACGTGTGCGTGACGACAGCCCAGCATGACGGAGGAGTCCACGCTCCGTTCGTGATGCTGCTGTCGGGGCAGCGTCGTTTCGTGGGCCGACTCCACGATGGCAGCGGTGCACTCGTTCTTCAGGCGGCACTCGTTCAGACGAGTACCGCCTGGCAGAGGAGTGCCAGGCGGGGGAGAACGCGAATGGTGGCCCGCGCGGCCGCCTCGACCAGGTTGGAACGGGAACGGCCTCTCGTTGCTGACCGGTCAGAACCCCTCGGGCAGGCGCGGCAGATACGGTGCCTCGAGGCGGGCGCGCTCCTCAGCGCTGAGTTCGAGATCGAGCGAGGCGATGGCATCGTCCAGATGCTGCTGCTTCGTGGCGCCCACGATGGGCGCCGTCACCGCGGGGTTGCCCGACACCCACGCCAGGGCCACCTGGCGCGTGGCACTCCTCGCGCGGCGGCGATGTCGGCCACGACGGATGCGACGGTGCGGTCGCCCTCCTCGGCTTGCGTGTAGAGGGTCTGGCCGAACAGGTCTGTCTCTGTACGGACGGTCTTCTCGTCCCAGTCGCGAGTGAGCTTGCCGCGCGCGAGCGGACTCCACGGCGTCAGGCCGATGCCGGCATCCGTGGCGAGCGGGATCATCTCCCGCTCCTCTTCCCGGTTGATCAGGTTGTACTGGCTCTGCATCGACACGAAGGGCGTCCACCCGTTCACCTGTTGCAGGCGCAGGGCCTTCGCGAACTGCCAGGCGAACATTGAGGAGGCACCCAGGTAGCGCGCCTTGCCGGAGCGCACCACATCGTGCAGGGCCTCGAGGGTCTCCTCCAGCGGGGTGCTCGGGTCGAAGCGGTGCACGATGTACAGGTCGACATAGTCGAGGTCGAGGCGGCGCAGGCTGTTCTCTATCTCCTGCAGAACCGCTTTGCGGGAGAGCCCGCTCTGATTGGGGCCGTCACCGACTGAGCCGTACACCTTGGTCGCCACGACGATTTCGTCCCGGTTAGCGTACTCCGTGAGCGCTCGGCCGAGGATCTCTTCGCTCGACCCGCCGGAGTAGGCGTTGGCGGTGTCGAAGAAGTTGATGCCCGCCTCCACGGCCTGCCTGACGAACGGGCGGCTGGTTGCCTCGGTCAGCGTCCAGGCGTGGTTTCCACGCTCCGGCTCTCCGTAGCTCATGCAGCCGAGGGCGAGCGGCGAGACATCCAGGCCGGTGGATCCGAGCTTGACATACTTCATGGGACTCCTTGAGAAGCGAATGCCCCGGGGCGCGTGTACCTCGGCGGCCGGGATGGTTCGTGCAGGTTTTATCGTGCCGGGGCGGTTCGTGCCGCGGGTGTCAGAGAGCGTCGTGCGTCGGCGCGGTCTGCTGTGAGCACATGGCCACGTCGATCTAAAAACGGTAGCGCACGTGACTGCGGACGACCTGCTTGGTGACGCCCCGTTGCCGCCGTGTCGAGGTCATGCCTCCCCGCCGTTTCGCGCGTTCGCCGCCGCAGCGACCTCGCAGCACTTGTTCGCCGAGGGGGCACTTGTGCAGACGAGTGCCGTGCGCGCCACGCGCGCGTGTCACCCCATCGGGGCCGCTCGGAACTCTGCGCCACGCTCGGAGTCGCCCATAGAGTGTGGGCATGACGAACGACGGACTGAATGATTCGCCCGACGAACTGCTCAGCTTGGCCGCCGAACTCGGCGTGGACACGTGGTTGTGGGGTGAGGACGGCGGCATGGTCGCGGTGAGTGCCGACACCCTGCACGGCGTGCTGCGAGCCCTCGGCGTGGCCTCGGAGACCGCCGACGAGGTCAGCGCCTCTCGACGGGAACTGCGCCTCGCACCGTGGCGCCGGTTGCTGCCGCCGGTCGTGGTGTTGCGCGCAGGGACCGAATTCGGCCTTCCGGTGCACGCGCGGCAGGGGGCATCCGTCGTGGTTACCCTCACAACCGAGGACGGCACCGAATGCGACCTGCCTCAGATCGACGAATGGTGGGACACCGAGAACGTCGACGGTGAGACGGTAAGCCGACGGATCTTCAGCGTTCCGGCCGACCTGCCCCTTGGATGGCACGTTCTGAACGCCGAAACAGAGGGTCGAGGGGCATCCGTTTCTCTCGTGGTCACGCCGGGGAGTCTGGAGAGCCCGCCGGCGCTCGATGGGCACCGGGCCTGGGGGCTGATGGCGCAGCTGTACTCGGTGCGGTCCCGGCGTTCGTGGGGCATCGGAGACTTTGCCGACCTCGCTGACCTGGCCGCCCTCTCCGGGGCCCAGTACGGTGCCGACTTCGTGCTGGTGAATCCGCTGCACGCCGCGGAGCCCGCGCCGCCGGTGGAGCCATCGCCCTATATGCCGAGCAGTCGACGCTTCTTCCATCCCCTCTACCTGCGCGTCGAAGACGTGCCGGAATACGCCTACCTCGCGGCTGATGCCCGCACGCACGTCGAGGCGCTCGCCGCCGAGCTGCACCCCACGAATGAGAATCCCGACCGGATCGATCGCAACCCGGTGTACGCCGCCAAGTTGGATGCCCTGACGCTGATCCACGAGGTGCGCCGCTCCGCCGCCCGTGAGCAGCAGTTCGCGTCGTTTCGGGCGAGCCAGGGGGAAGCGCTGGAACACTTCGCCCTCTGGTGCGCCCTCGCCGAAAAATTCGCCCCCGACGCCCCGGAATGGACGGTGGAGCCGACCGGCCCGCGCAGCGCCTTCGCCCTGAGCCACCAGGCTGCGCTCGCCGACCGCATCGAATTCCACTGCTGGCTGCAATGGCTCTGCGACGACCAGCTCGACAACGCTCAGCGCGCGGCGAAAAAGGATGGCATGGCCCTCGGCATCGTGCATGACCTGCCGGTGGGCGTGCAGGGTGGGGGAGCGGATGCCTGGACCCTGCGCGACGTGCTGGCCCCGGGTGTCACCGTGGGGGCGCCGCCGGACATGTTCAACCAGCTGGGCCAGAACTGGGCTCAACCGCCGTGGCATCCCGGCCGGCTCGAAGAATCCGGCTACGCCGCCTACCGCGACATGGTGCGGAGCGTGCTCCGGCATGCCGGCGGTATCCGCGTCGACCACGTGCTGGGTCTCTTCCGGCTGTGGTGGATTCCGGAGGGCGCGAACGCGACACAGGGAACGTACGTGCACTACGACCACGAGGCGCTGATCGGCATTCTCGCGCTCGAGGCGCAGCGAGCGGGGGCCATCGTGATCGGCGAAGACCTGGGCGTGTTCGAACCCTGGGTGCGCGATTACCTGACGGAACGCGGCATCTTCGGCACCTCGATTGTGTGGTTCGAAGATGCCGACGGAGTGCCGATCCCACCCGAGCAGTACCGACAGCGGTGCCTGACGAGCGTGAACACGCACGACCTGCCGCCCACCGCGGGATACCTGGCCGGCGACCACGTGACGCTGCGCGAACAGCTCGGAATCCTCACCCACCCCGTCGAGGAGGAGAGGGCGCTTGATGCGGCCGAGCAGCAGTCCGTGCTCGGCCTGGTGCGCGAGCGGGGCCTGCTGACCGCGGCCGTCGCATCCGTTCAGGAGACCGTCGAGGCGCTGTATGCCTTCACGGCGCTCACCCCGTCGACCCTGCTGGGGGTTGCCCTCGTAGACGCCGTCGGCGAGCGCCGTACCCAGAACCAGCCGGGTACGGTCGACGAATACCCGAACTGGCGCGTTCCGCTCGCCGGGCCCGACGGGCGACCGGTGCTGATCGACGACCTGCCCGCGAACCCCCGGTTCGCGGCCCTCGTGCAGGCGATCGACGGTATCCGCTGACGCCGATCAGGACTCGGTAGACGTCGTGTCGAATTCTGCAGCGCTCGATGTGCGCGGTGGCGGAGGGCGGATGCGAGCGGGGTGCCTAAGATGTCGTATTGCTGTGCGCGTACCCCCAATCGCTCGGGTGCGTTGAGCACAGAACTGAAAGGCAACGATGCCCGACGAACGAACCGTCTCCACGCCGCTCGGCGATACCGAGCACCTCAACGCGCTGGGCTATGAGGATTCCTTCCACCGCTCCATGAGTCTCTGGGCCACCTTCGCCCTTGGCTTCACGTACCTGTCCCCGCTCGTGGGCATCTACTCGCTCTTCGCGCTGGCTCTGAGCACCGGGGGACCGCCCTCGATCTTCTGGCTCATCATTGTGGCGGCCGGTCAGCTGCTCGTGTCCCTCGTCTTCAGTGAGGTTGTCTCCCAATACCCCATCCACGGCGGGATCTATCCGTGGACGCGGCGCCTGTGGGGCCGGCGCTACGCCTGGATGGCCGCGTGGATCTACATCTGGGCCATGATCGTGTCGATCACGGCGATCGCCGAGTACGGCAGTGGATTCTTTGCCAACCTGTTCGGGTTGGCCATCACCAAGGAAATTACCCTCGGGCTCACCGTGGCATTGCTCGTCTTCGCTCTCGTTCTCAACTTCACCGGAACGAAGACCCTGGGCAGGGTGGCCCAAATCGGTCTCGCGGCCGAACTGGTCGGTGTGATCGGTGTCGGACTCTACCTGTTGATCTTCCAACGACACAATGATTTCGGGGTGTTCTTCACCAGCATGGGCGTTGAGGGTGACGGAAACTACCTCAGCGCGTTCCTCGGCGCTGCGCTCGCCGGATTGTTCCTCTTCTACGGGTTCGAGGCCTGCGGCGACGTGGCGGAAGAAGTCGCGGACCCCGCGCGGCAGATCCCCAAGGCCATGGTCATGACCATTCTGGTGGGCGGTGTCTCCGCGCTCTTCTCGTTCGCGGGCTATGTGCTCGCGGCCCCGAACCTGCAGGCGATCGTCAATGGAGAAGACGCGGACCCGATTCCGCACATCCTGGAGGCGAGTCTTGGCCCCGTGGGGGCGAAGATCTTCCTTGTCGTCGCACTGACGGCGTTCCTCTCCTGTGTCCTGAGCTTGCAGGCGGCCGCGAGTCGGCTGTTGTTCTCGTTCGCACGCGATGGAATGATCCCTGGCCACCGTTGGCTCTCGAAGGTCTCCGAACACAGCAAGGTCCCCGTCAACTCGCTCATCGTGGCCTGCGGTATTCCCGTGCTGCTCAGCATCATCATCTACGTCGGCCCTGATGCCCTGCTCACGCAGGTCACGTCATTCGCCGTGCTGGGAATCTACGTGTCGTTCCAGTCCGTCGTCCTCGCCTCATTGCGCCAGAGGATCAAGGGGTGGCGCCCGGCGGGGCCCTTCAACCTGGGCCGGCTTGGTTTTGCGGTCAACGTCGCGGCGCTGGTGTATGGAATCGGCGCCATGCTGCTTCTGGCGTGGCCCGGCAGCTCGGGTGTCTTCGTCAATGACTGGATCGTGTTGATCGGATTGGGCGTCGTGGGCGGCAGCGGCCTGCTCTACCTGTTTCTCGCGCGGCCCGATCGTCATTCGGACGCTCCGCAGGGCGATGCGATTCACATCGCCGAAATCCTGAGATCGCTCGCTCGGTAGCAGATAGTGAGTCCCCGCAGGGTCTGCGGGGACTCACCGCGTGGCGCGGGCGGCGAGTCTCACGGGCTCCCCGCCCGTTTTCCGTTCTCGTGACTGCAGGACGGGCGCAACGGTGACATCATCGCCACGCTCGCCTGCGCCAACTTCGAATGCTGCGCCAAGGTGCGTAAGCTCCCGTCCATCGCCTGTATCGGTTTCGACGTGCGAGACGGGAGCTAGCCCCGACAGAGGCTCGGACATTGGATACCCCACTGGGTATCTAGTAGTGTGGAGGTCACGCCGTACCACCAGCTGCCGGCGTATGCCCAATCGAGGAGTGGTCCATGACGGTGTCGAATATCCTGGCCGAGCTTCGGCGCTGGACGAGACGTCGCTGGGCGATTGCTGCCGCTGTGGCTGCGGTGGTCGGTGTCGGTCTGGCCCTCGCGTCTGGCGCGGTTGCCGTGGTTGATGGTGCTCTCGGCGTTCCCGGCTCACCATGGGCGCTTGCGCTCACGGCGGTCGGTGCCGGCATGGTCGGGTTGGTCGTCGCCAGCTATTTCGCCACCCCGATCGGCGCGGAGGCAACCATGTGCGATCTGCGCTGGCCCGTGCTCGGCGTGATCGCGATACTTCTCTCGACAGACCTGCGCGCGGATGTGCCGATGCTCACCGGAATCGTGCGTCCCGTCGTCGCTCTCGCCGCGATCGCGCTGCTCGCCTGGGCCGCACGGGAACGTCTGGAGGCCGAGCGTCGCGCCGTGGACGAGACCGGGGACGGTGACGTGTGTACGACCTGTCGACCACTGCTTCCTGGTGTGCGGAGCCGCGCCTAAACTGCTCAGACGGAGCCCGGTTTGCCGCCTGGTCGGCCCGGCCGCGTACGATCGGGGGATGCCCCCACGTTCCCCCCTGTCGCAGCGACACGGGCTGGATGCCGCGTGGGTGTGCACCCCGGAACGCGCGCACCACTCGCCGTGGGCGACCATGGGTCAATGGCTTGATGAGCGACTCTCGGAGTCCCTCGATGTGGCCGGGTTTCTGACCGATGAGCGTTTTGTCTATGAGAACGCGTCAGCCGTTGTCGGTGATGACCCGTACCGGCCGAACACCTTCGTCTGGTTTCATCGCGATTTGGCCGCGGAGGTTGTCGTACCCGGGCGCATTCACGTGATTTATCGCGACGAACGCATCGTGGTGATTGACAAGCCGGCCTTCCTCTCCACGATTCCGCGCGGACGGCACGTCGTGCAGAGCGTCGTGGTGCGGCTGCGCGACGAGCTCGAGCTCCCGGAACTGTCGCCGCTGCATCGGCTGGACCGGGTCACCTCGGGGCTTCTCGTGCTGGCCACTGAGCGCCGCTGGCGCGGAGCCTATCAGTCGATGTTCCAGCGGCGGGAGGTGGGCAAGACGTACAGCGCACTGGCTCCGCTGCGCCCCGGGCTCGAACTTCCCGCGACCGTGCGTAATCATCTGCTCACGCGTCGAGGTCAGTGGCAGGCGGAGGTGTCGCCTGATGAGCCGGTCAACGCCGAGTCACTGATCGAACTCGACAGGGTGCTCGACAAGCTGGCCATCTACACGTTGACCCCCCGCACCGGGCGTACCCACCAATTGCGCATGCACATGTTCGGCCTCGGAATTCCCATCGTCGACGACCCGCTGTACCCGGTCGTTCAGGACGTCTCGGTGCACGATTTCCGTCGCCCGCTCCAGTTGCTGGCGAGTCGGCTGAACTTTACGGACCCGATTGACGGACGGGTTCGGGAGTTCACGAGTGTGCGCACGCTCCCGCTGCACGGCGAGGAGTGACGTACGGGGTGTCAGTGGATCAGGGCCAGCAGAATGGCGACGCCCACGAACAGGCTACCGAAGGTGCGGTTCAGGATCTTCTGACCACGAGGGGTATTCGTGAACCGCTGGAACGATTGCGCGGCGGCCGCGAAGAACAGCCACATGACCACGATGTCGATCATCACCACGGTCACGGTCAGCACCACATACTGGGGAAGCAACGGCAGCTCGGGCCGGATAAACTGCGGCATGAATGCGAGAAAGAAGACGAGAGCCTTGGGGTTGAGCAGGTTCACCCACAGGCCCCGACGAAACATCGACCAGGCGGGCACTCGGCCGAGTGCGGCGATGGCGTTCCGGTCCGCGGTCGGTTTCACCAGGAAGAGCCGAATGCCCAGGATCACCAGGTACGCAGCCCCGGCGTAACGAATGATGTTGAAGATCACCGGCGAACCGGCGACGAGCACTCCCACGCCGAGTGCCACGATGATCACGTGCACGACGAGGGCTACCTGTTGGCCCAGGACTCCCCAGATGGAGCGGCGAAAGCCGGAATTCAAGGCGTTGTTCATCGTGTTGATGGCACCCGCGCCGGGCGTGAAGCTGATCAGAACGCTGGCGCCCGCGAGGGCCAGCCACAGAGAAAGTTGCACACGCCAGCGTATCGCGGGTGACCCCCGACACGACGACCGCGCCGCGTGAGCACGACTTTATCGACGCTATCGCTCGCGACCCGGCGTGGGTAGGGTGATGGCAACGAAAAGGAGGCAGTCGTGACCGCACGACCGCATGACGTCACTGACTTGTATCTCGCTCCCGTCGCTCTGGGCCTCGAGCATCGCCTCGAGGAATTCGCCGACCTCCCCGCCGACGAGGTGGCCTATCGGGTGATTCTCGGTAGCGACCGCGAGCCACGCAACGCGAGTGAACGAGAGGCCGCGCTGGTGGAGACCCTCACGCGGGGGCTCGAACTGCACGGCTGGCACGTGTCCCGGCATCCGAGAGGGCTGCTGGTCGGGCACGACAACTACGCGCTCGTGCTGGGCCTGTCCGCCAATCTGGTCGCGTACCTCAACGGCTGAGCCCGGTCGCACCGGTCGCACCGATCGCCGTGGCTGGCACGGCCGTGGCGAGCCCCTGCGCCATTCATGCGCCAGACTGTGTTCAATCGTCGCCAGCCGGGCGCGTGCGGAGCAGCGGAGGTTGCGAGATGACTCGTGGCGTACTTCTCATCGATATTCAGCAGGACTACTTTGCCGGCGGGGCGTATCCGCTCGTCGGCGCGGACGCGGCGGCGCTGGTCGCCTCACGCGTGCTCGCCGAGGCTCGGGTCGCCGGTGACTGGGTGGGCCACGTGCAGCACCTGGCGGAACCAGACGGCGGCTTCCTGATCTCGGGAACGCCGGGCGCAGACATCCACTCCGCTGTGGCGCCGCTGGCGTCGGAGACCGTCATCACGAAAGGCAGCCCGAATTCATATCTGGGCACCAACCTGCAGGCCGTTCTGCAGGACAACGACATCGACGATCTCGTGGTCGTTGGAATGATGACCAGTATGTGCGTGGATGCGACGGTGCGGGCCGCCCTCGACACCGGTCGCCGCGTCACGGTGGTCGAGAACGGATGTGCGGCTCCCGACCTGGAGTTCGGCGGGGAGACCATCGGTGGTCGCCAGGTGCATCTCGCCTTCGCGGGCGCACTGCGCGACGCCGGTGCCACGGTTGTGACCTGGCCAACGACCTAAGTCGGGCCCTCGGGTCGGACGGTTGCCGCGGGAACCCGTCTGCGGTGCCCGAGCCACTCTGTAACGCCACGATGTTGAGGAGCTCTGGCGGTATCGCGCACAGTGCATCAGTGAAATCCTGTCGGAAGAGAATCGAGAAGGAGAATCACCATGACTGTTATCAGTTCCCACACCGATCCGACAGCGCTCACCCTCACGTTCGTGGCGGACTTCGACGCGACGGTGGAGCGGGTCTGGCAAACCTGGGAGGACCCGCGCCAGCTGGAGCGCTGGTGGGGGCCGCCCACCTGGCCGGCCACGTTCGCCCGGCACGACTTCGTGGCCGGCGGACGCTCGCGTTACTACATGACCGGTCCCGATGGGGAGAAGGTGCACGGCTGGTGGGTGACCGGGGCCATCCAGCGACCGCACCGCCTGGAATTCGAAGACGGCTTCGCCGACGAGAACGGGGAGCCCACCGGCGACCTCGGGGCAACTCGTGCCGTGGTCACGATCGAGGAGGCCGCGGGGCGTGCTCGCCTGACCATCGTCAGCACGTTCAGCAGCACGGACCAACTCGAGCAGCTGTTGGCGATGGGCATGGAGGAGGGCATGCACGGGGCCATGGAACAGATCGACACCATCATCGCGGATGATTACATGATCTGATCCGACCCCGGCACGTCGGTGTTCTAGTGGCCGTCCGTGACCTTCGGCGCGGCCGCGGTTTCACTGAGCTGCTGACCGTTTGTGGCCGCATCCCCCCGGGTCTTCGCGAGGCTCGCGATCGTGGCGACGGCGATGGTCGCGCCGATGAAGACCAGAGAGAACCAGATGGGGATCTCGGGCACCCACAGCACGGGGTCGCCCCCATTGATGAACGGGAGCTCGTTCACGTGGAATGCGTGGAAGACGAGCTTCAGGCCGATGAAACCGAGGATCACGGCCAGCCCCTGGGAGAGGTACACGAGACGCTCAAGCAGGCCACCGATGAGGAAGAACAGCTGGCGCAGCCCCATGAGAGCGAACGCGTTCGCGGTGAAGACGATGTATGCCTCCGAGGTGAGGCCGTAGATCGCCGGGATGGAGTCGATCGCGAACACGAGGTCGATGAATCCGATGGCGATGATGGTGAGCAGCATGGGGGTGACGAAGCGCTTGCCGTTGATCTTCGTGGTGAGGCGGTCGCCGTCATACTCGTCCGAGACAGGCAGCACCTTGCGGGCCACGCGCACGAAGAGGTTGTTCGCCGGGTCTCCGCTGTGGCCCTTCACCTGCATATAGGCGAGCACGAAGAGGAGGGCGCCGAACAGGTAGAAGACCCAGGAGAAGTTCTCGATGAGGGCGGCGCCCACGGCGATGAAGCCACCGCGCATGATGAGGGCGATGATGATGCCGAACATCAACACCTTCTGCTGGTAAGCCTTGGGAACAGAGAAGGCGGCCATCACGATCAGGAAGACAAACAGGTTATCGATCGAGAGCGCCTTTTCGGTGAGGTATCCGGCAAAGTACTCGCCGCCATACCTCCAACCGGAGACGACTCCGATGCCCACGCCGAAGAGCAGGGCCAACCCGATGTAGAACGCAGACCAGCGAGCGGATTCACCGACGGTGGGTTCGTGAGGCTTGCGCACGTGCGCGAAGAACTCGTAGGCGAAGAAGGCGATCGTCACACCGATGGTGATGATCCAGATCAGGGGAGTGATGTTCATGGGGAGCTCCAGGGCAGGGGGCGGACGGAGTTCAAGGTCTCTTCCACTCGGTTGTCCCCAGAGGGAATCGAGCCGGCCTCCCGGGACACATCGTTGAGTCCGTACTGACGGGTGGGCCGCGTGGGAGTACTCCCCTTGCGTACTCAAATCTAAGCGATGTTAGCTGAGAAGATGCCTGTGACACGAGTTCGCCTGACGTGTGAGTTGTACTCCCCGCCGGGTTAGCCTCGAGAGTGTGGCCTTCGAGCCGCCCCAACCCGGAAGGACGGACCCATGACCCACACACCCACCGTGATCGTCTTCGATGTCAACGAGACCCTGTCGGACATGAGGCCCCTTCAGGAACGTTTTACGGACATCGGCGCCCCGGCCTTCCTCGCGCGCATCTGGTTTGCCGCACTCCTGCGGGACGGATTCGCGCTCGCCGCCGCCGGCGGACGCTCGACGTTCGCGGTGATCGGGGCGGAGGGGCTGCGGAGCGTGCTGCGCGACGTCGATCTGAACCGCGGGCTCGACGATTCCGTGCGGTACATTCTCGACGGATTTGCCGAGCTGAGCCTGCACCCGGATGTCGTCACGGGACTCGAGGGGCTGTCCCGGGCCGGGTTCCGTCTCGTGACCCTGTCCAACGGTGCAGCCCGGGTGGCCGAGACGTTGCTGACCACCGGGGGCGTACGGAGTGCCTTCGAGGCGGTCCTCACCGTCGAAGACGCCCCCGCCTGGAAACCGGCCCCGGCCGCTTACGCCTACGCAGCGGATGCATGCGGCGTGCCCGCCGCCGACATGCTCCTGGTGGCCGTGCACCCGTGGGACATCCACGGCGCAGCGCGGGCCGGCCTGCGTACCGCGTGGCTGAATCGCACCGGCGAGGTGTATCCGAGCTACTTCGCCGCCCCGGATTTCACGGTGCGGGACCTGAGCGAGCTGGCCAACGCTGTGTCGTGACCGGCAGCATCCGTCCGCGGTGGGCGGACCCTCACGACGTGGGTGTCCGGAATGCCCGGGCGACGAGTACATCCGTGGAGGAGTGCGCAAGGATCGACAGCACGATCACGAGCGCGATCAGGTGAAACAGCAGGTCGGCCTGGTCGATGCCTGATTCGAGCACGAGGATGCCGTAGACCACCGACGCGAATCCTTTCGGACCGAACCACATCGCTGCGATCTGCTCCCGCATCGGAAAATGAGCGCCGAGAAAAGACACCAGCAACGCGAGCGGGCGCGCGAGCACGAGGGCAAGGAGCGCGAAGATCCAGCCGGTGAGCGGGATCTCCATGAACAGAAAAGCGGGAGTGATCAGGCGCCGAACACGAGGATGGCCGCCAACTTCAGCAGCTCAGTGACCAGCTCTCCGAACTGTTCGAACTCGCGCCGAAACCGCGGGCTGTAGGAGGCAACGGTGATGCCGGCGGCGAAGGCGCCGAGGAAGAGGTTGGCATGGGTTGCCTCGCAGATCGCCAGCACCAGCAGTCCGATCGACACGGTGACGAGTGGTTGGAGGGCCGTGGTCGCCCGGAGGAACGGCAGTTTCTCGAGCCGTAAAACGATCAGCGGCACCGCCACGCCGACGACGATGCCGAGGGCGATCTCGCCGGCCAGGGCCCACCCGGACGCGTTCACCCCACCGGGAGACAGCCCGCCGCTGGCCGCGATCAGCACGAGCACGATCGGCAGCGCCAGACCGTCGTTCAGGCCGGACTCCACGTTGAGCAGGTGACGGAGTCGCGCGGGGACCTCCCTGCGGCCCACGATTGCGGCGGCGAAAACCGGGTCGGTCGGGGCGAGGACGGCGCCGAGCAGAAAGGCTTGCAGCCACGGTACGCCCACGACGACGTGCGCCAGCACTGCGGTGATCAGCAGGGTCAGGGGGAGCCCCAGGAGCAGGGCACGGCCGGGGAGATGCCAGGCCGACCTCAGGTCCGCCAACCCCACGCGCATTCCGTCGGTGAATAGTACGGAGAACAGCGCCAGTTCGGCCAGGGTCCCCACGATTGGGTCGCCCGCTGTGATCGTGAGCACGCCGAGTCCGCCCTGACCGAGAACGAATCCGCCGAGCAGAAAGAGCACCGCGGTAGAGAGCACGGTGCGATTGGCGCGCTCGGAAATGAGCACACCGATCACCAGCACGATCGCAAACGACAGCAGTAGGGTCGCGCTCACGGGGTCGCCCTCGGCGGCCCTGCGGGGACGCGGTGCGATCCCGGTGCCCAGATCGTCATGGCGACAGTATGCCACCGGCTGTGGGTGGCGTCATCGGCAGCAGCGTCATGTCGAACGCGGCCATCCGTGCGGCGTCAGCGGCCGAACAGTCGGGAGAACTGCAGGCGGATGCGTTGCAACGCTGCTTCGCGGCGGCACGGTCCGTTCCAGATGATGAAGTTCGAGAAGCGGTGGGCGCCCGGGCGGCGCGCTACCCGCGCGGCGGCGTCGCGCACGTGGCGCAGGTCTGCGACGCTCAGGGTCAGGGGAGCCTCGTTGGGGTGTCGCGTCGACCCACGGGGAAAGTCGCGGCCGGGCCGAGCGGTCATTTCGATGTGGGCGCCGAGGACCGCGGTCACCGGATGCGCGGCGGCGAAGTCGCAGAGGGCGCTGAGTGACGATTCGAAGGCCGGGAAGTCGTCCACGTAGAGCCGGCCAGGGTAAACCGTGTCGCCGGTCAACAGTATCCGCGTCGCTGGATCGTACACGGTCACGGCGGAGGGATGGTGTCCCGGGGTGGGGATCATCTGCAGCACGCGGGCGCCCAGGTCGAACTCGGCCGTGCCGCGCGGCCACTCATGAAGGCCGAAGAACGAAGCGACCGCTGCCGCGCCGTGGCCGACGATGCGGGTGGCGTCCCGGTGGATGAATTGACCGTCGCCCGCCACATGGTCCCCGTGCGCGTGCGTGTGGGCGACGACGAGTTCGTACCCTGCCCGCGGATGCTCGAGCAGCCAGCGCTCGACGAGGCCGTCGACCGTGCTCCTCAGCGGAAAGTCGCCGCGGCTCGCGTGGTCGCCGGTGTCGAGGAGCAGAGCGCTGTGCTCGCCGAAGAGGAGGTAGAGCAGAGGCGCCTCTGCGGTCTGTTCGAGGCCCTGTCGGAGGATCACGGTGTTCGCCATGAGCCAGTGCACCTGGATCGTGGGCGCCGTTTCGTCTGGACGGGCCGTCGTGCTCCAGCGCATCGCGAGGTCGGGGTCAGTCACCTCTCCAGTCTGCCAGCCGGAGCACGGTGACAGGGGAACTCCGTAGGCTGGAGCAATGTCCAATCCTCTCGCCGGCCCTCGTGCCGAGCTCGTCGCGTTGTGTGAGCGCGGGCTTGACTGGTACACCGACGTGACACGTGTTCTGCCGCCGGCCTCCGCGGCACGACCAGCGGCCGTGCTCGTGCTCTTCGGGGTGCTCGACTCCGTGCCCGCGCGGTCACCCGGCCTGGTGCCGCCCGATCTTGACGTACTCCTGCTGCGCCGCGCGGCAACGCTCGGCAGCCATCCCGGACAGATTGCCTTTCCGGGTGGCCGACTCGAGGCCGGGGACGCCGGCCCCATCGCCGCCGCCATCCGCGAGGCCGCCGAAGAGACCGGCGTGGATCCCGCTGCCCTCGAGGCACTGGGAACGCTGCCCGACCTGGCTGTGCCGGTGAGCAACCACGTCGTCACGCCCGTGCCCGCCTGGTGGACGCATCCGTCGGAGGTGGCGGCCGTTGACCACGATGAAACGGTCGAGGTATTCCGGGTGCCTGTCGCCGATCTGCTCGACCCTGCGAACCGGGCCAGCACGGAGCACTCGATGCGAGGTCATACCTACCGCGCGCCGGCCTTCACCGTCGATGGTCGCCTGATCTGGGGTTTCACCGCTATTGTGCTCTCACGCATGTTCGACGAGCTCGGCTGGGCCGTGCCGTGGGACCACGAGCGCATCGTGGAATCCGACAGCTGACGGAGTCCACCTCGCCGTGGCATCCGCCGTGGTCGGATAGCTCAGCGTGAGACGGTTCCGGTGAGCGAGGCGATCGCCCGAAGGATAACCGGGCGGGCCGCCACCCACGCCACGATCATCAGCACCAGCGCCGCGGCGAAGACGCCGAACCCCAGCCAGCCGTCATCGTTCCGCGCCGCGTACATGTGGTTGAGGTTTCGCAGTGCGCCGGTGGAGAACACGAGCACGACGTGCACAACGATGAAGGCGACGAAGAAGATCATCACCGGATAGTGCACGGCACGCGCCACGCCGATGGGGTAGACCTTGCTCAGCCGACGGAACGTCCACGACGGGGACATGCGCAGGCCGGTCAGGAGCGCGAGGGGAGCAGCCACGAACACGACCAGAAAGTAGCTGATGGTCTGGATGGCGTTGTAGTTGACCCAGCCGCTTTCCACCGGCCAGTCCAGCGACGCGTACTGCAGCATCGCCGACAGCGCGTTCGGAAAGATGCTCCAGGTCACGGGCACGAGACGCAGCCACTGACCGGTCGCGAACAGCAGAATATAGAACAGCACACCGTTTGCGACCCACAGCGTGTCAAACGTGATGTGCAGCCAGAGGCTGAGGCTCATCTTGTTCGGCGCCCGGCGTGTGCGGAGGAGCCCGGTGTTGTTGCGCTTCCAGAACATCGTGGGACGTTTCGTGGTGTGGATCTGCCAACCCGAACGAATCACGAACAGGATGAAGAAGGCGTTCAGGCCGTGCTGCCAGTTGAGCCAGGCGGGAAACCCCACGGGGGCGGATTCCGGCAGCGTCGTGGTGCCGGGGAACTGGGTGAGGAACGACTGAACGTCGGGAAGCGAGCGGATGCCCCGGGCCGCGAGCACAACGCCGGCCAGTACGAGGAGGGCGACCGGAATGATCCAGACCAGCCTGAACCAGCGGTTACCGGAGAGCGCGGCCAGACGGCTGCCGGTGCTCGTCGTGGGGGACCGCGTCGTCTTCATGTTCAGTCTCCTGCGTACCGTTGTCTTTCGCCTGACTGAAAGCCTAGCGCCCGCCCCACGACGTGCGGAGCGTCGGTCGGGTGAGGTGAGCGTGGCGCCGCGAGCACGCTCGATATCGATCTGACATTCCGTGACACGGTGGCCAGAATCCAGGCCAAACCTGCTGTCCACGATCGAACGTACCGCTCCGGTCGTGGATGCGCCGGAATTGTGATTCGCACGGTGCACCGTGGTTAGTGCGTCGAGTCACCGTCGGGTGTTCCCGGGCTCGTGAGGTCGGATTCGCGCTCGGACTGGCGCTGGCGAAAGAGGTCGAGTTGCCGTCGCCGGGAGTCGCTGATCACTCCATGCAGGTCGCGCGGCGCGGAGAGTTCTGAGTCAGACGTAAGGGGGAGGGTTTCCGAGTTCATGGCTTGACCACATTTCTGTCGGGGATGAGGTGCGACCGCTGCAGCGGACTCTGCCGCTGAGGATGCCGTTGCCTGTCGAGGGCCGGGGGAATCGGGACTGGTTCCCGCTGTACTCACGCTCCGGGATCCGTCTCAGCGGAATGGGAGGTGTGCACGCTTTTCGGGTGGGAAGAGGTGCCTGCAGGAACAATATTGGATTCTGTTAGGCCCTGTCAACGAACTCCTGTCGGGCACTACCCCAATGCGAGGGTCGAGCCGATAATTGTTGGGTAGACACCATTGACTAAGGAGGCAGACCCATGACCACCACCCGACTCAACCCGTACCTGGGCTTCCGCGACAGCGCCGAGAAGGCGATGGAGTTCTATCAGTCGGTGTTCGGGGGAGAGTTGACGAAGAGCACCTTCGCGGATTTTCACGCCAGTGACGACCCCGCCGAGCAGGACAAGATCATGCACTCCCAGCTGACGGCAGCCAACGGCCTCACCCTGATGGCCTCGGACACTCCGAACAGCATGGAATTCACGACGGGAACCAACTACTCGGTGTCGCTCAGCGGCGACGACGAGGCGGAACTCAGCCGGTACTGGGCCCAGCTCGCTGACGGCGGAACGGTCACGACGCCGCTGGAGAAGGCGCCCTGGGGCGACAGCTTCGGCATGTGCACGGATCGGTTCGGCGTGACCTGGCTGGTCAACATCGCCAGCGCTCAGGGCAGCATGGCGGAGCAGGGCAGCATGGCGGAGCAGGGCAGCATGGCGGAGCAGGGCCGCCCAGAGAGTCAGACCGACACCATCTGAGTGGAGCAGCAGAAACAGCCGCCGTCGCCGGTTAAACGACTGACGCCCCACCCGGAGGCGGAGCGTCAGTCAGTGCGTGCGTGCGTGCTTAAGCGTTGTGCGGGCGGCGTTCCGGGCCCTGACGGCTTGCGCCGCCGCGGTCGGCCTTCAGCTCAATGAGCTTGCCGCTGATGCGGGTCGCGGAGAGCTTGGAGAACACATCGCTGGACAAATCTGCCGGCAGCTCTACGAGGGAGAAGTCGGGCAGGATCTTGATGTGCCCGAAGTCATCGCGGCTCAGGCCGCCCTCGTTCGCGAGCGCTCCGACGATCTGGCGCGGCTCCACCTTGTGGCGCTTGCCCACCTCGATGCGGTACTGCGACATCGGCTTGCCGCTCGAACGCACGGGGCGTTCGCTGCGCACGGGGCGGTCTCCGCCGTCGCGGCTGTCGCGGCTGTCGCGGCGATCGCCACGGTCTCCGCGGTCGCGGTCGGCGCGATCGCTGCGTTCCTCACGCGCGAAGCGCTGGGCGCGGGCATCTTCGGGGGAGAGCAGCAGGGGAGTATCACCCTGGGCAACCACGGCGAGGGCCGCGGCGACATCCGCTTCGGGCACGTCGTGGTGGGACACGTAGTGACCCACGATGTCGCGGAACATGCCAATGCGTTCGGACTGGCCGAGCGCCTCGGTGATCGCGTCGTCGAAACGTGCCAGACGTGTGACGTTCACGTCTTCCACGCTCGGCAGCTGCATCTGGGTGAGGGGCTGGCGGGTGGCCTTCTCGATCGCGCTGAGCAGACGACGCTCGCGCGGCGTCACGAAGCTGATGGCTGCTCCGCTGCGGCCGGCACGGCCGGTACGTCCGATGCGGTGCACGTAGGACTCGGTGTCGATCGGAATGTCGTAGTTGACCACGTGGCTGATGCGGTCGACGTCGAGACCGCGAGCGGCGACATCCGTGGCCACCAGAATGTCGAGCTTGCCCGACTTGAGCTGGTTCACGGTGCGCTCACGCTGTACCTGTTGCACGTCGCCGTTGATGGCGGCGGCGGAGTAGCCGCGAGCGCGCAGCTTCTCGGCGAGCAGCTCGGTCTCGTTCTTGGTGCGGGTGAAGACGATCATGCCCTCGAAGTTCTCCACCTCGAGGATGCGCGTGAGGGCGTCGACCTTCTGCGGGTACGACACCATGAGGTAGCGCTGGGTGGTGTTCGCGGAGGTCGTGGTCTTGTTCTTGACCGTGATCTCTTCGGGGTCGTGCAAGTACTTCTTGGAGATGCGGCGGATCTGCGCGGGCATCGTGGCCGAGAAGAGTGCGACCTGCTTGTCGTCGGGGGTGTCGGCGAGGATCGTCTCGACGTCTTCAGCGAAGCCCATCTTGAGCATCTCGTCGGCCTCGTCGAGCACCAGGTACTTGAGCGCGGAGAGGTCGAGGGTGCCCTTTTCGAGGTGGTCCATGATGCGGCCGGGAGTACCGACCACAATGTGCACGCCGCGGCGCAGGGCGGACAACTGAACGCCGTAACCCTGTCCGCCGTAAACGGGCAGCACGTGCACGCCGCGCATGTGGGCCGCGTACTTCTCGAACGCCTCACACACCTGCAGCGCGAGCTCGCGCGTGGGGGCAAGCACGAGCGCCTGCGGGGTCTTCTGGGCCATGTCCAGGCGGGAGAGGATGGGCAGCGCAAACGCGGCCGTCTTTCCGGTGCCGGTCTGGGCGAGTCCGACTACGTCCCGGCCGGCGAGCAGCGGGGGGATGGTGGCGGCCTGAATGGCCGACGGTGTCTCGTATCCAACGTCTTTGAGCGCTTTGAGCATCGCAGCGTTGAGCCCGAGGTCTGCAAAGGTCTTGGTTGTACTGGCAGTTTCTGCCTCGGTCTGTTCTGTGGTGTCTTGCGGCGTCATACTACCAATGGTATTCCCTTGTGGAGAGCGCCCTGTTCGAGGGGCGGGACCTGACGCAAAAAAACCGGGGAATCTGTGACACGCCGGGTCAATCGTGCACCTCGAACGGCGTGTCGCGAGAACGACCGGTTCTGCTTCGCAGAAGCCACGGTGCGGAGGCTCGCGGTACGTTGGAGGGGCGGGGTCATTTCTTGTGCCCGTTCGATCGGCACCACAGAGAGAGACCTATGCGCATTCGCGCCCATGCACGATCCTGGCTGCGCGCAACTGTCGCCGTCGTCGCCATCGCCACCCTCGTCACCGGGTGCAGCGCAACCGCTCAGCCGGCCGCCACGAACACGCTGACCTACGCCATCAATGGCGGCACCCTCAGCGGCGGCAAGATGGACATCCACTCCTCCGCCTTCCAGGCCACGGCGCTCGTGATGCGCAACTCGTTCGACTCGCTCGTGTACCAGAAGGCCGATGGTTCGTTCGTGCCGTGGCTCGCCACGTCATGGCAGGTCTCCGACGACGGGTTGCACTACACGTTCGACCTGCGTCACGACGTCACCTTCCACGACGGCGAGCCCTTCAACGCCGAGGCCGTCAAGGCCAATTTTGAGCACGTTGTCGCCCCCGAAACGGCGTCAGCGGATGCCGCGAGCCTCATCGGGTACGCCGAGACCGGCGGTTTCTACGCGGGTACCTCCGTCGTGGACGAGTACACCGTTCGGGTGGACTTCGACCAGCCCTACGCTCCCTTCCTGCAGGCCGTGAGCACCGCCAAGCTGGGCTTCTACTCACCGGCCACTCTGCGCGATAACACGGGACAGCTGGCAGCAGGAGGCCCCGGTATCTCGGTGGGCACCGGCCCGTACATCCTCAGCGAATACACCCCCGACCAAAGCATTGTCTTCACCGCCAACGCCGACTACAACTGGGCTCCCGAGGGCAGCACGCACGAGGCGCGCCCGCCATCGACACCCTGGTTTTCCGCATCCTGCCCGAGTCGTCGGTTCGCACCGGCGCACTCACCAGCGGGGAGGCGCAGATCGCCAGCGACATCACTGCCAATACCGTGAGCCAGATCGGTGATGAGTTCACCATCGAGAACGTGACGATGCCGGGGCTCCCGTACACCCTGTTCCTCAACGAGGCGCACGGCGTCTTTGCCGATGAAAACGTGCGCCGCGCCTTCGCCCTCGGTATCGATATCGGGCCGGCTGTCGACAGCATCTACCAGGGGCAGGCCGAGCGGGCGTGGAGCATCCTGTCCCCGGCCACGCCGGACTCCTACGACCCCAGCCTCGAAGAGAGCAGGGCCTTCGATCCCGACGCGGCCGGTGCTCTGCTCGACGCGTCCGGCTGGACGGAACGTGACTCCGAGGGGTACCGCACGAAGGACGGTGCCCGCCTGAGCGCGCGGTGGCTCGCCTACACCCCGATCTCCGACGCGAATGCCAGCCTCGGTGACGTGGTGCAGTCCGACCTGCGCGATCTCGGCTTCGAAATCGTGCGCGACAACCGCGAAATCGCCCAGTACTACGAGGCCTTCGACGCGCGCGACTACGACCTCTCGGACTGGAGCTTTCCCAGCGTCGACGCCGACGTGTTGCGCGCTCACATGCACAGTGGCGGCTACAAGAACGGCTCATCCATCGTCGACCCCGTCGTCGACCAGCTTCTGGATGATGCCATCGCCACGAGCGATCCGGCCGCGCGGACAGTCCTGTACCAGCAGTTGCAGCAGTGGAACGCGACCCACGTGGCCATGGTCCCGATCACCGTGCCCACCGCCATCACCGCCTATAGCCCGAGCCTGAAGAACCTGACCTTTGACCTGTATGGGCAGCCGCTCTTCTACGAGGCCTCCCTCACCACCGCTCCGTGAGCGAGCGCCGCGCGGGCAGCGCTCGATCCGGCCGACCGGGCGCTCGCGTCGCGGGGCGGATCGGCGGAATGCTGCTCGTGGTCTGGGGCGCCGCCACCGTGGGATTCTTCTCACTGCGGCTGATCCCCGGCGACCCGGTGAATGTGCTCGTGGGGCTCGGAAACGTGTCCGAGCAGGTTCGCGACCAGATCCGCGCCGACTGGGGGCTCGCCGACCCGCTGATTGTGCAGTACTTCAGCTACCTCGCGCGTCTGGTGCAGGGCGACCTTGGAACCTCCTACCGCATGCAGCAGCCCGTGACGGCCGTGATCGGCCAGCAGCTGCCGTCCACCGTGCAGCTGATGGGCCTCGCGCTCGTGTTCGCTCTGCTGCTCGCGCTCACCTCTGCGCTGCTCGGCCGTGACCGCCGAACGGCACCGGTTGCGGGCCTGCTCGAACTCATCGCGGTCTCGTCGCCGACCTTCTGGATCGGGCTCGTCCTGATCGGCGTTTTTGGTTTCGGGCTCGGCTGGTTCCCGGTGGTGGCCACGGCAGGCTTCGGCGCGCTGGTGCTGCCCGCGGTGACACTCGCCATTCCGGTGGCCGGCATCCTCAGCCAGGTACTGCGGCAGGGGCTCGACGATGCCGCTACGCTGCCCTTCGTCGCCACCGTGCGCGCCCGCGGGACCAGTCATACTCGCCTCGTCGTGCGCCACACCCTCCGGCACGCCGCAGCGAGCAGCATCACCCTCACCGGCTACATCGCGGGGTCCCTGCTCGGCGGCTCGGTGCTCGTGGAGACCGTCTTCGCCCGCCCCGGACTGGGCCGCGTGGCCCTCAACGCCATTGTCGACCGTGACGTGCCCGTCGTGCTGGGCATCATCGTGCTCGCGGCCGTGGGGTTCTCACTGGTCAACCTGCTCGCCGATACTCTGGCAGACCGCATCGACCCGCGCCTCACGACAGAGCAGTCCTACGCATGAGCATTCTTTCCGCCGCCTCTGCGCGCACGGCCAGGAGGATGCCCGTGCCTGCCCTCTTCGTCTCCGTCGGGTTCCTTGCACTCCTCGGAGTCTCCGCCGCACTGCCGGCGCTGTTCACCGCAGCAGATCCGCTGAGCACCGACATCGGTGCGGCGTTGCTCCCACCCGGCCAGGGGCATCCGTTCGGCACGGACCAGGCCGGCCGCGACGTATTCGCTCGGGTGGTCTACGGTTCGCGGTATTCGCTGGCGATCGGTTTCGGCGCAACCCTGATCGCCCTGGTGGCGGGGCTCGTGATCGGATCGCTCGCGGGGCTGATGCGGCGGCTCGGCGACGGCGTGCTGAGTCGGGCCATCGAGATCCTGATGTCGTTCCCGGAGTTCCTGCTGGCGCTGATCGTGATCGCGATCATCGGTCCGGGAGAGGCGAGCCTGCTCACGGCCGTGGCCATCGCGGTGATCCCGGCCTACGCGCGCGTCGCCCGGGTGCAGACGCTGGTGGTGAAGCGCGCCGGGTACGTCGAGGCGGCACGCACACTCGGATCTCGCCCGCCGTTACCGTGTTGCGCCACGTTGTGCCGAACACCCTGGGGCCGTTGTTGGTGATGGCGACCATGGGGATCGGGACTGCAATCACGGCGGCCGCCGGTCTGAGCTTCCTCGGCCTCGGGCCCAAGCCGCCCATCCCCGAGTGGGGACTCATCCTCTCGGAAGGGCGCAATTTTCTGGCGACCGCGTGGTGGATTGCCGTGTTCCCGGGACTGGTGATCACCGCGACCGTGGTCTCCACCAGCATTGTCGGTCGGCATCTGCAGGCCCGCGCGGCGGGGCGGCACCGATGAGTGCCGTGAGCGTGCGCAACCTTCGAGTGGTGATGCCGGGTTCGACGGCTGCCGTAGTGGACGGCGTCTCATTCAGCATCGCTGCGGGGCACTGCCTGGGCATCGTGGGGGAATCGGGCGCCGGTAAGAGCCTGACGGCTCGGAGTCTCATCGGTCTTGCCGGCCAGGGAGTCACAGCCGACGAGCTGACGGTCGCCGGTGTCGACGCCCGCACGCTCGACGACCGGGGATGGCGCGGCCTCCGGGGTGCCCGGGTGGGGCTCGTGAGCCAGGACGCCCTGGTCTCCCTCGACCCGCTACGCCGGGTGGGCGCCGAGGTGGCCGAGCCCCTGGACGTGCACGAACCGCAGCTCGGCCGGGCCGATCGGTCACGTCGAGTGCTCGAGCTGCTCGGGCAGGTTGCCATGCCCGATCCGGCCAGGCGCGCCCGGCAGTACCCGCACGAACTCTCTGGTGGGTTGCGCCAGCGCGCACTCATCGCGTCGGCCATCGCGGCATCGCCGCGGCTGCTGATCGCCGACGAACCGACCACGGCGCTCGATGCGACAGTGCAGGCCCAGATCATTCTGCTCCTGCGCGAACTTAAGAAATCGGGCCTCGCCCTCCTGCTGATCAGTCACGACCTGGGCGTCATTCGTGAGCTCGCCGATGAGGTGGCCGTCATGAAGGACGGACGTTTCGTTGAGGTGCAGCAAACAGCCGTCCTGTTTGCCGCGCCGCAACATCCGTACACTCGCCAGTTGCTCGCCGCGGCATCGCTGGGCACCGCAAGGCCTCCGGTGCCCGGGCCGGTGGTGCTCTCCGCACGCGACCTTGCCAAGACATTCGGGTCGGTGGCGGCCGTCGACGGCGTCTCGTTCGAGTTGCGTGCCGGTCACACCATGGGCATCGTCGGTGAGTCGGGTTCGGGCAAGAGCACGGTGGCGCGGATGTTGTTGGCCACCCAGGCGCCCGACCGCGGGTCAGTGCTGCTCCACGGCCAAGCGTGGAGCGACATGCCCGAATCCTTGCGTCGCGGTCGCCGGGGCGGTATCCAAATCATCCACCAAGACGCGCTGAGCGTGTTCGACCCGCGCGCCACCGTGCTGCAGATTCTGTCGGAGGCGATCGCCCTGGACGGCACGCCGCGTCGCCTCCGGACGGCGCGGGCCGAGGACCTGCTCGCGCGGGTGGCCCTTACCCCGTCGCTCCTCGGGCGGCGCGCGCGCGAGCTCTCCGGCGGGGAGCGTCAACGGGTCGCGATCGCCCGGGCGTTGGCGCGCGAGCCGAGCATCCTCGTGTGTGACGAGCCGGTGTCGGCTCTCGACGCGCAGGTGCAGTCTCAGGTGCTCGCCCTGCTGGCTTCCCTGCAGCGGTCCAACGGGCTCGCGATGGTCTTCATCTCGCACGATCTTGCGGTCGTGCGGGCGCTCAGCCACGAGATCCTCGTGATGAAGGACGGTCGCGTCGTGGAGCAGGGGCCGGCGGCCGACCTGTTTGCTGCGCCGCAGCATCCGTTCACGCGCGAGTTGCTCGCCGCGCACCGCGAGAACCGGGGAATCTGAGACCGGCCGGTCCGGGAGCGGCCGGGGTGCATCTGGATACCTGTTGCGACGGTGGACTAGACGGTCGGACGGATCTGGGAGGTTGCTCGTTTCATCCGCCGGGCCAGGCGCGTGAGGTAGACGAGTGGGGCGAGGGCGGTCATTCCGACGAGTGCATCGGGAGCAATTCCCGCCCCGATCGACAGGAAGGGCTGCCAGTTCAGCAGGCCCAGAGGATAGATGAGCGCGCAGAACCAGAGGAAGAAGCCGAGCCTCATCCGGTAGGACCGGCGCGAGAGGTACACGAAAACGGCGAACGGAACGGCCAGCAGGGGCAGGATCCACCAGGCCGTCGCCGTGACCGTCGGGGCCGCCCATTCAGATTGCAGCACGAGCATGGTCCAGATCAGAGCCGTGAACAGCACGGCCCATGAAAAGGCCCAGACCCGGTGGGTTGCTGACGAGGACGGCACCGACGTGCTCGTTCCCGCGCGAGCAGCCCGG
>NZ_JPRS01000091.1 GCF_000738085.1 Cryobacterium sp. MLB-32
GGAACCCCGAGATCGCGCCACACGCAATGGTCACGAACAGCAGCGGAATCATGCTGGGCGTCCCAGCGGGAACGTCCATGTTGATCATCGGGGCGACGATGTTCGGCGGCGTCGCGGAGAACAGCGTGGCCAGCAGCACGGATCCGAACAGCAGGATCAGCCCGACGAACAGCTGCACCCCATTGATGTAGTCACGCGGCTGAAGCAACACCCAGACGGGCAGAAGCGATGCGATCGCGCCATAGACGAACAGGGCAACAATCCAGAATGTGCCCGGTGACATCCCCAGCGTTGACTCGGAGAGCACGACCGGCATCGTGTCGCCAACCAGGATGAGCGCATAGAGCGCGACGACGCCGACCACGGTCACGGGCAGCAAGTGCCAGTGGAGCCGGTACACCGCCACACCCACCAGAAGGGCGACGATAATGGCGCCCCACACGGGGATGACCGCACCCGGTGTGCTGATGAGGAGGTTCTTGATGACGACGGCGAATGCCGCGATCACCATGAGCAGCACCAGGAAGATCACCACCAGGAAAAGATTGGCCCCGCGTTTTCCGATGTACCGGGCGGACAGGCCGCCGATGGAGCGTCCTTTGTTACGGGTCGAAGCCCACAGGGTGCCGAGGTCGTGCATTCCGGCGAAGAACACGGTGCCGAGGGTGACCCACAGCAGGGCCGGGAGCCAGCCCCAGATCACGGCGATCGCCGGTCCGACGATGGGGGCGGCGCCGGCCACGGATGTGAAATGGTGTCCCCACAGAATGAATTTGTTCGTGGGTACGTAGTCGACGCCGTCCTTCAGCTCGTGAGCCGGGGTCACGAAAGCTTCCTTGAGCTTGAAGACCCTGCGCGAGAGATACCGGGAATAGAAGACGTATCCAGCGGCCATGACGGCCAGACCGATGATCATGAGAATTAGAGAACCCATGAAGTTCTCCCCCCTTTGCCTGAGCCGGCGAGGGGCAGCGAGCCACCGCGGGCAGCTCTGTCCGATAGTGCGAATGGATCGACACACGTTGGCGCGGGTGGCCAAAGATAATCAACCAGGTCACCTCGAAGCTATCAGCCTCGGCCGCCCTTCCTCAACTGAAGGAGTACGCAGGGGGATCAGGCAGAGAGCGCTCGCCGGCCGTTTTCGGTGGTCCGCCGCGCCCCCGGGGTTCGCAGTTTCGGGCCGTTGCGCCCGGGAGACGGGCCTTGGCGCCCCTACGGCAGAAGGGCCCGCCGTGCCACGGTTCCTGCGAAGAGCGCGTGGATCAGTGGGAGCAGCGAGACACCCACGAGTACCGTGCCGAAGACAACATCGTCGGCACGAAGCAGGATGCCGCCGATCAGTAGGGCGGCGAAGAGGACTGCCGAGATGATCTGCCGTCCCGTTCGCTCGAGGCTGCTCAGCCGACGTTCGATTCGAGGGGCCTGTACCGAGACCGTTCCTTCTTCGATCCGGGTCGTGAGATTATCGAGTCTCTCGGGCAGCCGCGCGATGATGCCGGCAACCGACAGCGCCTGCTTTCCGGCCGTCTGCACCAGGTTGCCGCCCTCCGCTCTGATGAGCTGGGCCGAATACGGTTCCACGGCATTCCAAATGTTGAATGCAGGGTCGAGCGAACTGCACATTCCCGAGGTCAGCGACATCGCCCGAACGATGAGTAGGAAGTTCTCGGGCAGCTGAAACGGTAGGGATCGCACCACATCACTGAACTCGAGGGCAAAGGCGCGGAATTCGCGCGGGTCGACATCCTGCAACTCGGCGAAACCCATCCCGCCGAAGCGAGCGAACAGTTTCGTCATCGCCCGCTCAAGTTCTGCGGTGTCAGCGGACGGCAGGAGCACGCCCACCTCACGGATGCCGTCCACCATCCCCTTGCCGTTGCGTGACGCGGCGGCGATGAACAATTTCCGAAGCCCCCGACGCAGGGCATCGGGTACCTCGCCCATCATCCCAAAGTCGATGAAGGTGAACTTCCAGCCTCGCGCGCCGTTTGCCCCGGCCGCGCCGGCACCGAGCGGTGTGACGAAGATGTTGCCGGGGTGAGGATCACCGTGAAAGTAGCCGTAGAGGAAGAGCTGGTCGAACATGACGGATGCGAATTCCGCTGCGACCTCGGATGGGTCGATCCCGGCGGCCTTCAGCGCATCGACATCGTTGATCTTGATGGCGGTCACGTCTTCCAGGGTCAGAACCCGACGCGTGGTGCGCTCCCAGACCAGTGCGGGAACGCTGACGCGGGCATCCTCGTCGAAGTCCCGAGCGAACCGCTCGGCGCTCGCCGCCTCATGCAGGTAGTCGATCTCCTCGAGGCTCGTGAAGGCGAACTCCTCCAGCAGAGCAGGCATATCGACGCGATCAGAGACCAGACGCACGTGGCTGAGCCAGCGGGCGACACGGCGGAGGGCGCTGAGGTCGACGTCGACGATCGTGGCGATACCCGGCCGCTGAATCTTGATGACGACGTCGAGCAGGCCCGTCTCGGCCGCGTCCCTGTCCGAGAGCCGGGCGCGGTGAACCTGGCCCAGTGACGCTGCCGCCAGTGGTGTGGGATCGATGAATGAGAACGCACGGTCCAACGTCATGCCCAGCTCGGTCTCGGCGAGGGCGCGGATCGCCGGGAACGGTACGGGCGGAACCTCGTCCTGCAGGCCCTCCAATTCCTTGGTGATCTCAGGCGGCAGCACGTCAAGGCGCGACGACATGAACTGGCCGACCTTGATCATGAGGCCGCCCAAATCAACCGCAAGCACGTGAAAGCGCCGCGCAATGTGCTGCATGCGCGCCGAACGATTTCGTGCCCCGATCCGTGCGAGGCCGATCCGTGGAAGAAATAATTCGTACCACCACGTCTGCACCAGATAGCGGGCGGCGAACCGCAGAATTCTGCGGGAGCGAGCTCGCATATCTCCGGCGTCGGTCATCTGTACTCCTTGATGCCGACGTGCTGTGGGCACTCGGTCAGTCCTGGGCGAGGATGGAGTACAGCTTACGACGCGCCTCTTCCAGGACGGCCACAGCCTCTTTCACCTGTTCCGGCTTGCCGGAACGCCCCACCTGGGCAGCTGCCTGAGCGAGTTCGATGCCTGCCTTGGGCAGCGCCGTCGCCCGCCCGGTGGTGTCCTGCGCACCCGGCGCTTCCCACGGGGCCGGCTGATCGGCCGCGGCGTCGGCCACCTGACGACCCTCGTCGGTGAGCGAGTAGGTCTTGCGACCGTTGGACTCTTCCGCACCGATGATGCCTTCGTCCGCCAGCAGCTGAAGCGTGGGGTACACAGAGCCGGGGCTGGGCTTCCAGGCGCCGTTGCTGCGCTCCTCGATCTCGTGAATGATCTGGTAGCCGTGCATCGGCTGTTCGGCGAGCAGGGCAAGCACCGCCGCACGAACGTCGCCACGCCCCATCCTGGTGCCGGCCTTGCGGTCGAATTGGCCGCGTAGCTGCTCCATCGCCTCCCACATGCCGGCGACTGGCCAGCCCTCGCTCATGCCGCCGCGGCGTGCTCCGAACCCGTCATTCTTGAATGATCCGTTCATGATGTCCTCCTCAGTGCCGGAGCCAACCCGGCTCGGCGATACTTAACGATATATCGTTAGGGGGGTGTGGCGAAGCCGAAATACGGATTCCAGCACCCGAATTCGCGTGTTCTCAGCGCGTTCACAGTGGCAGCGGTTGGCGGGTGAGCGCCGCTGTCATGACGGACGGATGATGGCCGCTGGCGAGCCCAGAAACTCGTTGTCAGTAGCTGAAGCGTACTTTTGGAGTCTGGCCACCAGCCGTGGATAGGCCGGACGTTAGCTGGAGGATGGGAACCGGCCGCGCCAGTGCACCGACCCGTCTACGTCGAGGCAGCCTCCCGCCGCAGTGGAGATCGGCCGTCGAAGAGTGTCAATATGACCCCTGAACGGGGGTGATTTCCACACGCTTGTGCGGTGATGTTCCGCCCCCGTTTGCCTGCTGTTCAGAGGTCGTTCATGTGGCTGACGTTCCCCGGACACCCCGGCGCTGGAACGTACTCGCGGGGCAGGTTGCCCGAGGCGCCACGCCGTGGCGGTGCCCCATCGTTGTTTGTCATCATGTCCCAGGAGCCACCGTGTCATCGAGTCCGTCAGTTGTGTTCTCGGCCTTCCGTTCGACGACGGACCTGCGCCTGATCGGCTGGGCGGCATTTCGAGAGAACGTGCGCGCCGGCGCCCTGGCAGGTGCTGTGGCGGGGAGCCCGGCAGGGAACCTCGCAGGGAGCATGGCGGGACCGTCTGGTCCGGCGGTCGCCGAGGCGCAGAGTCGCGGGAGCCGCCCAGGCCGCCCCGCCCGTGATGGCTCGACCCTGGCCAGGGCCCACTCCGGGATCTGGCGGGTACTGGCCTCCAATAATCGCGAACTCGGGCGCAGCGCATCCGTCTACGGGTCATTCGCGGGGGCGAGAGCTCATGTGCTCGAGTTGAAAGACCTCGTTGACGACATGGTGGCCGAGACCGTGACCGGCCCCACCGCGGGAGCTCACGGCTGGATTGTCCGGGTCGGCGACCGCGTCGTGATGACCTCAGGCCGATGGTACGGCGGACCGTCATCCAGCCGGGAAGCCTCGGTCGGAGCGATTCTGGCGTTTCGCACCGCGATCGTTGCCGAGGGCGCCCGGCCGAGCGCCGAGGGCGGCCGTCGAAGCCGTGCCGAGAGCGACGACGAAAAGTCGCTGTCCTGGTGATCCGAAGCCGTCGAGACGTTCGCCCCGCACCACGGGCAGCGTAGGCATGGCGACGGGATCCGACTCTTTGTTCTCCACACGGTTTCGCCTCGGTGAATTGCTCGGCACAGGGGGGTCCTCCTCGGTGTTCGCCGCGACGGACACCGTCACCGGGGCTTCCGTCGCCCTCAAGATCCTGCACCCGCACCTCTCCGCCTCCGAGCGCTCTCGTGAGGCGTTTTTCGCCGAGGCGCGGGCAACGACGGGGCTGCGGCACCCGAACATCGCTCAGGTGCTCGGTGTCGGCGTGCACGACGCGGGGGAGGAACCGCAGGCCTGGATTGCCCTCGAACTCGTGCGCGGAGTCACCCTCGCCGAATACGTGCAGCGGAACGGCGCCCTCGACTCGCGCCAGGTGCTCACGATCGCCTCTGCCGTGCTTGGTGCGCTCGGGGCAGCCCACGCCCGCGGGCTCATTCACCGGGACGTGTCGCCGGCGAACATCATGGTTGACGGCGATGCCGGGGGAGAATTCGCGATCGGGGATGTGCGTCTACTCGATTTCGGTCTTGCGGATGCCGCTGGGCGGCCGGTGCTCGGAACGGACGTTCTGCGAAGCTCGCCCGAACCGACCGGCCCGGCACAGGGTGCTGGCCAGGTGCCGACCGAACGTCTGGTCGAGGGGATCCTCGGCAGCGTGAACTACATGTCGCCGGAACAGGCGCGCGGTGACGCCGTCGACGAACGCGGTGACCTGTACCAGCTCGGGTGTGTCCTGTACTTCGCACTCACCGGGCGGCCGCCGTTTCCGCGCGCTTCGGCCGCCGCCGTGATGCGAGCTCACGCGCGGGCACTCCCGCCGGTGCCGTCGGTACTGCGCGCTCGCATTCCGCGAGCTGTTGATCGGATCGTGGTCAAGGCCCTCCTCAAGGACCCCGCGAGCCGGTTCCAGTCGGCCGCCGAGATGATGGCCGCCATCGACCAGGCGAGCACATCCGCTGTTGTCGGCTGGGCTGTCGGCGGCGGGGCTGTCGGCGGCGGGGCCGAGCCCGGGCCGGCCATGGTCACTGAGCGGACCAAGGTGCTCGCACCAGCAGGGGCCGGAGACGTGACGGTGATCCCGGTGGCCGTCACGACGCCGCGAGGTGGGCTCACGACTAGTGCGGACAGAACTGGACACATACATGTCGCTGAGGAAGCCTCGGTGCGCCGGCCTGCCGGTGTACCCGGGCCCGCGTGGGCCCGCAGCGGTCGCACTCGGGGCGGGGCCGGCCTCTGGCTCGCGGCCATGCTGGTGGTGGTGGGAGTCGCCGTTGCCTGGGCGGCAGCATCCGGCGGGTCCGTCCCCGCGTCCATCGCGGTCACCAGCAGCACTCCGACCCCCGCACAGACCGAGGTCCCCGCACCAGCAGGCATCACGCCGAGTCACACCGTGCGGATGCCCGAGGTCGCCTCCCTGACTCTCGCTGCCGCCCGGGAGGTGCTCGCTGCGACAGGGCTGGAGTTCGGCGCCGTCGAGCTGAAGGACTCGGCCCGTCCCGCGGACACTGTTCTCGGCAGCCTGCCGCCCGCCGGAACCCGCATCGGGTCGGGGCACACGGTCGACCTCGTCGTGGCGTCCGGGGCAAACGCGATCCCCACGGTGCTGGGTCTCAGCCGGGCAGCGGCCTATGCAGCCCTCGAAGAGGCCGGTTTTGTGCCGTTGACCGAGACGCGAGGGGATTCCACGGCAACGCCCGGCACGGTGCTCGCAAGTTTTCCGTCGGCACGTGACAGTGTGCGCCTGGGAACGCCGGTCAACCTGATCGTGGCGATCGCGGTCCCGTCCGTGCCGGAGGCGCCCCCGGCAACGGCGCCCTCTCCCACGTCAACGCCCTCTCCCGCGCCTGCCCCGTCACCGAGTGCCACCCCGTCGCCTGCAGCCACCCCGACCGTCCCGTGAGCTGGACGTCCGACCACGCCGCGCAGTGACGCGCCGGCACAACTCTCCACCCCGTGTCCATCTCTTGATGGACAAATTGACGCCCAGTGTTTACCTGACGCCCGAAATATGTGTTTCGGACGTGATACCCCTCCGCGTTCCATCCCCACACCCGAATGTGCAAGGACAGCTATGTCGATCTCGACCCTCTTCGACGCGCCTCGGGTCGACCGTTCGCTGGTCGACCCGTCGCTGGGTGACCCGCCCGTGGTCGACCCGGCCAGCCCGGACTCATCCCCGCGACGGTCGCTGGCCGCGCGCCCATCGGTGTCGGACTCCGTGTTCCGTTCGGTTGCCTTCAGCGCCGGCGGTATCACGGTGGTGATTATGCTGGCCGTAGGCGTATTCCTGTCGCTGCGCGCCTCCGATGCCCTCGGGGTCGCGGGGTGGAGCTTCCTGGTTGAGCAGGACTGGTCGCCGGAGTCGAAGAAGTTCGGCATCGCATCCGTGCTCTTCGGCACCATCACGATCGCGGTCATTGCGATGTGCGTTGCCGTGCCGCTGGCCCTCGGCACGGCGCTCCTCATCTCCGAGGTCGCCCAGGGCCGGGTGCGCTCGACCCTCGTGACCCTCGTCGACCTGATGGCCGCCGTACCGAGCGTGGTCTTCGGCCTCTGGGGCGTCTTTTTTTTGCAGGCCAACGTGATTCCTGTCGCTACCTGGATCTCGACGTACTTCGGCTGGATCCCGTTCTTCCGGGTTGAGGACGCCACCGGTCAGGCCCTCACCGAGGCGAGTGCCTTCACGTCCTCGGCGTTCATCGCCGGCATTGTGGTGGGGCTGATGGTTGTGCCCACCCAGACCTCCGTGATGCGCGAGGCCTTCTCGCAGGCCCCGATCGGCGAGCGGGAGGCCGCGTTCGCCCTGGGATCCACCCGCTGGGGCATGATCCAGGCCGTCGTCCTGCCCTTCGGACGCGGTGGAATCATCGGCGGCACCATGCTCGGGCTCGGCCGCGCCCTCGGCGAAACCATCGCCGTCTACATGATCATCTCTCCGATCTTCACGATCAACTGGGAGGTCTTGAAGACCGGCACCAACTCCGTCTCCGCGCTGATCGCCCTTCGGTACGGAGAGTCCAGCTCCTTTGGCCTCTCTGCGCTGATGGCGGCTGGTCTCGTGCTGTTCCTGATCACTCTCGTGATCAATTTTTCGGCCTCGTCCATCGTGGCGCGGTCCCGATCCGGTGCGGAGAGCAACTGATGACGATCATCTCCGAACCCACGAGCTCGGCCATCGTCGTCACCGACGTCACGGTTACGGATGTGCAGACCACCACAATTCCCTCCTCCGAGGGCATCGCGATCGGCCCGCGACGCCGTGTGCGCGGCGCCCGCCTCGACGACCGGTTCAACGTGCTCGGGGCCGCTGCGGCAGGAATCGCCGTCGCTGTTCTGCTCTTCGGGTGGTTCACCCCGCTCTCCGGTGGCGTCGGGTGGCTGCTGGTGGCCTTCATCGCGTTCATCGGCGTCTACGCCCTGCTGGTGAGCTTCGCCAGTGACTGGCAGGAGGTCAAAGACCGCGTGATGGGCGTGCTGCTCGCGAGCGCTGGGGTACTGCTGTTCGGCGCGCTGGTCTTCGTCGTGGCATTCACCCTGGTTCGCGGCCAGGAGGCGCTGCCCCACCTCAACTTCTTCACCCAGAGCATGGCGCTGGCCGGCCCACTCGACGGGCTCGAGGTGGGCGGTATCGTTCACGCGATTCTGGGCACCCTGATGCAGATTTCGATGGCCCTCGCCATCACCATTCCGCTCGGCGTCATGACGGCGCTCTTCCTCAACGAGGTCGGCGGAAAATTCGCCCGGTTCGTTCGCACGATTTCGGATGCGATGACCGCACTACCCTCTATTGTCGCGGGACTATTCGTCTACTCCGCGATCATCGTGCTGATCACTCACCAGCGCTCCGGGTTCGCCGCGGCAATGGCCATCACCGTGATGATGCTCCCCATCGTGATTCGCGCCTCCGACATCGTGCTCCGGCTCGTCCCCGGCAACCTGCGTGAGGCTGCCTACGCCCTCGGTTCGACGCGGTGGCGCACGGTGTGGCACGTCGTGCTTCCGACCGCCCGACCCGGTCTGGCCACGGCCGTGATCCTCGGCACCGCTCGCGGAATCGGCGAGACCAGTCCGGTGCTGCTCACCTCCGGGGTGACAGCAGTCGTCAACTGGAATCCATTCGCGGGCCCGATGATCTCCCTGCCCTTGCAGGTATTCGACTTCGTCAAGTCCCCGGAGCCCAACATGATCGCTCGAGGCTTCGGCTCGGCGGCCGTTCTGATCCTGCTGGTGCTCGCGCTGTTCGCGATCGCGCGCGTGATCGGCGGCAAAGGACCCGGCCAGCTCGGCCGCAGACAGCAGGAGCGGGTGAGCGCGGAATCCGCCCGCGACCTGCGGCGCATCACCATTCAGGGTCACCGACGCGCCGAGGTCGACGCGTCGTCCGGGGCAGCCGAGCCGCCGACGTCCGAGCCGCCGACGTCCGAGCCGCCGACGTCCCCGTCGCCGCTATCCGAGCGGCCTCAATCCGACTCACCGCCAGCCGACTCACCGCCAGCCGACTCACCGCCCCTCAACGCTAAGGAGACGTCCTCGTGACGCGCCAGCCCCGGCGGATTCATGCAATCCGCGCCCTTTTCGCCCTCACCGTCGTGCTGGCCAGTGTGCTCGGCGCGCTGCCGGCCCATGCCGTGAGCTACGATCCGATCACCGGCACCGGCTCGACCTGGTCGCAGAACGCCCTTGACCAGTGGCGCAAGAACGTCGCCTCGAACTACGGTATGACGGTCAACTACTCCGGTGTCGGCTCCTCTGCCGGCCGGCGCGACTTCGTGGCCGGCAACGTGGACTTCGCCGTGAGCGAGATCCCGTTCCAGACCCACCCGGAGGACAACTCAGCCCCCGAGATCCCGTCCCGGGGCTATGCCTACATGCCGATCGTCGCGGGTGGCTCCTCGTTCATGTACAACCTCAAAATCGGTGGGGTGCGGGTCTCCAACCTGCGTTTGAGCGGCGCGGTCATCACCAAGATCTTCACGGGAGTCATCACCAAGTGGAACGACCCGGCGATCCAGACCGACAACCCGGGCCTGGCCATGCCCGACAAGGGCATCGTGCCCGTGGTGCGTTCCGACGGCTCGGGGTCGACCGCGCAGTTCACCCTCTGGATGTCGAAGCAGCACCCCGCCCTGTGGAGCGCTTTCTGCGCCAAGGTCGGCCGCACCTCGTGCGGCCTCACCTCGCAGTACCCCACGTTCGGCAACGCCAAGGCACAGAGCGGCTCCTCCGGGGTTGCCGGCTACGTGAGCCAGGACTACGGAGAAGGGGCCATCACCTACGTCGAGTACTCCTACGCCCTCGAAGCAGGTTTCCCGGTCGCCAAGGTGCTCAACGCGGCCGGGTACTACGTGGAGCCCACCGCAGACTCGGTCGCGGTAGCCCTGCTCCAGGCCCAGATCAAAACGGACGTTGCTCCCACCAGCCCGGACTACCTCACCCAGGTTCTTGACGGTGTGTACAACAACGCCGACGCCCGAAGCTATCCGCTGTCGAGTTACTCCTACATGATCGTGCCGACGGCGGTCGGTGGTGTCTTCACGGAGAAGAAGGGCCTCACCCTCGGCGCGTTCGCAAACTACATGCTCTGCGAAGGACAGCAACAGGCTGAGGCACTGGGCTATTCGCCGCTCCCGATGAACCTGGTGCTCGCCGGATTCGACCAGATCAAGCGCGTTCCCGGGGCAGACGTGTCGGGCGTCGACATCAACAAATGCAACAATCCGACGTTCAAGCCCGGCGATTCGCCCTCGAGCAATCAGCTGGCCGCGGCAGCGGCACAACCTGCCGAGTGCGATAAGGTCGGCACCGCGCAGTGCACCACGGGTACTGGCGGCGCGCCCGCTGACACTCCCACCTCGGGTACGGGAACGGGCGGCACCGCCGCCAGCGGCGACCCGGCGGCGGATGCCGCTGCGGCAGCCGCCGGGACCGGTGCAGTGGATACCGCGGTCTACGACGAAAACGGAGCCCTGATCTCGGGCGGAACGGCCGGAGGTGCGGCGGGCGTCTCTGGTACCGCCGTTGCCTCGCCGTTCACCCTCGCCGAGGCCGGCTGGGGGTCCCAGCAGGCGGTCATGCTGTTCGCCGGGATTCTCCTCATCGGCGCGGCCGTGCTGCCGCCGGTGCTCTGGAGACGACTGAAGCCCCTCGTCGCGAAGGCGGGCCGCAAATGACGCGTCGCATTCTCGCCGCGAAATCAGTGTGGGTTCGTGCCGGTGCCAGCGGAATTGTCGTCGGGCTCGTCGTCGGAATCGGCATGTCGGTCCTGGCCTCGTTCGCCCCGTCGGCCGCATCCGCCGACACATCGAGCGCGGTGACGGTCACCGCGTCGAGCGCGATCACGCCCGATGGTTCGCCGTTCCCTGATCTTGCCGTCACGGTCTCGAAGACGACCGATCTCACCTCTGAGGGTGTGCTGGTCAGCTGGACGGGAGCGGGCACGAAGAAATCAACCCGCCCGCAGGGCAACGTGGGTGGTGAGAACTTTCTGCAGATCGCGCAGTGCTGGGGGGAGGACCCGCTGAACCCGGGCCACCCCGACCGCACGACCTGCCAGTACGGTGCCTTCGCGAACTCCGGAAGAGACTCCGGAGTGCTGCCGAATATCGATCCCGAAGATCCCGACGCGGTCGAGGCCGCACGGGGACTGGCGCCGAACATCGCCCCGCAAGACGAGCAGTACACCACCCCGAACTATGGCGGGGCGGCGGGACCGTTCACAGCGATACCGTTCCGCGCCGCGAGCGGCGAACAGATCTCCGCGGTGTTCACGAATACCGGCTCGGACGTGCGCACGCATTACATCACCGACCTGGCCGGCAAAGTGCAGACCGCTCGCGGCGATCCCACGGCCGATGGTGTCTCTCTGCCGTCGGGGATCGTGGGCGTCAATCTCGCCTCGAATCAGTTCTATACGCAGTACACCTCCAACGAGATCAAGTGGGCCGGGTCCGATGACACCGGCACGGGTTCCGCGAAATTCGAAATGCAGACGTCGATGCAGTCGCCCGGTCTGGGCTGCGGTCAACCGGTCATCATCACCGGTCAGCCGACGACGGGCCAGTCCTGCTGGCTTGTGGTGATACCCCGCGGCACCGGTGATTCGGGGGTGACCCAGATCATCCGCCCCGGCCTGTTCTGGGACGCGTGGCAGCACAGCGTCGCGGTCAAGCTCGATTTTCAAACCGTCGGAATCCGCTGCGAAATCGGCAGCTCTGAAGCACAGCTGAGCGGCAGCGAACTCATTGCCGGCGCGGTCTCCTCATGGCAGCCCGAGCTGTGCGCCGGCGCGAATGGCTCGGCCTTTGTGCTCTCGACCGGCAGCGAAGCGGACTCCCTGGCCTCGGCTGCCCAGAAGGTTCCCGGACCGCTTGCTTTCACCTCCCGGCCGTACAGCACGACCGCCGCCGACCCCCTGCAATATGCTCCGGTGGGACTGTCCGGCATCGCGGTGAGTTTCGCCATCGACCGGCGAGTGACGCCGAGCGGCACGGTCGACCCGGCCTACGTCGCGGCCGAGACCCAGGCGTTCACATCGGTGAACCTCACGCCCCGACTGCTGGCGAAACTTCTCACCTCGTCGTACATCGGGTCGTTGCCGCCGGGAGCCGATCTCACGCACGTGAATTACACCAACAATGCGGATCGGGGCAAGAACCCGGCCAACATCACGCGCGATCCGGAGTTTCTCGCGATCAACGACGCGGAGTGGGCCGCTCAGGACCTGAACAGCATTTCGCTCTCCGATGTGCTCGCCCCCTCGGGGCGCTCTGACCTGGCCACCCAAGTGTGGCGCTACATTCTGGCAGACCCGGACGCGGTCGCCTTCCTGAACGGAACCCCCGACGAGACGGGCATGATCGTCAACCCGTACTACTCCACGAACGCCGCGGTGAACCCCACGGGCACCGGACTGGCGCTGCCCAAAGACAGCTTCCCGAAGGCGGACCCCGTCGAAACGGTGTCGGGTACTGCTGCGAGCGATCCGGGGCCGGTCAACCTCGTGACGTGGCGGCCGTTTTCTTCTGACTGGGACAACGGTGCCTATCTCACGCTGCGCGGCGACGGGCAGGCGCTCGGCGAATGGGATCTCAACGCCACGCCGCACAAGTACCAGAAGGCCGTGCGAAGCCTGGCCGGCGACCAGGGAGTGCTCGGCCTTACGACCACCGCATCCGCCGCTCGCTACCAGAACGTGACGGCGTCACTCCGAAACTCGGCAGGTCGCTTCGTCGCACCGACGTCGGGCTCGATGCTGGCTGCAGCGGGGGCCATGACACCGACGGCCACGCAGGCGAAGGTTCTCGAATATGACCCGGAATCGGCCTCGGCGATCGCTGCTCCCACGGCGTACCCGTTGACGATGCCGGTCTACGCCGCCCTGAATCCGTTGCAGACCGACCCGTCACTCCGGGCCACGTACGCGAACCTGATCACGTACGCCGCGTCCAAGGGTCAACACCCCGGCACGGCGCTCGGTCAGCTTCCGGCCGGGTACGCGCCGATGCCGCAGGCGTGGGTTGGCCAGGCTCTGCTGGCCGCGACGGCGATCAAGGACGGTATCAGCCCGGTCGTGTCGCCAAACACTTCGGCGACCGCGTCGAGCAGTGCAGCAACGTCGAATTACACGAATTCGGTTGGTGCGAGTGCGGCGGCGGCGGTTGCGGCGGCTGCGACACCCGTCGCTGCTGCGGCGGGCGATCCGACAGCGACCGGATCGGCTGCGGGCCCGCTCGTGGGCAAGCCCACCCCCGATGACCCCGCGATCGGGCCGGTCTCGGCCGCAATTCCCACGGGCCTCCTGGCCGGCCTGCTCTCAGCAGGTGCTGTCCCCATGATTTCGCGCATCCGGAGACGTCTCTGATGCCGCGTACCCACTTGACGACTCGACCCGGGGCTTCGCGCGTCGGAACCGGTCGCCAGGAAAGGCGTGCCCGTCCGGGAGCGTCTCTTGCACCACATCCGAAAGGCATCACAGTGATTTCGAAGAAGACTCTTGCGCTTTGCGCAACTGTCGGCATTGTCCTCTCCGGCTTTGCAGTTGCTTCACCGGCCATGGCCGACCCCGTCTCCAACAGCTACAGCATCGCCGGCTCTGACACTCTCGAAGATGTCGTCAGCGCCCTTGCGAACGGCACAAACGTGACCGGTTCCGTCGTGCGTTCCACGGTCAACTCCGCAACTATCGGGTCATTCGATGCCACCGGCTCTGCCTACATCACCGCGAAGCCCAACGGCCCCCGCTTCGGTCGGCCCAACGGCTCCGGCGACGGCGTGAAGGCGCTGAGCCGCTCGATTGACGGTGCTGTGTACACGTCTGGTGCCGCCGGAAGCCCGAAGGACATCGTCATCACCGGACAGGTCGACATCGCACGGTCCTCCAGCGCGGGCACCCGCAACGACGCCGGGGACCTCCTCTACGTTCCGTTCGGCCGCGACGCCATCGCGTACGCATACCAGGGCGCAGCGACGGGCATCGACAGCCTCACCGCATCCCAGATGAAGAGCCTCTACGAGTGCTCGCCGGGCTTCCAGATCGGTGGCGTCACCGTCACGCCGAACATCCCCCAGGCCGGCTCGGGAACCCGCAAGGACTTCCTCGCGAAAATCGGTTCGACGGAAACCCTCATGAAGACCGTTCTTGAAGGGGGCTGTGTCGTCGAAGGCCAGGAGCACGACGCAACGACCCTCACGGCCGAGTCGGTCATGCCGATGGCTGCTTCTCGCTGGGTCGCCATGAACACCGGTGCTTCCTATGACAAGCGCGGCACGGGCACACTCGGGTCCCTCGTTGCCGGAGTGGCGCCGGTCACGGGCGTCGGCACCTCGATGGTTCCGAACGCCGCGTACTACGCGGACACCATCTGGGGTCGCGACACCTACCTCGTCGTCGAGAACGCAAAGATGGACTCGACGAACGTCAAATACGACGCAAACCTCTTCAAACTCCTCGACCCGACCCAGGGCACGGCTCTCACCAACTCCCAGACCTTGGTGTCCAAGGCTGGTGCCGTCAAGAAGAAGTTCGGCTTCCTGCCCCCCACGACCGGCGTCGTTTCTTACCGCGTCGCCAAGACCCCGTAGCCACCCCTTCCCTGACTGAGAATAGGAAAAAGTAATGATCACTTTCACGACAAAGACTCGTTTCGTCGGTGTGGCAGTTGTCTCGCTCGCGCTCGTCGCAGGTGCAGCCGTCGCATCCTCGACTGCGGCCACCCAGACCAACGGTTCGGACGCCCCCATGTTCACCTACGACACGAACGGGGTGCTCGTCACCGACCTCGCCCGCACGTGGGGCTTTGACGAGGACCTCTACTCCGGTTCAACGACCGCAGCCTACGATGACTCCTACCTGTGCCCGTCGATGTCGACCGGGGCGAGCATCTTCCTGTCGCCGGTCGGCGGCGAGCGCAGCGTCAGCACGTGGTCGGCCTACGCCGTTTCCGCTTTTGCTCCCGGTCGTACCACCGAGGTCGTCGCTCCGACGCTGACCCCGGGCATCCTGATCAACGGCACGCCGGGCGCGTTGGCCAGCAAAGCGAGTGGTGGACGGTTCAGCCTCGGCCTCGCCTGCAGCACCAACAGCGGAGTGACCATTGTCGGTGCGTTCTACCGAACCATCAACATCACCCCCGTCACGGGAGTCTTCACCTTTGAAGCCCAGGCAGGCCAGAACGTGACGCCGCCAGTCGATCCCACGACGACCGGCACCATCGCGCTTGCTCCGACCACAACGGCTGCCGTCGTCACCAACGGCGTCCTCGCCCTGACGGTTCCGGCCGGCGCTGCGGCGACGTTCAACGCTCCGTCGCTGGTGAACAACACCTCGACCACTACCGGTTCTCTCGGAGACATCACGGTGAACGACGGTCGGATTGTTTCACGCAATGGTTGGGACCTGAGCGCGACCGTCGCCGACTTCACGAACAGCGTGGACCCGTCGACCACCATCAGCAAGTCCCAGCTGGGTGTTGTCCCGAAGCTGGTCGTCGCTGGCACCGCCGCAACCGGTGTCAGTGCCGCCGCGGCCCAGGTGGCCGGTTTGGCCAGCGGCTCATACGCCTTCGCCTCTGGAGCGGCAGCGAACACGGTCGGTGACAGCGTCTTCAACGCCGATCTGACCTTTGTCGCTCCGCAGAACAAGGCAGCCGGCACCTACACCTCGACGATGACCCTCACGGTCGTCTCGAAGTAGCAGGAGCCACCCGCTCAACCCGGGGGGAGGGACGGCGTTCGCGCTGTCCCTCCCTGTCGTCCCGCTGCACGCCACTCCAGAATCATCCGCAGAAAGCCGCTAGAAATGACACCGTCGATCGTGACCCCTCGCCGCCCCGCTATCCGCTTCCTCCTCTCCGCTACCGCCGGCGTGCTGGTCGCTCTGGGAATGACCGTGAGCCTCGGCGTCTCGGGCGCCTGGGCGGAAGGCTCCGACGGCATCGCCGCTGCGCCGTCGGCCAACGGGGGAGTCGACCAGTCCCGCAGCAGGTTCAGCTATCAGGTCGAACCCGGCCAGACTCTTCATGACGAGTATCTGGTCGAGAACACCGGAACGACGGTCCAGTCCGTCACCGTCTATGCCACCGACGCATTCAACACCGAGGACGGCAGCTTTGCGCTTCTCGAGGGCAACGCCGGTGCCGTGGACGCCGGCCAGTGGATCACCTTCGACAACGGCACCAACCGCATGCAGGTCACTCTCGACCCCGGCGCCCAGCAGGTGTTGCCGTTCGCCGTGAACACCCCGGCCGATGCGTCGCCGGGCGACCACGCCGGCGGCATGATCGTGTCCGCCCTCTCGCCGGCCGGACAGGTATCCGTTGATCGGCGCGTCGGCATCCGCCTGTACGTGCGGGTCAAAGGGCCCCTCCAGCCGGCCCTGACCATCAGCAGCATCGAATCGTCGTACCAGCCGAGCATCAACCCGTTCGCGGGCGAAACGACCATAACCATGACCCTGAGCAATGCCGGCAACGTGTCACTGAGCGCCGACACGGTCGCGCAGGTCCGGGGCTTCTTCGGGATCCCGCTCAGCGGCCTGACGGACCAGGCGATTCCCGAGATGCTACCCGGCACGTCACGCACGGTCAGCCTCGTCGTTCCGGGTGTGGGCCCCTGGGTCTATCTCAATCCGCACGTCTCCCTCGCCGCGACCGTTGACGACGACGCCCTGAACGCAGGGGTGCTCCCATCCGGCGAACGCAGCAGCGACCTCTTTGTCGTGCCGTGGGCGGTACTGCTGCTGCTGGTGGCCGCAGGAGGAGTCTGGCTGGGTCTGCGGTACAGCCGAAAGCGCACCGCTACGAAGGCTGCGGTCTGGATCGAATACACCGAGGCCGAGGCACGCCGTAAGGCGCGGGAAGAAATCCCGGTCGGCTAACCGGCCGCACGGCCTCGACAGATGCACCTCAGCCCCCGCGGAGGTCACTCCAGAGCAGGGGAGTCGCGCGTCGGCGCTCGCCGGAGAGAGAAAACCTGATCGTGTTTGCCTCTTGTTAGCATTCCGGCAAGGTTGCTGAAACCTTTGCTGTGCTAACTAAACTGTGCTCACATTCCCCCCCTCACGCCAGCTTCCTATAGCGGTCCTCATTGCCCTCTTGGCGATGGCGGGCGTGGTCGGTGCTCTCCCCGGTAGTGTCGTTCCGAGCGTCGCCGCTGCGACGGACGATCCTTCCGGTGTCGATCTGAGCGTGGATGTTCTCGGGTCGACCGGGACGCCCTCGCCCCGCGCCCCGGCGGCGCCACACCTGACCCCCGCCTCCGCGCGTGGAGTCACCCAGACGACGGCGGCGGGGAGTGCCGAGGCCACGCATGCCCTCGGCACTGAAGCCACCGATATCGCCGGTGTCTTCACCGTCAGCGGTGTCACGGTGACACCGAAGTCGGACTTCGGCCCCGGCGGCGGCGACATCGTTCTGGCGTTCACGCAGCGAAACGTTACGACCTCCCCCATCACGTCGAGTCTCAGATTCTGGATCACGAACGCCGTCGGCATGCAGGTGGCCGCGGTTGACGACGTCACCGTTGCCGACCTGGGTCCGGGGGAGACGCGCACGGTGGCAGCCACCCTGCACGACGTTGGCCAGTGGACAGCGTTCACCGGTCACGTGACGATGACACCGCCGGCCGAGGTGCGCGGAACGGCGCTGGAACCGGTGTCCCGGAACTCCCTGATCGTCATCCCTCCCTACTTCCTGCTCATCGTGCTGGCCTCGGTCGGCGCGCTGGCTCTCGCCCTGCGTTCCCTGCCCGGCGTGCGCCGCGGCCGGAAAGCCACTGGCCTGGCGGGGGCCCAGTCGTGACCTTGACGACGTCGCCGGGCATGCTCACGCCCCCCGGGTCGGCGGAGGCGGCCGGTCAACCCGACCGCGCAGCATCCGGCCGGACGTTTGGACCGCCTCGGCCCCCGAAACCCCCGAAAGCGACCAAGCCGCCCAGGATTCCTCAGCCGCCCCGACGGATGCCGACGCTTCCGCGACCGCCGGTCGACCTCAGCCCGCGCGATCGGGCGATCCGGTCGACCCTGGCGATCCTGGCCGTGCTGATTCTCGGCTTGCTGGCCGACATCATGGTGCTCGGTCACCTGCAGCACGTCGTGAGTCAGCAGCAGCTCACGAATGCGTTCCGGTTTGAACTCGCCGAGGGCACAGCGCCGGTCAGCGAGGGCAACGTCGATAAGGTGCTGCTCACGTCAGGCACTCCCGTCGCGATGATCGATATTCCGTCGATCGCTGTGCACGAAATCGTGGTCGAAGGCACCGACTCGGGCACCCTACGGGCCGGGCCAGGTCACCGTCGTGACAGCGTCCTTCCTGGACAGGTCGGGTACAGCGTCATCATGGGCCGGGCCGCAGCGTACGGCGGCCCGTTCGCCCGAATCCAGGAACTGCGACCCGGACAGCAATTCACCGTGACCACCGGCCAGGGCGAACACACCTACGCCGTGATCGGGGTCCGGTATGAGGGCGATCCCATGCCGCCGGCGCTCGGCGCAGGCAAGAGCCGTCTGGTGCTCGAGACCGCACGCGGCCCGGCGTTTGTGCCGGACGGTGTCGCCAGAGTGGATGCCGAACTCGTCTCCGAGACCAAGCCAGCGGGAGCCCGGCAGACCACCTATCTGACGCTGCCCCTCGCCGATAAGGAACTGGCCACGGACACGTCGACGGTGTGGGCCTTGGTCTTCGCGCTGCAGTTCCTGCTCATTGTCGAGCTCGCCGCCGTCTGGGCCTTCCGGAGGGTCGGCCTCCGCAAGACGTGGACCGTGTTCCTTCCCGTCGTCACCGTTGGTGGGCTTTTCGTGGCCGACCAGCTTGTGCGTCTGCTCCCGAATCTGCTCTAGCAACCCGAAACGAATGGTCATGAATAACGAAAACACGTATGACGACGAGCTGACCCAGGTGCTCCCTCCTCTGGTGACGTCCGGTGCGCCACAACCTCGATCACCACAACCTCGGTCGGCGCAGCGCGATCGGAAGCCACGCATGGCGACCCGGGCGGCGTTGTCGACCCGGGCCATGCTGTCGACCGGGGGCGCCCGGTGGGGCGCGCTGAGTGCACCGTGGACGAAACGTCCGGCCGGCCCGGATCAGCTCACCGACGCGACCTTCGCGCCGCCCGCGCGCGCGCTCGCGCCGCTGGCCACGCTCGAGGGCCGAAACGTGTCGGCCTGGTTCGGAGAGCGCCAGGTGCTCGACCGGGTCAACCTCGTGATGCCTGCGGGCATCATCACCTCGTTGATCGGCCCCTCCGGCTGCGGCAAGTCGACATTCCTGCGCATCCTGAACCGGATGCATGAGCTCGTGCCGTCCGCGAGCCTCGCGGGAGAGGTGCTCCTCGATGGCGAAGACATCTACGACCCGGAGCGCAAGCTTGTCGACGCCCGCAAGCACATCGGCATGGTGTTCCAGAAGCCCAACCCCTTCCCGGCAATGTCCATCTACGACAACGTCATCGCCGGTCTCACGCTCACGGGCACGCGAGCCTCGAACGACGAGAAGGACTACCTCGTGGAGAGCTGCCTCACCAAGGCCGGTCTGTGGAAAGAGGTGCGGGATCGCCTGCGGGCCCCGGGCGGAGGGCTGTCCGGTGGGCAGCAACAGCGCCTGTGCATCGCCCGGTCGCTTGCCGTCACCCCGCGCATCCTGCTGATGGACGAGCCCTGCTCGGCGCTCGACCCAACGTCCACGAGGGTGATCGAGGAGACCATGCTCGAGCTCGCCCACGAGGTGACCATCGTGATCGTGACCCACAACATGCAACAGGCCCAGCGGGTATCCCAGAACTGTGCCTTCTTTCTCGCGTCGCAGGGTACCCCCGGGGGAATCGTGGAGCACGGCCCGACCGATGCGATGTTCGGCAATCCGATCGACCGCCGCACGGCCGACTATGTCGGCGGCCGTTTCGGCTGAGCGGCACTCGCTCGTCGGAGTCCGGAGCACAGGACGGTACGTCGGCGCATCGGGAGCTTAGGCCGAATCGCGCCAGACAATAGGCGTATCCAGCAGGATGCCGTCGGCCGGCTGCTCCTCGCCGCGCAGCTGTCCGAGCACGCACTCGGCAGCCGCGGCGCCGAGGCCGAATGCCGGTTGGTGCACCGTTGACAGGTGGGGCTGCGTTCGCAGGGCCCAGGAACTGTCGTCGAAGCCGACCATGCCCACGTCGCCGGGCACGCTCCGCCCGGCGTCGCGCAGGGCTTCGAGGGCTCCTGCCGCGACAGCGTCGGACGCCGCGAAGACGCCGTCGATGTCGGGATCGCGCGCCAGCAGTGCGCGCATGCCCTCGACGCCGTCGGAGAAGGTGTAGAACGGCACGCTCGCCACGAGATTCGGGTCGAAGCGCGTACCGAGGGCGTCCGTGAAGCCGGCCAGCCGGTCGCTGCCGGAATCCCGGTCGAGTGCCGCCGCGATCATACCGATGCGACGTCGACCGGTGTTCATCAGGCGTTCGGTGATGTCGCGCGCCGAACGGCGGTTGTCGATACCAACGAAGGGGAGCTGGCGCAGGTCTGGCGGATGCCCGACGAAGGCGGCCGGCAACGCCAGCTTTTCCACGACCCGGGTCATCGGGTCCTGGGAACGCGCCGAGACGATGATGACCGCGTCGACGAAACCGCCGCTGAGGTAGCGCGCCACGCGGTCGGTGTCGCGCTGAGAATCGATGACGAGGCTGACCATCTGATAGTCCGCGCGGGACAGCGCGGTATTGGCGCCGAGCAGGATTCCACCGATGTTGGGATCGTCCAGAAACAGGGAATGTGGTTCGTGCACGATGAAACCGACCGCTTGAGAACGCTGCATGACCAGGCTGCGAGCGGCATTGTTCGGCACGTAGCCGACCTTTTCGATGGCCGCCTCGATGGCGGTCCGGGCATGCGCGGAGACGTACGGTTCGTCGTTGACGACCCGGCTCACCGTGCCGCGGGACACTCCGGCTTCCACGGCGACGTCGTGGATGGTCGCACGTTTGCGCCGTGTCGGAATTGTCACCATTTGATAACTGTAACTCTCCATTCGAGATGCACGCTTGACACGGCCGTCGAAAGATTCATAGTCTGTGTACGTTCACAGAAAACCCAAAGTTGTGTTGTGCTCTTGGCTCTGTGCACGTTCACAGGTCCGTTCGGACCGTGCAGAGCCAGACAGATTCAGGGAGCCCATGAACACGCGAGCAGCCACTCACGATGCTTCGGCGACGTCCACGCCGTTCGTGCACGAGGGCATCGCCTACGGGTGCGACTACAACCCCGAGCAGTGGGGTCCCGAGGTCTGGGCCGAAGACGTTCTCCTGATGCGCGAGGCCGGGGTTGACCTGGTCGCCATCAACATCTTCGGGTGGTCACACATCGAACCGCGCCCGGGTGAGTACGACTTCGACCGGCTCGACACGATCATCGAGCTCCTGCACGCCCACGGCATCCGCATCAATCTCGGCACCGGTACCTCGTCACCGCCGCCGTGGCTGACCACCCTGCACCCCGAGATTCTTCCGATCGTCGAAGACGGAACCACTCGCTACCCCGGGGGGCGCCAAGCCTGGTGCCCCAGCTCGCCGGTATTCCGCGAGCACGCCCTCGCCCTGGTCGAGAAGGTTGCCGAACGCTACGGCCGGCACCCGGCGATCGCACTCTGGCACGTGTCCAACGAGCTGGGTTGCCACAACGCCCTCTGCTACTGCGACGACACCGCGGGCGCATTCCGAGTGTGGCTGCAGGCTCGCTACGGAACAATCGATGCGGTCAACACCGCCTGGGGCACCTCATTCTGGAGCCAGCGTTATGGCGCCTGGGACGAAATCCTCACGCCGCGCCTCACCCTGTCCAGTCGTAACCCGGGCCAGGTGCTCGACTTCCACCGCTTCAGCTCCGACGAACTGCTGGACTACTACCGCCGCGAGACCGCGGTGCTGCGCCGCCACTCCCGTGTTGCCGTCACCACCAACTTCATGGTCACCGCCCACATCCGCAACATGGACTACTGGACGTGGGCGCCGGAGGTCGACATTGTCGCCAACGACCACTACCTCGACCACCGCCTCGCCGAGCCCGCCACCGAGCTGGCGTTCGCCGCCGACCTCACCCGCGGACTGGCCCAGGGCAAGCCGTGGCTTCTGATGGAGCAGGCCGCCGGCAGCGTCAACTGGCAGCCGCACAACCTCGCCAAGGCCCCGGGCGAGATGACCCGCAATTCCCTCACGCATGTCGCCCGCGGTGCCGACGGCATCTGCTTCTTCCAGTGGCGTGCCTCGCTGCAGGGTTCCGAGAAGTTCCACTCGGCCCTGGTGCCGCACGCCGGCACCGACACCGTGCTCTGGCGCGAGGTGGTGGCGCTGGGCGAGACCCTCGACCGCCTTGCCGAGGTCACCGGCAGCACAGTCGTTGCGGATGCCGCGATCATCTTCAGCTGGGAGTCGTGGTGGGCCGGCGATGGCGAAACCCGGCCGTCGCAGTCGGTGCGCTACCTTGAGCAGGTGCACGCCGTTTACGCCGCGCTGCACAACCTCGGCGTCACCGTCGATATCGTGGCCCCCGGGACCGACCTCTCCCGCTATCGCCTGGTCGTTGCCCCGGCGCTGCACCTGGTTTCGGATGCCGACGCGCAGACCCTGAACGACTACGTCACGGCCGGCGGCCACGCCCTGGTGACCTTCTTCAGCGGCATCGTCGATGAAAACGACCGGGTGCGTCCGGGCGGCTATCCGGGTGCCTTCCGCGAGATGCTCGGCATCACCGTGGAGGAATTCTCCCCACTGCTACCGGGCCAGGTTCTCACCCTCGATTCGGGTGCGGCTGCGAGCCTGTGGAGCGAACGACTGCGCAGCACCGGAGCCGAGGTCATGGCGAGTTACCTCGATGGTCCGCTGCCGGGCGTCCCCGCCATCACCCGCAACCGGCGTGGAGAGGGTGAGGCCTGGTACCTCGCGACGGCGCTGGAATCGGGAGACCTGATCGACCTGATGCGCACCATATGCCGTCAGGCGAGGGTCACCGCCGTCGGCCCTGAGGGGGACGGCACCATTGAGGTGGTGCGCCGTGTCGGCGCCAAAGCGACCTACCGGTTCGTCATCAATCACGGGGCGGAAGACGTTGACCTGCCCGCCGAGGGGCGCGAACTCGTCACCGGCCAAACCGTCAGTCGTGTCGTGCGTGTTCCGGCCGGGACCGTTCGCGTGATCAGAGAGGACCTCGCATCATGAGCGCACCTGCCGTCGCACTCTCGGACGTGCCAACCACTGTTGTCCGTGTACGGAAAAACCGGAAGCGAGTGCCCCACCGTGGCGCCATTCTCGCCTTCGTGCTCCCGTTCGGCACCCTTTTCGCCCTGTTCTACCTCGTACCGATCGGCTATGCGATTTATCAATCGCTGCTGGTGATCGAGCGCGAGGGTACCTTCGGCAAAGCGACGGAGGTCTTCGGCGGCCTGACCCAGTACATCCTGGTCTTTCAGAACGGACCGTTCTGGACGTCGATCGGTCGAGTTCTCACCTTCGGAGCCGTGCAGGTGCCGATCATGCTCGGCCTCGCCCTGCTGTTCGCTCTCTTGCTGGACTCGCCACTCGTGCGCGGCAAGAAGTTCTTCCGGCTGGCGTTCTTCGTGCCGTACGCGGTACCGGGCGTCATCGCGGCGATCATGTGGGGGTACCTCTACTCACCCAACCTGTCGCCGTTCAGCGCCGTCACCGAGAACATCGACTTTCTGTCGGCCGACCTCGTGCTGTGGGCGATCGCCAATGTGGTCACCTGGGTCTTCGTGGGGTACAACATGCTGATCATTTACTCGGCGCTGCTGGCCATCCCGACCGAACTCTACGAGGCGGCTCGCCTTGACGGTGCCGGCCAGCTGCGCATTGCCTGGTCGGTGAAGATCCCGCTGATCATGCCCGCCATCATCCTGACGGCGATCTTCTCCATCATCGGCACCTTGCAGCTGCTCGCCGAACCCCAGGTGTTCCGCAGCTTCAGTTCGGCCGTGACCAGCACCTTCACTCCGAACCTGACGGTGTACTCCACGTCGTCGATCCCGAACTTCAACCTCGCGGCCGCGTTCTCTGTGGTGCTGGCCTTGGCCACGTTCATCCTCTCGTTCACATTCCTGAAGTTCACGCAGCGGAAGGAAGCCAAATGAGCACCTCGACCAGCAGTACCCCCGTCAAGCCCCGACGCGGTCCTCGCACCCCGGCGAGTGCGTCGCCGCGTTCTCAGCGGGAAAGCCCCTTCGCCCGGGTGAGTGCCATGATCGTGATGGGTGTCTTCACCCTCTACTTCCTGGTGCCGATCTGGTGGCTGCTGGTCGCAGCCAGCAAGGACCGATCCCAGTTCAACACCACCAACCCGCTCTGGTTCGCCGACTTCACCCTGTTCGAGAACATCGGCAACCTGATCGCCTATCGTGACGGTGTTTTTCTCAAGTGGATGCTCAACAGCGCGCTCTATGCCGGGCTCGGCGCGCTCATCGGCACCATCATTGCCGGCATGTGTGGCTATGCCCTCTCCAAGTACGAGTTTCCGGGGCGCGAGATGATCTTCAACGTCGTGCTCGGCGGCGTGCTGGTGCCCGCCACTGCGCTGGCGCTGCCCCTGTTCCTGATCTTCAGCCAGATCAGCCTCACCAACACGTTCTGGTCGGTGTTCCTGCCGAGCCTGGTGAGCCCGTTCGGGGTGTATCTGTCCCGCATCTATGCGTCGGCCAGCGTGCCGGACGAGCTGATCGAGGCCGCCCGACTGGACGGGGCCAGTGAGCTGCGCACCTTCTTCACCGTCTCGGTGCGCATGATGGTTCCGGCCCTGGTCACGGTGTTCCTGTTCCAGTTCGTCGCCATCTGGAACAACTTCTTCCTGCCGCTGATCATGCTGCGCGATGAAACCCTGTTTCCGGTCACGCTCGGTCTCTATGCCTGGAACTCGCAGGTGAACCAGATTCCGGTGCTACGGGATTACGTGCTGATCGGCGCGCTCTTGTCGATCATCCCGCTGATCATCATCTTCCTGCTGCTCCAGCGTTTCTGGCGAAACGGCCTCAGCGCCGGTTCGGTCAAATAGCCGCCTCGGCGGCCC
>NZ_JPRS01000092.1 GCF_000738085.1 Cryobacterium sp. MLB-32
GCACGCAAAGCCGACCGCAATATGAAGGCAGAGTTTGTCTGGGAGCGCAAGGATCAACTATATGCCTCTGAGTGCGCCACGTCCACTCTATTCTTGACCTTGTTGCGATTCTCGGGTATAACCCAGTTTCCGGTGCGGCTCTGGAGGGCGCAGACTGGAGGCATGAGCAGTGAGCACAATGAGTAAGGGCGAGCCCGAGAACCCGTCGGTCGTCTTGAAGCTGAGCGGGCACACCGCCGTGATCGAGCCGGACCGGTTCACCCCCGGAAGTTTTCAGCTTGTCGTTGATGGAACGCCGCAATCGCACGTGAACCTCGAGCATCCCGACGAGCTGTTCTTCGAATACATCCAGCGGATCGGGCACGTGATCGACCTGCTCGGCGACCCGCACGAGCCGATCACCGCCGTGCACCTGGGCGCCGGCGCGCTGACCCTCCCCCGCTACGTGGAGGCGACTCGGCCGGGATCCCGGCAGCAGGTCGTGGAGATCGAGAGCGACCTGATCGACCTCGTTCGTGCGGAACTCCCCTGGGACAAGCGCGCGCAACTGCGGGTGCGGCACGGCGACGCCCGCGAGGTGCTCAGCAAACTTCCCGCCGGCCTGCGCGGCACCGTCGATCTCGTGGTGGTCGACATCTTCTCCGGCGCACGCACGCCCAAGCATGTGACCAGCCGTGAATTCTTCGCCCTCACCGCTCCCCTGCTGTCACCGCGGGGCGTGGTGGCCGTCAACGTGGCCGACGGCCCCGGGCTCGCGTTCGCCCGCGGTCAGGCCGCGACGCTCTCGGCGGTGTTCGAGCACGTGATCGGCTTCGCGGAAACCCAGGTGCTCAAGGGCCGGCGGTTCGGCAACATCGTCTTCGTGGCCGCGCACACGCCGATCGATCTGAACTGGATACCGCGCCTGCTCGCCAATGGGCCCCACCCCGCCAAGGTGATCGAGGGCACGGAACTCCGGCAGTTCATGGCGGGCTCGCTCGTGGCCACCGACGAGACCTCCACCCAGTCGCCGCTGCCCGGCCGCACGGTCTTCCAGATCGGCCACTGACCCCCTCGACCCTCCGTGTCCCCCGCGTTGGGGGCTGATTCAGGAGATGAATGAGCCCCCGGGGCGGGGATAGGCTGAGGTGTCCCGAAATCATCCCCGGCCTGATCGGCCGCCGTTCGTACAGGAAGACACCCTGAGCATCATCACCGGTTATGACGCAGTCACCCTGCGCGAAAAAGTCGACCCCGCGGCCGCCACCGAACGGCTCAACGAACTCGGCAACATGCGCAGCCTCTCGGCACTCAACGAGAAGGTCAGCCTGCTCCGCCTGCTCGGACGGCTCGATGAGGCATGGGAAATCGCCAACGAGGCCTGGCGCCTGTCCCGTTTTACCGGCGACCGCGAGCAGGCCGTGGCCAGCCGCATCCGTCGCGCCCAGGTGCTGCAATACCAAGGAAAATTCGACGAGGCCGCCGCCGAACTCAACCACTGCATCCTCGATGCCGAGACGCACGAGTGGACCAGCGCCGCCGCCGATGCCCGCCAGAACCGCGGCAAGGTGCTGTTCGACCAGGGCAACCTCGAAGCTGCGCTCGCGGATTTCACCGCCGCGGTCTTCCTGCGGGAAAAAGAGGGAGCCACCGCCGACGAGCTCGAGGGCTGCCTGATCGCCGTGGCCGTCGTGGAGTCGTTCATCGCGGAGCGCGACCGCCCCTGATCCTCCCTCCTTGTGCGTAACTCCTGCAATCTGCGCGCTTGGTTTCGAAGTCGGCCGCGATTCCGGGGCAGAATCGCAGCGCGGTGAGAAATTGCAGGAGTTATGCAGGCGGGAGCAGGTTGGGAGAGGCGCATGGGCAGCAGGGCACGACTGTGGAACCACGACTGTGGAACGTGGATGCATCGACCGGCGCTTCCTCCACAGCCGGGCCCCGGGACTGGCTTGTGAACGACGTCGTGGGCCTGCGCGACGTCGTGTCCGGTCCCGGTGGCACACTGTGGTTCGTGAGCAACAACACCGATGGCCGGGGCAGCCCGGCGTCCGGTGACGACCGGCTCTACCAGGTTGATCTTCAGGAGGGCGATTCGCCACATGGCTGACCTTGAGCGTGTTCGACACTGGGCTCATGCCCTGATCACACTGCACCTGGACCCGAGCTGGACCTTCGCTTTCGACAACGCCAAAAAGCGGGCCGGACTGTGTAACTTCACCCTCAAACGCATCACCGTGTCGCGGTACCTGGCCTCACGGTACGAGGACGACGAAACGCACCAGATTCTGCTGCACGAGGTGGCCCACGCCCTCGCGGGGCCGCGAGCCGGACACGGCCCCAAGTGGCAATCGATCGCCCGGACCCTCGGCTACGACGGCAAGCGCACCCACGACGGTGACATCGCCGATGAACTCGCACCCTGGGTCGGTGCCTGCCCTGCGGGCCATGCGCACTTCCGCTACCGCAAGCCCACGCGAGCCCTGGCCTGCGGCCTCTGCGCACGCGGATATCGCCCGGAGAACGAGATCGTCTGGGCACACCGGGTCATCACCGTGGCCGCACGGCGGCGAGCCGCCGCCTCCGCCGGCCGCTAGCTCGACCGCCCGACGGCTCGACCGCTCGACGGCTCGACCGCCAGACCCCTCAACCGCTCACCCGCCACCTCGTGTGTCGTGGATCTAACAGCGGCCCTCTGACCTTGCCGAAGACGGCTGAACCGAGTTGACTGAGCCCAGCGCAGCGCGCCTGAGGGAGAGGACACCCCCATGACTGTCACAAAGATCAATACCGCCTCTGTTCACCGCAATCTGGCCTTCGCACAGGGGACCCTGGTGGGTCCGGGCCAACGCCTGATGTTCATCGGCGGCCAGAACGGCGTCAACTCCCAGGGCGTGATCGTGGGCGACGACACCCTCAGCCAAACCCGGCAGGCCCTGCGTAATCTGCTCGCGGTACTGGCCGAGGTGGGAGCCACGCAGGAAAACGTGGCGAAGATGACGGTGCACCTCACCGAGAACGCCGACATCGGCCAGGCCTACGCCGCCTCGGCGTCCGAGTGGGGGCGCCACCCGACAGCGACCACGGTGCTCCGGGTGGCGGGGCTGGCGAACCCCGACTTCCTCGTGGAGATCGACGCGGTCGCCGCGCTCTGACACGGCGCCCGTAACCCCCTACTCGGTGACGCGCACGTCTTTCCAGAAGGCCACATAGCCGCTGAAATCTTGCCCGACCCTGGTGAATGCGGCGGGGTACGGGGTGGGGTAGCTGAAGGCCGCGTCGGCACTCACCGTCGTGCCCGCGGTCACCGTGAAGTACTGGCACTCGCCCTTCCACGGGCAGGTATACGGCGTGGTCGTCTTCTGGAGCAACGCGGAGTCGACGCTCTGCGGCGGAAAGTACCAGTTGCCTTCGATCTTGATGAGGTCTTCCTGCGGAGCTTCGGCGATCGTAACGCCGTTGAGTACTGCCTTCATGGGTTCTCCTAACTCGGGGCGGGGTATGCCCCGACTCTAGATCAGGATGCGGGACCGAACCCCGGGCTGGCCGTGACTTCACTGCTCACGTCCAGCTGGGCGGCGGCGCGCACCTCCGCCTCGCGGCCCAGCGCCACGAGCGCCTGCCCGCTTTCCGAGGCGCTGACCAGGTGGCGCACGGCCTTCGCGAGCCCGGCGAAGGCAGCGGATGCCGCAGCGGCCTCTGGCGAACAATGGTCGATTCCGCGGCCGATGAGGGCATCGATCACGGCGCCGGCCGCGAGCAGATCTTCCACCGCGAAGCGGATGCTGTCATCGGCACGCGACGCACCGGCCGCGATCACGGCGACGGAGAAGCGATCGCCCTTCTCGGCCTGACGGGCCAGCACCCACTCGGCCACGGCCGTGCGGTTCACCAACCCGGCCGTCATCACGACGGCCGTCGTGTCGGGGAGACGCAGCGGAGCATCCGTCGGCAGAACGTCCACCAGGATGACCACATCGGCCTGCGGAGCGAGGGAGGAGAAGCCCGCCACGCCCCAGTCGAATCGCACCTGGTACTTCTGCTGCGGGCTCTGTTCTGTCATCTGTTCAGGTTATCGCGGGCACCGCGAGACGAATCCGCGCCGGGGCCGCCAACCGGTCGGCCACACGGGTCAGCGCACGTCGTAACGGGCGAGGGCATCGGCATCCGTCGCCAGGGTCATCGACCGCCGGGCCGTGTCGAGGGCGATGACGGGGTCGGCCTCCGCTTCGGCGAGCGCGAGCTGGCGTTCCGCCTCGGAGAGCCTGGTGCGCGCCGCGGCGTGCACCCGACCGCGATTGGCCGTGGTGAAGTCACGCGTGATGGTGATCTGGCCGCGTGCCGTGAGCAGCGCCCCGGCCAGCGCCGTGCGGGCATTCTCGAGGCGCAGCTGACGATTGCGGGCCTCTGAACGCATCACGTCGAGTCCGTCCATGGCCTGACGCAGGCGCGCGAGGTCGACCGCGGGGTCACTGAGCCGCCCGGGCGTGCGCAGCTCGTCCAGCACCGCCGAGGCGTCCGCGATCACCCGGTTGAGATTGGCGCTGGTGTCGGCCTCCTCGTGCGTGTCCCGAAGGCCTCGTGCTTCGCTGAGCTCGACGATGGCCGCATCCGTCGCCCGCCCGAGGTTGGCGAACCCGATGTGCAGCTCGTCTTCGCCGCTTTCGATGGCGTCGAGCAGCTGGGTCGACGTGAAGAGGGCCTGCTCCGCGGCCCCCATCTGCTCGCCCACCGGTTCGCCGGCGTCGAGCAGCGCCGCGGCCGCATCGGCCGCCCGGTGCGCCTCCGACACGGCCGTCTGGGCGCGCGCAACGTTGCCGCTGATCGGGGCGAGGGCGTGCGGGGTGTAGCTCAGGCCAAGGCGATCCAGACTGCCCGCGCCGCTCTTCACCCGGTCCTGCGCGTGATCCAGCCGACGAACGAGCCGCTCAAGCGCCTGCGGGGCCGTGCGCTCAATGCCCCGCTTGCGCGCGAAGTCACGGGTCTGAGCGGTCAGTCGCTGGGTGGCTTCGTCGGCCAGGGCGCGAATCTGCTCGTTCCAGCGGCGAACGTCGGCGGGGGAATCCACCACGACATCGTCGAGCTTCTGTTGCAGGGCGAAGGCCTCGGTCAGCTGGCGGCGGGACAGCGCCAGGGCCGTCGCGAAGTCGCGAGTGGCATTTTCGCCAAACTGGGCCACGGCGAAACCGAGCTCGTCGGTGGTGTCTTGCACGAGATCGTCGGCGCGCACGAGGCTGATCGCCGCGCTCCGGGCGAGTTCGGCGGCGGCGGCGTTCTCCAGCTGCAGTCGCCCGCGGGTGCGGCGGCGGGCCAGCCCCACGAGCGCGCCCACCCCGGCGGCGACAAACGCGAGAACAACAACCGAGGGTACCCACCAGAACGCGCCATCCATGGGGCGAGTCTAGTGACTGGGCGCTGGGCGTCGGCCTCGTACGGCCGGGCGTTCGCTAGAGGTCGTCGGCGCTCGGGCGGCGCATCTGCTGGCGAATCATGTCGAAATCGTGGCGGGAGATTTCGAGCAGGCCACGCCGCAACTGGTAACCCCAGTTCGGGTCGCCGCGAGTGAGTTCGAGCACCGATAGCAGGGGTCGAATTGAGGTCGCGACGGCATCGGAGTCGTAGTCCGTGCGGCGGCGCCAGGGCCGAAATTCGCCGCCCGGGTCGCCGATCGGCCAGACGGCGGCATCCGCTATCCGCCCGATTGCCGTGAATTCCCGCAGGACTTCGCCCTCGAAGGCGGTTTTCGGGGAGTAGTAGACGATGCCGTCGGCCTCGCCCATGCCTGCGAGGGTGTCGCGCGCGGCAGGGCCGGCCTGGGCCATGCCCATGTGCACTCCGCGGAGCACCTGCTCGCGCTGGGCGACTCCCAGCCAGAAACGAATTGCCACATATCAGTTGTACTGCATTGCGCCGAGCATCCAGACTGTGATGATGCGCGTATTGCTGAAGAAAGTACTCGACTGCGAACCGGATGCCGCCTGGCGGGCCATTCGCAGCCCCGCGGTTTTTCGAGAGGTCAGCTCGCCGCTTCTCGCGGTGGAGTCCCTCGAACCCGACGGGTTTCCCACCATGTGGGGGCCGGGCGACCACCCCGCCACCTTCCGGGCGCTGGGCCTGGTGCCGATGGGCACGCAGATCATTCGCCTGAAGGAGCTCACCGAACGGCCCGACGGCGTGCGGATTCTGCGCGACACCGGCGAGGGCGTATCGGGGGCCCTCTCCGCCGTGACTCTGTGGGACCACCGGATGGCGATCGCGCCCGACCCGGCCGGCACGGGCAAGACCCTCTACCGCGACCAGCTGATCTTCCAGGCGGGCCTCGGCACGATCGCCCTCTGGCCGAGCTTTTGGGCGTTCTGGCAGCTCCGGATGAAGCGTCTCGAGCAGCTCGCCCCCACCTGGCGCTACGACCTGGGGGTCGACGTGGTCGTGGCTCCGGCTGCGCCTGCAGCCCCCGACACCACCGGCGACTAAACCCCCGAGGCCGTCCGCTGCTCGGAGCATGCTCAACATCTCCAGCGAATTCGCCGGAGACACCCGATTTCGGGTCCGCGGCGGTAGCCTGCTTTCATGAGTTCATCCTTGGGTGCATTGCAGATCGTCGACTGGCGCCGGCGTGTTTTCGGACTGTACGCGGGCGTGCGCCAGCTGAGCGTGCAAAGTCCGGAGTCCGGCCACGAGCTGTGGCGATCCGGGCGTGACGAGCTGTTTGCGGGACATCCGTCGTCACCCCTGCTGCCCGACGACCGAGCCGCGTTCACGGGCCTGCCCATCGCCGCGTACGACCCGGACTGGCGGTTCGAGGTGGAGGTGCACCGCGCGGAGCATCCGCTGCGGATCGCCGTCGAGACCGGAACGGATGGCACGGTGCCCTTCGATCTTGTCGGCACCGTACGCCTGCCCTACCTCGGTTCCCTCGATGTCTGGCACATCGGCAATTACGCCGGCGGGCTCTTTCTCCCGGTCAAAGACGCCCTGGCCGGGCGGGCGGGCGGCACGTACGGCGGCGGACGCTATCTGCTGGACACCGTCAAGGGCGCCGATCTCGGTCCGGGCGTGAACGACGACACCCTGATTCTCGATTTCAACTTCGCGTACAACCCCTCGTGCGCCTATGACCCCATGTGGGCCTGCCCGCTGCCGCAGCCGGGCAATACGATCGACGTCGAGGTGCCCGTGGGCGAGCTCTACAACACCGAGCTGCACACCGCCGAGATGCGCATTGCCGAGCTGCACAACGCGGAGCTGAGCAGCGGCGAGCACTACAACGGCGGGCTCTTTAACGAGTAGGTGCACGCAGCATGAGCTCCGTCAGACGGCCGATCGTGACCCTCACCATGAACCCGGCACTCGATCTGAGCACCTCGACCGGTCGGGTGGTCAGCGAGCACAAATTGCGCTGCGGGCCGACCCGCCTCGATCCGGGCGGAGGAGGCATCAACGTTTCGCGGGTGATTCACCTGTTCGGCGGCGAGTCTCTGGCCATCTACGCGGTCGGTGGGTTGACCGGCGCGGCCCTGCGCCACATGCTCGACGTCGAGGGGGTCTCCAGTCGTGCGGTGCCGATCTCGGGCACCACGCGCCAGAGTTTCACCGTGGACGAGTCAGACACCGGCGCGCAATTCCGCTTCGTGCTCCAGGGACCAGAGCTGACCGAGCCGGAATGGAAGGCCTGCCTCGCTGCGGTGACGCAGACAGCCGTGCATGCCGGCTATCTGGTCGCGAGCGGCAGCCTGCCGCCGGGAGTGCCCGAGGACTTCTATGCCCGGGTCGCGCGCGTGGCCCGTGACAGTGGGGCACGCTTTGTGCTGGATGCCTCCGGAGCACCGCTCCGGGAGGCCCTGCAGGAGGGGGTTTACCTCGTCAAACCGAGCCGTCGCGAACTCGGTGAACTCGTCGGGGCACGCCTGGACACCGACGAGAGTCAGGTGGATGCCGCCTGCGGTCTGGTCGCCGCCGGCTCGGCCGAACTCGTGGCACTGACCCGCGGCGCGGAGGGTGCCGTGCTCGCCTCGGCCGCCGGTGTCGCCCGACTGTCGGTGCCGACCGTGCGCGTGCTGAGCACCGTCGGAGCAGGCGACAGCTTCCTCGGCGCGTTCGTGCTGCGCCTCTCCGAGGGCGGCGACACGGACGCTGCTCTCCGTTTCGCCGTCGCCACGGGCAGCGCCACCACAATGACACCGGCGACCGACCTCTGCCGACGGGAGGACGCGGAGGCCCTCGAGACAACGCTCCCGCCCATCACGCGGCAGCCGGGGCGCACGTGACCAGCCGCGCGTCCACGGCATGATATGCTTCGAATACTTGCGAGTGCGTAGTTGCGCTTGCTGCGTCGTAGAACGCCCTCTTCTTATCGCGGCAGCCCCTGGGGCCGGCCCGATTTCCGAATGAAACATTCTTACGGCGAACGGATGTGCCCTTTGGCACCTTCGCCATGTGAATCCTCCTGGTTCCGGCAGCCGCATGCGCGGCCTCGGTTCGGGCGAGGAATCTGATGCCTGAAAGGCACCACTCTTGACCGAAGTTAATGCAGTCAAATTCAGCGCGCTCGGCGTGCCCACCCCCCTCGTCAACATCCTCTCTGCACAGGGAATCGACAGCGCGTTCCCCATCCAGGTCGACACGCTCCCCGACACCCTGAAGGGTCGCGACGTTCTCGGCCGCGGCAAGACCGGCTCGGGCAAGACCCTCGCCTTCTCCATCCCCATGGTGTCCCGCCTCGGCGGCACGCTGGCCGGCGGCAAGCGCCGTCCGGGACGCCCGCTCGGCCTGATCCTCGCGCCGACCCGCGAGCTCGCCACGCAGATCACCAACGCGATCACCCCCCTCGCCGAGGCGTACGGCCTCAACACGACCACCATCTTCGGTGGCGTCTCCCAGAACCGTCAGGTGTCCGCCCTCAAGTCCGGCGTTGACATCGTCGTGGCCTGCCCCGGCCGCCTCGAGGACCTCATGAAGCAGGGCTTCGTGAACCTCGACTCCATCGAGATCACCGTGCTCGACGAGGCCGACCACATGGCCGACCTGGGCTTCCTGCCCGTCGTCACGCGCATCCTCGACAAGACGCCGTCCAACGGACAGCGCATGCTCTTCTCCGCCACGCTCGACAACGGCGTGGACAAGATCGTTCGCCGCTTCCTGCACGACCCGGTGATGCACTCCGTCGACGAGGCCAACAGCCACGTCTCCGCCATGACCCACCACGTGTTCGAGGTCACCGGCGTCGACGCCAAGAAGGACCTCGTGCAGAAGCTGGCCTCGGGCAGCGGACGCCGCATCCTCTTCATGCGCACCAAGCACCAGGCCAAGAAGCTCGCCAAGAGCCTCACCGACTCGGGAATCCCCGCCGTCGACCTGCACGGAAACCTCTCGCAGGTCGCCCGTGACCGCAACCTCGCCGCGTTCAGCGCCGGCGACGTGAAGGTTCTGGTGGCAACGGATGTCGCGGCTCGCGGCGTACACGTGGACGACATCGAACTCGTCATCCACGTCGACCCGCCCGCAGAGCACAAGGCGTACCTGCACCGCTCGGGCCGCACCGCCCGCGCCGGCAGCGCGGGTGACGTCGTCACCGTCGTGCTCCCCGAGCAGAAGCGCGATACCGACGCCCTGCTGCGCAAGGCCGCCATCAAGGTGACCCCGCAGCGCGTCGACGCCGCCTCCCCCGCCGTGGACGCCCTCGTCGGCGACGTGGCCGCCTACGTGAAGCCGCTCCCCCCGTGTCGAGCAGCCGCAGCAGCAGCGCCAGTCCCAGGGCGGTCGCTCGCAGGGCGGACGTTCACAGGGCGGACGCTCGCAGGGCGGCAACGGCCAGCGCAGCGACCGCGACAGCGGTGGCCGCGGTGGACGCGACTCCGGTGGACGCGACGGCGGCGCACGCGACAGCGGCAGCCGCGAGGTCCGCGGCGGACGT
>NZ_JPRS01000093.1 GCF_000738085.1 Cryobacterium sp. MLB-32
TCCAGCACAGCTCGGAACTCACAGAATTGGAAAGCAAGACCCGTGATCTAGCCGAGCAGTCGGCTTTGCTTGAACTTCGGGTTCGAGAGCTGGAGGGTGCCCACCGCCGGGCCGACGTCTCGGACGGTGGCTCGGAGCGTTCCCCCACGGGTATGTGACGCCCAATCAATGACAAACTGAACTCGTGACTGTGCTTGTGACCGGCGGTGCCGGATATATCGGATCCCATGTTGTTCGTCTGCTTCTCGACCGTGGCGACGACGTTGTTGTCGTCGATGACCTAGTGACGGGCAACAGGAATCGAATTCCCGGCGTGCCTCTCGTGGAGATGGATCTCGCGATGTCGAGCGCCCCGACAGCGCTCGAGGACGTTATGCGCACGCACGGAGTGAACGACGTCATTCATTTCGCGGGGCGCAAGCAGGTGGGCGAATCCGTGTTGCGGCCCGCGTGGTATTTTCAGCAGAACATCGGCTCTGTGGCCAACCTGCTGCTGGCGATGGAACGGGCGGATGTTTCCCGCATCGTGTTCTCGTCTTCGGCCGCCGTGTACGGAACGTCCGAGGGCCCAGCGCTCCGAGAAGATACCCCGCAGAACCCGATCAATCCGTACGGTGAAACCAAACTCATCGGTGAGTGGCTTCTGGCTGATGCGGCCGAAGCTTGTGGAGTTCGAGCCTCCAGTTTGCGCTATTTCAATGTCGCAGGGGCTGGCTGGCCAGAGCTTGGGGACACGGCAGCGCTCAATCTGGTTCCCATGGTGTTGGAGCGAATTGACCACGGCTTGGCCCCGCTGATCTTCGGTGACGACTACCCCACGAGCGACGGCACCTGTGTGCGTGACTACATTCATGTGCTCGATCTTGCCGAAGCCCATCTGGCTGCTCTGGACAGTCTGTCGACCGGGGGGCCGCGGCACGACGTGTACAACGTGGGAACCGGAGTCGGCTCCTCCGTGCGAGCCATGATCGACGAGATTCTCACGGTTGCAGAATCCCGATTGATTCCGGAGGTCCGTTCTCGACGGGCAGGGGACCCGGCCGTCGTCGTTGCCGATCCGTTGGCCATCGCACAGTCGATTGGGTGGGCCTCGCAACGCGGGTTGGCGGAAATTGTGCAATCCGCCTGGGACTCTCACCTCCTCCTCAAGAAATGACCGTCCGCATTTCCGTGGCAATGTGCACGTACAACGGGGCCGCGTACGTGCGGCAGCAGCTTCTGAGTATTCTGGATCAATCCTCCGGGCCTCAGGAAATCATCGTGTCCGACGATGGATCGACGGACAGCACGCTCACGATCATCAACGGCACGTTCGCTGACTGGTCCAAGGTCCACCCGATTCGACCTGAACTCAGGATCCTCCGCAATTCCTCTCCTCTCGGTGTCACCGCGAATTTTGAGCAGGCCCTTCGCGCCTGTTCCTGTGACCTGATTGCGCTCAGTGACCAAGACGACGTCTGGGCGGAGCCACGGCTGGAGCGGATGATCGATCAGTTCAGCCGGCGAGCGGACCTCGATCTGCTTCACTCGGAGGCACGCCTGGTTAATGCCGGTGGTGAGCCGCTGGGTCTGACTCTGTTGCAGACCCTCGGGGTTTCAGCACAGGACCGCGCGGCGGTGCACGCCGGTCACGCCATGGAGGTGCTGTTGCGGCGAAATATCGTCACCGGAGCGACAATGATGGTCCGCCGTGACCTGGTCGAGCGATCCCTGCCCTTCCCCGCGGCATGGGTGCACGACGAATGGCTCGCCATCGTGGCCGCGTCTACGGGGCTGGTCGAGCTCCTCGAAGAACCGCTGACGGATTATCGCCAGCACGGGAACAATCAAATCGGGGTGACAACCCTCGATGCGGCGGGACGCTTCGGGCGGCTCCGCGCCTCCCGAACCCTCCGCAATGAGCGTTTGTTGGCGCGCGCGGTTAGCTTGCACAAGCGGGCGCCTCAGTTCGTACCGACTCCACCCGCAGCCACCCTCCTGCAGATACGGGCAAAGGTGGCTCACGAGCGGATGCGCAGCGCCCTGCCTGCCGCACGCGTTCGACGCGTTCTGCCGGTCGTCCGGTCCTGGCTCAGCGGCGACTACTCTCGTTTCGGATTGGGAGCGCAGGACGTTTTGCGAGACCTGGTACAGCCGGTATAGGCGCCATGGCCGCGGCGGACGCTCAGAACGTGGGGACGGCCTCAGGTCGTGCAGCACCTGCGATGGCACCGAACGTGGTCATCGGTGGGCCGGATGTGGGACTGTCATGCGGCGGCCTAACGGCTAGCCTTGATCCTGACGTGAGGAGTCGTGATGAGCGCTGGTATCGACAGGAACAGGGGTGCCGGTGACCCGGAACGCAGCACCGAAGAGGTACGGCGTCGCAAGCTTCAGGTCGGCATCGTCGTGGGTGGCCTGGCCTTCGTGCTCGTGGTGGTTGCTCTCATCGTGACCGTGCTGATCGTCAGCTCCGGGCAGTAGTCCCTCACCGGACCGTCTCCGCCGAGCTCGGACCCACGTAAAACCGGAGACGTTCGCGACACGCCGTCTGGGGTGTCGCCGCGCCTCGGCGTGTCTCAGATGCGCCGGTTTTAGCTTCGGGGAACGGATGCCGGCGGCGTGAGCCCGCTCAGCTGGGCGCGTCGGACTTGAAGGCGAGCGCACTGCGCCAGCTCATGCTCTGAGCGGCCTTCACCGAGCAGATGCAGAGCAGAAGCCAGCCGAACTCCACCAGGATGGTGCTTTCGGCGGCGCTCGTCACGAGCAGCACCACAAGAATGAGCGCCGGCCACACGTACACGAGGGAGCGTTTGTTCGAGGCCAGCAGCCAGGACCGCACGAACGCGAGCACGAGCAGCACCACGAAGGCCAGGAAGCCGATCAGGCCCACCTGGAAGTACACGTCGAGGAAGGCGTTGAGGCCGGAGGTCTGCGTGCGGCCGGTGGTGAAATCAAGCCAGCCATAGGGTGTATCGGATCTGGGCCAGATGCCGGCCCAACCCCAGCCTTCGAGCGGGTGCAGTTGGATGAGGCGCCACATCTCGGTCCAGAGGGAGTACCGCACCTCGAACTCGCTGCCCGCGTTGAGCTGGGTGATCAGGGTGCCGCGCCCGAACCAGGCGGCCACGAGCGTCACAAGGGTGATGCCCAACAGGGCGAGTTGCAGGCGCCACCGCGTGGCCACCGGGGTGCGACGCAGCACGGTGAGCGCGTACGCCGCCACGATCACGACGAGTGCCGTGACGATGATCACCGGCGAACGCGTGAGCAGCAAGCAGATCGCGGCGAGCACGAGCGAGGCGATGCCACGGCCGCGGGGAATCGACCGGGCTCTCAGCTCCACCGCGAACGTGATGACGGCGATCAGGGCAATGAGACCGAGCACGTTGCGGCTGCCGAACACGCCCTGAATGGGGCCGAGGTCGGCGATGTTCCCGGTGATCTTCAGGAACGAGATGGGCAGGTCGAGCAGAATGCCCGAGAGCACCTCGAGCGCGATCGACAGGCCGAGCAGAACCCGCAGCACGTCGCCGGTGGCGCGCACCACCTGGAACGTGTCCCGCACGAGAGCCACATAGATGGCGAGAAACCCGAACGCCACCTGGTAGGCCACCCCGGCAAGGGTGGCCGTAACGTATCCGCTCCACACCATCGAGAGGGCGCACCAGCCCACGAAAATGATGATCGAGATGGGCAGCAGGCCGTGCCATTCCACGATCGGCCGGCGGGCGATGAGGGAGAACGTGGCGAGGAGCACGAGCCCCACCACGATACCGAGCAGCCCTGCCCAGCCCATCATGCTGCGCAGCAGGTGTGTGCCGAACGCGACGCTGAGAATGATGAGGGTGAGCGAAGCGGCGAACTTCGGTGACGCGAGCACACGTTTGATGGCCTCAGGGAGGACGGGGGGAGTGTCGCGGGGGATCATGGACTATCCAATTTACGGCATGGGTGCGGGCGTGCCCTGCTGGCGCTTCGTCATGACGGCCATCACCACGAGCAGCAGCCAGCCGTATTCCACGAGCAATCGGCTCTCGGCGAAGCTCTGGGCGAGCAGCGCCGCCATGATCAAGAGAGGCAGCAGAGCGGATGCCGCATACGGCGCAGTGTTGGCCACCCCGAGTCGCGGGCGGTCGATGGCGAGAAACCACGCGCGCCAGGTCGTGGCGAAGACGAGGGCGATGAACACCACGAGACCCACGATGCCCAGCTGCAGCCACACATCGAGCCAGGCATTGTGTGCCTGGAGGTAGGTGACTCCGTTGCGTACCGCGAGGCCGTCGAACGGCTCCACCCACGGCACCCAGTAGCTCACCCAGCCCCAGCCGAAGGCGGGACGCTGGCCGGCCAAATCGATCACGCTGGCCCAAATGTCAAAGCGGCCGGTGAGGTCTTCGCTCTTGCCGAACGCCTGCAGGAGCAGGGGAAAGAACGCGATGAGGCTCCCGACGGCCACGACGACGGATGCCGCGGCCGTCAGATAAACGGGACGTCTGGCCTGGTGGTGCACGCTGCGCGCCCACAGGGCGAAGCCGAGTGCGACCAGCACCACGAGTATCGACAGCGTGATGGTGGCGGAGCGGGTGAGCAGAAGGGTGGCCACGGCCAGCGCGAGCCAGAACACGCCCCAGCCGCGCCGCACGGTCTTCGCCGCGAGCTGCACGGCGAACACGATCACGGCGAGCAGCGCGAGGAAGCCCAGCAGGTTGCGGTTGGCGACGATGCCCTCGATTGGACCGCCGTCAAGCAGCAGCCCGCGCGACCAGTAGAACGCGAGCGGGATCTTCTCAAGGTCGTAGTGCACGAAGAAGGGCAGCACGGCGTGGCCCACGATCACGCTCACGTAGAGCTCGAAGAGCAGTGACAGACCGAGCACGAGGCGGAGCGCGGCGGACAGCGTGCGCAGCAGCTCGGCCCAGCTGAGTACGAGCGCGATGAACAGGGCGGCCAGTGTGGTGGCCCACTGGAGCGCGATACCGAGGGCGCTGGCCCCCGGATAGAACGACCAGAGGATCGACAGGGTGACCAGCAGCATGAAGATGATGAGCGCCTTGGGGAACCGGCGCCACTTCCACTCGGGCTTCTCCGTGATGAGAGCGACCGCACTGCCCACGACAACGATCGCCGCGACGATTCCGAACCCCCACCATCCGCCTAAATTGCGCCAGAACTGGCCGGCGAACACCGTGAACAACACGAACGTCGCACAGGTGCGAACGACGAAACGGCTGCGGACGACGGACATGCCCCTAACGTTACCGGGCCGCCCGGTGTGAGCCCGCTCGGCTCCCCGCGTCGTCTCGCTGTTCTCCCCACGATTGCGACGGAGATTTCGGGTGCGGGGGGCGTCCGGCGTCACCCGTGGTTTCCATGGGGCACATATTGTCGTCTCGCGTGCGAGCTGCCAACTCCTGCCCCTTGGGAGCCATTCATGGGGCGCATGTTGTCGTTTCGAGTGTGGTGCCGTGCGTTCATGGGGCGGATGCTGTCGTCTCGCGTGCGAGCTGCCATCTTCTGCCCCTTGGGCGTTCTGACCTGCCAACTCTTGCCCCTTGGGAGCCATTCATGGGGCGCATGTTGTTGTTTCGAGTGTGGTGCCGTGCGTTCAGGGGGCGGATGCTGTCGTCTCGCGTGCGAGCTGCCGACTTCTGCCCCTTGAATTCCCGAGCGGCCATCTTCTGCCCCCTTGATGGCGATTCATGGGGCGGATGGTGTCCTCTCGCGTGGTGACCGGCCCGCATCCGCCGCCTGGGCCTGGGGTTCACGGGACGAGGGATCGTCAGGCGGGGGAGAGGTCGGGTGATTCGCGAATGTCGTACTCGTGGCGGAGGGCGCTGAGCGCGGCCCGGTAGCCGGCCAGGCCGTGCACGCCGGGGCCGGGCGGGGTGGATGACGAGCACAGGTATACCCCGGGCAGGGGCGTGCGCCACGGGTCGGTCGAGAGCACCGGGCGGGCGAGCAGCTGGGGCATCGACACTTCCCCGGCCGCGATATCCCCGCCGATGTGGTTGGGGTTGTAAGCGGCCATGTCACGCGCGGTGCGACTCGCGGAGGCGAGAATCACGTCGCGGAATCCCGGCGCGAAGCGTTCGATCTGCCCGGTGATGGGTTCGGTCTGATCATTGTTGGAGCCGCGCGGAACGTGCGTGTACGCCCAGAGCACGTGCTGGCCGGCCGGCGCGCGGCTGGGGTCGAGGATGCTGGGTTGGGACACGAGCACGTAGGGTTCGGCGGCGTGCTTGCCCCGCGATACCGCGTTTTCGGCCCGGGCGACCTGCGCCCGGGTGCCGCCCACGTGCACCGTGGGGGCCTGGCGCAGCGCGGCGGCGCTCCACGGCACGGGGCCGGACAGCGCGAAGTCCACCTTGGCCACGGCGTTGCCGTATCGAAACCGGGCGAGCTGGCGGGCGTAGGCGGTGGGCAGGGTGCCGTCCGCGAGTTCGATGAGCGCGCGCGGGGTCACGTCGAGCAGCACGATGCGTGCCTTCGGCAGGTCGCTCAGGCGTCGAATGTGCGTGTCGGTGTGGATCTCGCCGCCGTGCGCGAGCAGATCATCGACCAGAGCACCCACGATCGCACTGCTGCCGCCGATCGGGATGGGCCACCCCCGCACGTGTGCGTGCGTGGCGAGAATGAGCCCGGCGCCGGCCGTCGACAGGCTCGGCATCGTGCGGATGGCGTGGGCGTATGCCCCGGCGAGCAGAGCGGGGGCGTGCTCGCCGCGAAAACGCAGGTTCCACAGGGGGCTGCCCTGCTCGAGCACGCGCAGCGCGAACCGGGCCGCGGTGAGCGGATGCCGCGGTACCCGCAGTAGTTGGTTGCCGATGAGCTCGGCCACCTCGTCCACATGGCGGACCAGCGGACGGAACAGTCGCAGCCATTCGCGGCCGTCGACTCCGAGTCCGGCCGCGGTGCGTTCGAGGTCGCGGTACGCGATGGCCGCCTCGCCGTTGGCCAACGGATGCCCGTAGGAGACGTCCGGCACGACGAGGTCGATGCGGTCTGTGAGGCCGAAGCGCTGGAAGAACTCCGAGGCGAGGGCCATCGGGTGCACGGCGGAGCCCACGTCGTGCCGAAACCCCGGCAGGGTGAGTTCGGCGGTGCTCGCGCCGCCGCCGATGAGGGAATTCTTCTCGTAGACCCGTACCGTCAGCCCGGCGCGGGCGAGGGTGACCGCCGCGGCCAGCCCGTTGGGCCCCGACCCGACGACGATCGCGTCGAGGTCGTCGTCATTCAACGGATGCCCACGTGTGTCATACCGGAGACGGTAGCGCGTGCGCATCCGCTGCCGCAAGCTGCGCCACGCGCCATCGCCGGTCGAGACGTTCTGGGCCGGGTCTGAGGATTGGCGCGCGGGGTCTCGATCGCTCCTTCGTCGCGCCTCGACCAGCGAGGGGGCGTTGGTCGAGGCGCGAGGTACGAGCGATCGAGGCCTGGCGAGCCGCTCTTTCGACGCGCGGGGGGATTCGTTGGTCGAGGCGCGAGGTACGAGCGATCGAGGCTGGGGAGCCGCTCTTTCGACGCGCGGGGGAT
>NZ_JPRS01000094.1 GCF_000738085.1 Cryobacterium sp. MLB-32
TTCGGCGTCTTTCTGGTCGGTGCCTGGGTCTGTCGTTCGGCCCGGTCGATCACTGATTGCTCCCTTAAGGATACGGCTTGTGCGGGGTTGAGGAGCAAGCTGTCACGAATTTCGACGTGTCGTCGATACAGGTGCACGCCCGGTCTGTGAACAACGAGGAGTTGCAGCGGAGTCAGAGCGCGCTCGATGCTCAGATCGGGCGAGGTCGAGAGGAGACGATTCCAAATTGGCGTGATTCGCCAGAGGAGCACCAGATCACGGTAGGTCTTGCGCACGGATGAAAGACCGTCCGCGGTGGCGGTGAGGCATAATCCGACAGCGAGGCTAATCGGCGACAGGAGAAACGTCAGCGTGTAGGCGAAACGGGACCAACCCTGAAAAGTGAAGTCTGGATTGAGCACGGACTGAAAGGCGCTCGTGAGGCTGATGAGCGCGTAGCCGAGAACGCCGAGACACCCCAAGGTCACGAAGCCGAGCGAGATCCTGGTTATGCCGCGCGGTTGCTGCCGCATATCAGACACGCAGGCGTACGCGACTGAGACTCCGAAGATCGCCATCGCGATCCAGGTTGTCGACGCGTAGGCGGTGTAGTCCCAGCGAGAAACAAAAGCCCGCGAGATATTGTCAGTCACCCGCCAATCGCTCCCAAAGAAGAGCACGGCTTGTGTCGCAATGATTGCACTCGCGATGATTGCGGTGCCGAGCTTGCGAGCCTTCGTAATGCCTCCCGGCGAGACGGCCTGCTGAACGATGACGTCAACTAAGGCGATCGCGACGATGGCCAAGGCATGGAACAGGAAGTAGGTGACATTGATGTCACCTAATAACGAATCCACTCCGTCATAGATCGGCTTGGGCTGAAGC
>NZ_JPRS01000095.1 GCF_000738085.1 Cryobacterium sp. MLB-32
CCCACGAAAGCATCTGTATGGATGATCTTTTGCTGCTCCGGCAGGGCAACGATGCCTTCGACGCGCTCGCTTGCGCTGGCGGACGCGGGTGCATCGCCTGACTCTACTGGAGGAAGCGCTCCTGCGGTCAAGACAATCCCCAGTATGCCGACCAAGGTCGTCCGGAAGAGGCCCTGAAGCGACACGATGCCGAGCGAACGTGATCGTACGCTCACCATGTGGGATGAATGACGGGCCTTGATCGTGTTGAAACGGGTGGCTTTATCTTCTGACATCTTCGTGAATCTCCCCCTCGAACCGAGTCTGGGTAACGACCCAGACTGAGTAAGCGTAGGGGGGATTCATCGCTAACAAAACCAATCAGTTGGTTTTGTTGGGTAACTAAGACGAAGTGCCGCATCAGGTGAAAGCGCGAAGAGCTCAGAGGTGGCACGCAAGATCGGTCCGGCCGACGGTATGTCCACGCGGATGCGCTCGGTGGCGCGCGGCCCGGGGGAGGGATAAAGTTGAGCATCTTTGACTCAACTCGGGAGGAACGCGATGCAAGCCGGACAGCAGCCGTCACAGGAGAAGGCCAAGACCGCGCTTCAGCTCTACGGCGTGAACCTCACTGATATTGCGAAAAGCGGCAAACTCGACCCGGTGATCGGCCGTGACGCCGAGATCCGCCGGATCAGCCAGGTGCTCACGCGACGCACGAAGAACAACCCCGTGCTGATCGGGGAGCCGGGCGTGGGCAAGACCGCCGTCGTGGAGGGGCTCGCCCAGCGCATCGTCGCCGGTGACGTGGCCGAGTCGCTCAAGGGCAAGCAGCTCGTGGCCCTCGACCTCGCGGCACTGGTAGCGGGGGCGAAGTACCGCGGCGAGTTCGAGGAGCGCCTCAAAGCCGTGCTCAAGGAGATCAACGACGCCAACGGTGAGATCATCACCTTCGTCGACGAACTGCACACGCTCATGGGTGCCGGCGGCGGCGAAGGGTCTGTCGCAGCCTCCAACATGCTCAAGCCCATGCTCGCCCGCGGCGAGTTGCGCCTCATCGGCGCCACGACCCTCAACGAATACCGTGAGTTTATTGAGAAGGATGCGGCGCTCGAGCGCCGCTTCCAGCCCGTGCTCGTGGACGAGCCGTCGGTCGAGGACACCGTTGCCATCCTCCGCGGCCTCAAGGAACGGTACGAAGCTCACCACAAGGTGACGATCGCCGATGCGGCCCTCGTGGCCGCGGCATCCCTCTCGAATCGCTACATCACGGCCCGCCAGCTGCCGGACAAGGCGATCGACCTCATCGACGAGGCAGCGAGCCGACTCCGCATGGAGATCGACTCGTCCCCGGTGGAGATCGACGAGCTGCGCCGCGGCGTGGACCGGCTCAAGCTCGAGGAACTTGCCCTCAAGAAGGAGAAAGACGACGCGTCGAAGGCACGACTCGCCAAGCTGCGTTCGGACCTCGTGGAGCGCGAGGCCAGGCTGAAAGACCTGCAGGCCCGCTGGGACAAGGAACGGGCGAGCCTCAACCGGGTGGGCGAACTGCGCGAACGCCTCGACGGTGCGCGAATCGACGCCGACCGAGCGCAGCGCGAGGGCAACCTCGAGAAGGCGTCGCGCCTGCTCTACGGCGATATTCCGGTGATGGAGCGCGAGCTGCGAGAAGCGGAGCAGGCCGAATCCGACGGCCCGCGCATGGTCAACGACCAGGTCGCCGCGGAAGACATCGCCGCGGTCGTCGCCGCCTGGACCGGGATCCCGGTCGGCCGCCTGCTGCAGGGCGAGACCGAGAAGCTCCTGAGCCTCGAGAGTGAGCTGTCCCACCGTTTGATCGGCCAAAAGCCGGCCGTCCGCGCGGTTGCCGACGCGGTGCGCCGCTCCCGCGCCGGTATCTCCGACCCCGATCGGCCCACCGGCTCGTTCCTGTTTCTCGGGCCCACGGGCGTGGGCAAGACGGAACTGGCCAAGGCGCTCGCCGAGTTCCTCTTTGACGACGAAAAAGCCATGGTGCGCATCGACATGAGCGAATACGGCGAGAAGTTCTCGGTGTCGCGCCTCGTCGGCGCCCCTCCCGGCTATATCGGCTACGAGCAGGGCGGCCAGCTCACCGAGGCTGTTCGTCGGCGCCCCTATTCGGTCATCCTCTTCGATGAGGTGGAGAAGGCGCACCCCGAAGTCTTCGACGTGCTCCTCCAGGTGCTCGATGACGGCCGTCTCACCGACGGCCAAGGTCGTACGGTTGATTTTCGCAATGCCATCCTCGTGCTCACCTCGAACCTTGGTTCGCAGGTGCTCGTCGACCCCACGCTCTCCACCGAGCAAAAGGAAGAGGCGGTGCAGCTCATGGTGCGCCAGGCGTTCAAGCCCGAGTTCGTCAACCGCCTCGATGACATCGTCATCTTCTCCACGCTGACGACCGATGAGCTCGGCGAGATCGTGGAACTCTACGTCGAACGCCTGCAGCGTCGCCTCGGCGAGCGTCGCCTTGAGCTCGCCGTCACACCGGATGCCCGCCGCTGGCTCGCGGACGAAGGGTACGACCCCATCTATGGGGCGCGTCCCCTACGCCGCTTGATGCAGCGAGAGATCGACGACCGGCTGGCGCGGGCGCTTCTCGCAGGGGATATCCGCGATGGAGAAACCGTGCTCGTAGAGCTGGCGGCCGACGGCGAGGGGCTCACCGTCGTATCCGCCCCCATCGTCGAACTCCTGCCGGATGACCTCGACGACGATCTGCTGTAGTCCACCCCGGAAAGCACTCAGGAACGGCACCGGCACCTAGGCTTTAACCATGCTTGCAACTGTGATCCATGGCGAACGCGATATCCGACTCGAAGAAGTTCCTAACCCTGTGCTTTCCACCGGAGGCGACGCCATCGTGCGTGTCGTCGCCGCGTGCGTGTGCGGCTCAGACCTGTGGCCGTACCGGGGCATTGCAGCCACAAATGAACCGAAGCGTATCGGCCATGAATTCGTGGGCATCGTCGAGGAAATCGGCGCGGAGGTGTCGACCGTCAAGGTGGGCGACTTCGTCATTGCCCCGTTCTATGACTGCGACAACACCTGCATCAACTGCCAGAACGGCGTGAGCACCTCCTGCCTCAACGGCGGCTGGTGGGGCGCCGACGACAGGATGGGCGGCTTCGCCGATGGCGCCCAGGGCGAGCGCGTGCGTGTTCCCCACGCTGACGGATCCCTCGTCGCCACGCCTGAGCTGCCCGACGACTCGCTCGTGCCGAGCCTGCTCACCCTCGCCGACGTGATGGGAACCGGCCACCACGCCGCCGTCTCGGCCGGTGTGACGAAGGGCAGTACCGTCGTCGTTGTCGGCGACGGAGCCGTTGGACTCTGTGCCGTTCTCGCGAGCAAGCGCCTCGGCGCGAGCCGCATCATCGCCATGTCGCGTCACGCCGATCGTCAGGCCGTTGCTCGCGAATTCGGTGCGACTGACATCGTCGAGCTGCGCGGCGATGAGGGCGTTGACCGCGTGAAGGAACTGCTCGACGGCATCGGCGCGGACTGCGTGCTCGAATGCGTCGGCACCGCGGAATCGATGGACCAGGCCATCCGCTCGGCGCGTCCGGGTGGAATGGTCGGTTACGTCGGCGTGCCGAACGGCGGCGCCGAGCTACCGATCCGCACGCTGTTCGGAACCAACGTGGGCGTGAACGGCGGCGTCGCCTCTGTTCGTGGCTATGTCGAGGAGCTGCTGCCCGAGGTGTTGTCGGGAGCGCTCAACCCCGGCCGCGTGTTCGACCTGCAGCTTCCGCTCGCCGAGGTCGCCGAGGCATACGCTGCCATGGACGAGCGCCGCGCCATCAAGGTTCTCCTCCGCCCGTAAGGCTCGGCGGGCCCCCTGGAAGGACGATAGTGAATCAACCATTCCTCTGGGGAGGCCTGCTGGCCTTCGCCGTGGCCGCGGGAATTCTGCGCCTCGCGGTGGGGCGTCCTCTGCTGCGCCGCCGTTCCGTCGCCGTAGGACGACTTTCCGCAGGGGTGGCGGTGGTGAGTGGGCTTGCGCTCGTGTTCCACTGCGCGGCGATGTTCTTCGCCCCCTGGGTTGACGCGGTGCCGTTTCTGCAGACGCCGGCCGCCATGGTTCGTTCCATGGGTACGGGCAGTCAGATTGCCTATTGGCTACCCGCGGCCACCCTGCTGCTGGCATGGCGGCGCGTCTGGTGGCCGGCTTTGGTGGCCCTCGCCATCATTCTTGTCGGCGTCGGGGTGACCATGTATTGGCCATACCCGCTGGGAGTGCACCTCGCGTGGCTCACGGCGGTGGTCATCGTGGGAACGCTGATTCCGACAATGCTGCTCCGTGGGCCACGCGCGGCGCGTTAGCGTGACTCAGTCGTTGACGAGCAGCAGCTCGGTGAGGGGCTTACGGGTACGCGGCGCAACTTCACGCTCAAGCATTTCGGGAGAGAGAGCCGACACGTCGCCGAGTACGCCGAGCGCGGTGATCGTCACGATCACCTGATTGTCGGTGAGGCCGAAGGCTGTCGCCAGGGAGGCTCCGTCGAACCCACCGAGCTGGTGCGTGTGCAGGCCCTCGTGCTGCGCCTGAATCGTGAGGTGGGCCACGGACTGGCCCAGGTCGTAGCGAGCCCAGGGGTTGTCCTTGAGGTCGGCGGCCGTCTTGTCGATGGCCAGCTCGGCCACGTTGGCGATGAGAACGGATGCCGAGTCGGCCCAGGTCTGATTGAAGCCCATCAGATTGGCGTGGATCGTGGTGAAGCTGTCGGACCCGCGGCGGGCCACGATGAAGCGGGACGGCTGCATGTTGCTGGCCGATGGTGCCCAGCGGGCGGCTTCAAGCACCGTGGTGAGCGTGGCCTCGTCGATGACAGCCGAGGCGTCGTAGCCACGGGGGCTCCAGCGCTCGATCAGGATGGGGATGAGTGGCGCGTCGGTATCGGCGCGACGACTGTGGGTGTCTGTGATGAGGCTCATGGGTCAGATCCTTCGTGATAGACGAATAGGCACGGGGCAACTCTGACCCACCCTGTTCAACACCCGGCGTGCCGGAGTATTCCACTTGGATATGCCTTCTTTGCCCGTGAACGCCCCGGGGTTACTCCTGGAGCAGGCGGGTGCGAACCTCGCGGCGCAGGATCTTGCCGAGCAGTGAGCGCGGCATGTCTTGCACCTCCACGATGTTCTTGGGGATCTTGTAGGCCGATAGCCGAGTGCGGCAGTAGTCGCGGACGGCGTCCACGTCGAGGTGCGAGCCGTCGAGGAGCACGACCGCGGCGACAATGTCTTCGCCGCCGCTCGTGCTGGGAAGTCCCACGGCGGCCGCATCGACGATGTCGGGGTGGGAGAGCAGGGCCTCCTCCACCTCTGACGGAGAGACGTTGAAACCTCCGGTGATGATGAGTTCCTTCATGCGGTCAACCACCGTGATGAACCCGTCCGCGGAGACGCGAACAATGTCGCCTGTGCGCAGCCAGCCGTCCGGCAACAGAACCTGAGCGGATTCGCTCGGTCGGTCCCAATACCCCGAAAACACCTGCGGGCCGCGAACGAGCAGTTCGCCTTCCTCGTCGAATTCGAGATCGATCAGGGGGTCGGCCGGGGCGACCACGCGGATCTCGGTGCTCGGAAACGGCACGCCCACGGTGCCGGGCCGGCGGGTGAGGCCGATCGGGTTGCCCGCCACGATGGGGGAGGCTTCTGTCATGCCGTAGCCCTCCACGAGCAGGCCGCCGGTGGCATCTTCCCAGCGCTCCACGATCGACACCGGCAGATTCATGGCGCCGGAAATAGCGAAACGGATGCCGGCCAGGCTCACCTTACGGGCGGCCGCGGCCGTGACGAGACGATCGTAGATTGGGGGTACCGCCGGCAAAAACGTCGGCGGGGCGTGCCGTGCAGCGTCGAGTACAAGCTTCTCGTCGAATTTGGGGAACAGTACGAGCCGGGCGCCCATGCCCATGGCGAAGGTGAGGCACAGCGTGAGGCCGTAGGCATGGAACATGGGGAGCACGGCGTAGACGGTTTCTTCGCCGGGGCGCAGCCCGGGAACCCACGCCGCACCTTGGGCCGCATTGGCCCGCAGATTGTAGTGACTGAGAATGGCGCCTTTGGGGGTGCCTGTCGTGCCGCTCGTGTACTGCAGCACCGCGGTGTCGGTGAGCTGCGGGCGCGGGTGTGACCGGTGCAGCTTGCGGGACCCGACCAGGGTGTCCCAGGGGGTGGCGCCCTTGGCCGGGCCGGCCGACAGAGCAGCGCGAGCGGCGCGGGCCTTCGTGATCGGCAGCTTGAGCGCGAGGCGCTTGGCGAGCGGCATGGCCTGGATGAGGTCGACGGAGACGATCTCGGTGACGCCCATGTCTTTCGGAAACGCCCGCACGGTGGCATAGACCTTGTCCCAGACGATCGCGACGCGGGCCCCGTGGTCTTCGAACTGGTGCCGCAACTCCCGATCCGTGTAGAGGGGATTGTGCTCCACGACGATCGCGCCAAGGCGCAGCACCGCGTAGAAGGCCACCACATGCTGCGGGCAGTTGGGGAGAACGAGGGCAACTCGGTCGCCGGGCGTGACTCCGAGCTTGCGCAGCCCGTTCGCCACCCGGCTGATGTCCTCGCGCAGTTCGTCGTAGGTCGTGGTGGAGCCGAAGAAGTCGAGCGCGATGTTTCGGCCGTAGCGTTTCGCCGAACTCTCCATCATGTCGGTGAGCGTCTCGGTGGGCTCGTCGATCGTGGCGGGAACTCCCGGCGCGTAGGCCGCCAGCCAGGGCATGTCGGCGTAGGCGTTCACGCTGTAACCAGCTCGCGTGTGAGGGCGGCAATGAAAGCATCCACGTCGGCCGGTGTGGTGTCGTAGGCGCACATCCAGCGCACCTCGCCGGTATGGGCGTCCCAGTCATAGAAGCGGAAGCTCTCGCGCAGCCGGTCAGCTACGCCGAGCGGCAGGCGGGCGAAGACCGCGTTGGACTGCGTGGCCTGAGTGAAGGCCAGACCGGGCACCGAGCCATCCGCCACGGCCTGTTCGAGTGCATCGCGCAAGCGACGGGCCATGGCATTGGCATGACTCGCGTTGCGCAGGAACAGGTCGTTGCTCAGCAGGGCGATGAACTGAGCCGAGATGAAGCGCATCTTGGAGGACAGCTGCATGTTCGTCTTGCGCAGGTACTTCAGGCCTGTCGATGCCTCGGGGTTGAGCACCACAATGCACTCACCGAGCATCATTCCGTTCTTGGTACCGCCGAAACTGAGCAGGTCGACACCGGCGTCGCGGGTAAAGGCGCGCAGCGGCAGGTCGAGGCTCGCGGCGGCGTTGGAGATGCGGGCGCCGTCCATATGTAGGGTCATGCCGTTCGCGTGTGCGTGGTCCGCGATGGCACGCACTTCCTCGGCGGTATAAGCAGTACCCAGCTCGGTGGTCTGGGTGATGGACACGACAAGCGGCTGGGCGCGGTGCTCATCGCCCCAGCCCCAGGCCTCCTGGTCGATGAGCGCCGGGGTGAGCTTGCCGTCCGGGGTGGCAACGGGCAGCAGCTTGAAGCCACCCACGTATTCCGGGGCCCCACCCTCATCATTGTGAATGTGCGCCGTGGCGGTGCAGATGACCGCTCCCCAGCGCGGCAGCAGGGACTGCAGCCCGATCACGTTGGCGCCGGTGCCGTTGAACACGGGAAAGGCCTCGACGCCCTCACCGAAGTGTTCGACGAAGACCTCTTGTAGGCGGGCGGTATAGACGTCTTCGCCATAGGCAACCTGATGTGCTCCGTTGGCGTTCGTGATCGCCTCGAGGATCTCGGGGTGGATACCGGAGTAGTTGTCAGAGGCGAAACCGCGCAGGTTCAAGTCATGGAGTTGGGTCACACCCCTATCCTCCCGCACCCTCCCTGATAGGTCGAGCTATCGTTCCATACCCCTTGACCTCAGCAGCCCCCTCCGCCGGTCGAGGCGTGACGAAGGGCCGCCCCTTCCGCCGGTCGAAGCCCCCGTTGGTCGAGGCGCGACGAAGGAGCGATCGAGACCTCGTGACGTGGCCTCGTCCCTTCCGTTGGTCGAGGCGCGACGAAGGGCCGCCCCGTCCGCCGGTCGAAGCCCCCGTTGGTCGAGGCGCGACGAAGGAGCGATCGAGACCTCGTGACGTGGCCTCGTCCCTTCCGTTGGTCGAGGCGCAACGGAGGGCCGCCCCTTTCGCCGGTCGAAGCCCCCGTTGGTCGAGGCGCGACGAAGGAGCGATCGAGACCTCGTGACGTGGCCTCGTCCCTTCCGTTGGTCGAGGTCTCGTGACCTGGTCTTGGGTCCTGCTGGTGGGGCGACGCGCCCGGGATGTCGTGAAAAGGGGGTCTGATTTGCGTGGTTGGGGGATTGGCCGTAATGTCATCTAAGTCGCCCCACAGGTGCGGAAAGCTGCTTAGCTTACCGGCCTCATGCGGGACCAAATCCCAAGTTTAGATAGCCTGCTTTTGTGGTGTTGTTTGGCTTGATGAAGTTTCATTCTGCGCTTTTGGGTGTGGGTGGGGCTACACGAAATT
>NZ_JPRS01000096.1 GCF_000738085.1 Cryobacterium sp. MLB-32
GGCTGAAGTTGACCACGAAGTCCTTCGTCGCCTGGATGTTGCGCAGGGTGTCTTTCTCGCCCACCGACGTGAACTGCACGATGGGCGGGTTGACCGAAGCCACGGTGAAGAACGAGTGTGGTGCGAGGTTGTGCACACCGGTCGCCGAGGTGCTCGACACCCAGGCGATCGGTCGAGGCACCACCACGGAGGTCAGCAGACGATAGAAGTCTCGCGGCGGCATTCGGTTCGGTTCAAAGTGTGTGCGCACAGTTCAGGCTAACAATGCCGGTCGCCGTGTGGTTGCATCCTGACCGCGCCAGCAGCTGTGGCAGAACGACGAGGCCTTCACTCTGATCGAACGGCGCGATGCGGCTGCCTGAATCAGGAGTGGAGGCCTTCCGAGCGTGCGCACGACCTAGTCGGTGTCTGACGTCCGTTTGACGTCATCGATGACATCGGACGCCTTCGCAGCAACGTCGTCGATGACATCCGTCGCGTTATCGACCGTGTCTGACGCGGTCTTGCGCGCGGCCCGCGCGGTCTTCTCCGCCACGGTTGCGGCCTTGTCGTGCTCAGCTTTCGCGGCGGCTGTGGCCTGGTCGAGCACATCCGAGACCTTGGCCTGAGCGAGGGCAGCGGCCTCCCTCGCCGCCTGCTCGGTCTGCGCGACCACCCTCTGCAGGTTGGGGTCGCCCCACACTTCTCGGGCCTTGGTGGTGAGCCGGTCGTAGGCGCGACGCCCCGCACGCGAGCCGATCAGATAGCCGGTTGCCAGACCGGCGAGAAAGAGAAGTCTGCCTCTCATTGCTGTACCTCCGAGATGGATGGAATAACGACAGAGATAACGTACTTTCTCGCGGGTATGAGCTCAAGGGATTGACAAGGATCAATCCACATTGCGGTTTCAGCGTGGAGTGAGCACGTCCCGGCTCAGCATCGTGGCACCGGCGACGGCCGCCGGCATCACGAACACCGCCGCGAACGGGACGAGAAAGAGCAGGTAGGTGACGACGCCGAAGCCGAGGCAGGTGGCCCGTCGACGGGCCAGCATCTGTCGCCTCTCTCGCAGGGAAAAACCACGGGCGTCGAAGGCGAACCCGGTGAGTTCACGCACGAGAACCCAGCCCCCGAACGCGGCGCCGAGCGTGAAGGCGAGCGCTCCGCCCACGACGGGGATGAGACCGCTCAACACGAGGAGGAGGCCCACCAGAACGGCGGGAAGGAGCAGCCGAGCGCCATCGACAACCGCACGCACCAACGAGCGGAACAGACCGACGTCGGGCGCGATCGGAGGCGATCCGAGGCTCGTTTCCACCGACCGCCAGATGCGTTCATAGAAGGGGTCACCCACCAGCAGCGTGACGGCGGCATAGGTGTACACCAGTACGAGGATGCCCACCGTCACGACCGCGACGCCCGCCGCAACCCGGGTCCCGGTCTTCCACGGCTCTCCCCAGCCGTCGGCGAAAGGCGTCATCCACTCGCTGATTCCGCCGAGGTTGACGGCCAGTGCCGCGATCCCCGCGATATACACGAGGGCCACGATCAGGGCCGGCAGTGCGCCGAGCAGCATGAGTCGCGGGGAGGTGAGCCAGAGGCCGAACCCGCGACGGAGAAACCCCGCGCCAGCGCCGAATTCGCGGAGCAGGCCGCGTGACAGGGGCGCTGATGGAGGCATCCGCCCAGAATATCGCCCCGCACCGTAACCTTGAGGAGGCACAGGACCGCACGCAACGACGCAAGGAGTCGGATTGACCCACCCATACGACCTGCATGTGGATCTGCTGGCCCCGTGCTTCTGCTGTCAGGCGCGGCAGCCGTTCCATTTCACGTCGGCCAGCGATCAGGTGGTTTGCTCGTTCTGCGTGCGTCACCTGGGTGCCGAAAAGGCCGACAGGCGCGACAAGGACCATCTGCGCCTGTGGACGGAGCTGTTCAACGATGAGCAGGACATGCACCGGTCGTACGTGGCCGCAACCAAAACGACCATCGCTGAGCGGGACGCCTCCATTGCGGAGCTGACCACGATCATCGAGCAGCTGAGAGCCCTCGCGGCCGGTCGGTTCGATGCCACCCCGAACGCCGGTGTGCGCGGCCTGCTGGAGAATGACCTGATCAGGCGTGCCGAACGGAAGACAGAGCTGGCCTCACGCCAGATCGACTGGGCCATGGCCGTGGTCTGGCGCATCGGAATGTTGCACCACGATGACGGCGCGCATCCACGACACTGCATCTGCGGGCGAACGATCGCGAGCTGCGCTGAGGGTCTCGCTCTCGATCCGGTGCGCACGAAGATGAACGAGTGGGAAAAGAAGAACGTGCAGTTGCTTCACGACGGCAAACGTCACGGGCTGCCCGCCGACCACCCCGCGGTGATCGGCGAACGCGCGCGCTGACCTACGGCGCAGTCGGGGCCGACGTGTTCGTGGTCAACGGACTGCGGCGCACGAAGAACGCGAGCGGGATCGCGCAGAGCGAGATGACCGCGCCGTACATGAATGCCGACTGAACGCCGGCGGCGGTCGCCGACACCTCAGATACGCCCGTGTTGATCAACGCGGTCGATTGCGAGGCCAACACCGCGATGAACAGGGCCGTTCCGGCAGCGCCGGCGAGTTGTTGCACCGTTCCCACCACGGCGCTGCCGTGCGAGTAGAGTTCCGGCCGCAAGGACGCGAGACCAGCCGTGAAGAGCGGCGTGAAGATGAGAGCGAGGCCGACACTGAGCGAGATGTGGGCCGTCATCAGCAGCGACGGATCCGTGGACTCGCCCATGAGGGTCATCGACCACAAGGCGCCGCTGACGATTGTGGAACCGGGGACGAGCAGCACCGTGGGACCGAACTTGTCGTAGATCCGGCCGACGAACGGCGCGAGGACACCCATCGTGATACCGCCGGGCAGCAGGAGCAGCCCGGTGGCGAGGGCGTCGAGGCCGAGTACGTTCTGCATGTAGATCGGCAGCAGGATGAGGGTGCCGAACAGCGCCATCATGCTCAGGCCCAGCATGATGATGGCCACGGTGAAGGTGCGCGACTGGAACGTGCGCAGGTCTAGCAGAGCCCGGTCGGTGCGCTGCAGCCGAAGCTGGCGCGACACGAACAGGGCGAGGGCGAGCAGACCGATGATGAGGGGGATGACCCCGGCGGCGGCCCCCGTCTGTCCGGTCGAACCCAGGTTGCTCAGCCCGTACACGAGCCCGCCGAAACCGAATGCCGAGAGGATGATGGAGAACACGTCGATCGGAACCTGGCGCGGAGTCGTGACGTTCTGGATGCGGGCGGCACCGAGCAGCAGGGCGCCGAGGGCGATGGGCAGCACGAGGATGAACATCCAGCGCCAGTCGAGCACGCTGAGGATGATGCCCGAGATGGTCGGGCCGATCGCGGGCGCCACCGAGATCACGATGGAGATATTTCCCATCGTCTTGCCCCGCGAGGCGGGGGCCACGAGCGTCATCACCGTGGTCATCAGCAGCGGCATCATGATGGCGGTCCCGCTGGCCTGCACCACGCGGCCCACGAGCAGCACCTCGAAGCCCGGCGCCAGGGCCGCGATGAGCGTGCCGAGACTGAAGAGCGACATGGCGCTGATGAAGATGGGACGGGTGTTGAAGCGCTGCAGCAGGAAACCGGTGATGGGGATGACCACGGCCATGGTGAGCATGAACGCCGTCGTCAGCCATTGGGCAGCCGATGCCGTGATGCTGAGGTCCGTCATGAGGTGCGGCAGCGCCACGCTCATGATCGTTTCATTCAGGATGACGACGAACGCCGAGACCAGCAGCAGCGAGATGACGAGGCGGTTGCGAGCGGAATCGTCCCGAACCGGGCCGTCGACGAAGGGCGGTGCCGGGGGTGCCTCCGGCGCGAGAGGGGGACGGGTGCGCTCGGTCATACAAAATTCCTGTCACATCGAAAGAAGTGGCGTGCACTGGCACACTCCTAAGCCAGCGTCAGTCGTGGGGTGCTTTATTCCTCGCCCGCGTGAATCACGCCAGGGCGCGGACGAGACGCCAGACGGTTCAGGTGATGGAGACGGCTCGAAACTCGACGCCGGGCCCGGCCGGGTAGTTCTTGCAGAGCCAGAAGTACTGCCCGCGGGAGGAGGCGTCGGCGCTATCGATCGACCAGCCACGGCCATCCGCTCGAGACAGGCGGATGCCAGCGGGTGACACCGCGACCTGAAAGCGCATCCATTCGCCCGGCCGAACGGAGGCCGTCGCGACGGCACCGAGGGACACCCCGGCCTCGCTCCCTCCCGCCCGGCTGAAAAGCTCCAGGGTTCCATTGCGCCGCACCGTCGCGTAGTAGCCAGCCGTTTCGCCGGCGACTCCTACCCGGAACGGCTGGTCATCGGGCAGTCCGAAGGCGACGCCGGCGGTGTCTGTCGGGCCGGGCGGGAGCTCGGCGGCCCAGCGCATCTCCCAGGTGAGCGTGTACGAATCGGCCGGCACCGGGCACATCGAACCCATCAGGTAGCTCTGCGTGCCCCTCATCGAGATCGCGATCGACGCGGTCTCCGGCGTGATCAGGGGTTGCACCTCAGACCCCATGTCCATAGACCACGGCAGGTCGCCCGGGGCTCGCAGTCCCGTGGCGAAGGCATCGGTTGTGGCGGTCGGCGTTGAGCTGGAGACGTAGGGAACGTTGGAACACATCATTCCGGTCACGCCCAGGCGCAGCATGCGGTCGCGCATGAAGCGGTAATGAATAGGCCAGGCGATAACGGGCTTGCCCAGCGCGATGACGGTGGCGATCTCCTCGTCGGTGGCGGAATGTTCCACCCCGAGGTAGTCGAATCTGCCCCCATATTCCTCGGCCCGGGCATACGTGTCCTTGGTGAAATATCCCCAGGCCTTGTATCCGGCCGTCCCGATGCGCGCGGGAAGCGGATACTCCACGGCCTGCTTCCACACGAAATGGTGCGTGGGGTCGGCGTGGGCCTCCATAAGATCGAAGAGTTCCTCCGGACTTTCGCCCTGCTTGTCCTCGATGAACATCAGGTGTTTCGGCGCGAAGGCATCGAGCACGGTGTCGAGCCGAGAGATCGGCTGGAGGGCGGAGGCCGGGCCGAGCCACTCCCGGGCATCGTTGTGCAGGGTCGAAAGTTCTTTCCAGGTGGTCTGCGCGATGACCAGATCCTGGCCGGTCATCCGTTCCGTCGTCGCATCATGATGGCAGAGGAATACGTCGTCAGAACTCGCGGAGACGGACACCTCGATGGCGGCCGCGCCGAATGCAATCGCATGAGCGTAGGCGTCCATGGTGTGCTCGACCCAGTTGTCGCTGGAGCCCCGGTGAGCGATGTAGACCGGACCGGTGGCGAGGAGCGTGTCGACGGGATGCGGGCCGACGGCTGTCGAGGCCGGCGGCGTCGCGCTCTGCTCCGGCGCCGCCTGACAGGCCGTGAGCAGGAGCGTCGACGCCCCCACCCACAGGAACTGCCGACGGTTCAACGGCACGACGCTCGCAGCGCACTGGGGCGTGGCATGTTGGTACCTCCGGGCTCGGTACCGTGGGGTGGCACCGGTTCAGAATGTACTCCGCACGGCCCCTCCTGATGGCGAATTCCGGTAATCCGGGCCTGAAGGGGGGGCGGGGTGCGAACCCTGCGGACAGTGGGTGCCGTTCGTGGGTCAGGTGGCGGAGGCACCCAGGGCGAGGGCGAGGTATGGTGCGGTGCGACTCGTCTTGTGGGCGGCCACCTGGTGGGGAGTTCCCGCAGCCACGATGCGACCGCCCTTGTCACCGCCCGACGGACCGATGTCGATCACCCAGTCGGCGGCGGCAATCACGTCCATGTCGTGTTCGACCACAATGACGGTATTGCCGGCGTCGACGAGTCGGTTGAGTTGGGTGAGCAGTAAGAGCACGTCGGCCGGGTGCAGCCCGGTCGTCGGTTCGTCGAGGACATACAGCGTGTGGCCGCGCCGGGCCCGCTGCAGCTCGGTCGCCAGCTTGATGCGCTGCGCTTCACCGCCCGAGAGCTCCGTGGCGGGTTGCCCGAGTCGCAGGTAGCCGAGCCCCACCTCGCGAAGGGTCTCCAGGCTGCGCACCGCCGAGGGAACGTCCGCAAGGAACACCGCCGCCGCATCAACGGTCAGGCCGAGGACCTCGGCGACATTCTTGTCGTGGTAGGTCACCTCGAGAGTTTCGGGGTTGTAACGCGATCCGCCGCAGGCGGGGCAGGGGGAGTAGCTTCCCGGCAGAAAGAGCAGCCCGACGGCCACAAATCCCTCGCCGAGGCAGGTCTCGCACCGGCCACCGGGCACGTTGAAGGAGAACCGACCGGCTCCGAACTTTCGGCTGCGCGCCTCGGGGGTCGCGGCGAACGTCGACCGAACGGCATCGAACAGGCCGGTGTAGGTGGCCAGGTTGGATCGTGGCGTGCGCCCGATCGGCTTCTGGTCGACCCGCACGAGCCGGTCGATCCCGTCCGCACCGGTGATCGTCTCGACCGTTGTGGCCTCGTCGGGCTCGGCCTCGGCCTCGTCGTCGTTCTCGCCGGTGGCCGAACCGGTGGACGCGGTGGACGCATCCGGGTCTTGGTCCGGGTGGAGGTGCAGGCCCACGGCCTCGGCGAGCACCTGGCTTACGAGGGTGGACTTGCCAGAGCCGGACACGCCCGTCACCGCGGTCAGCACGCCAAGGGGAAACTCGGCGTCAAGGTCCCGCAGGTTGTGGCGGGTGATTCCCGTGAGCCCGAGCCAGCCGAGCGGGTGCCGCAGCACGCGGGCGTCCGGCACCGGGCGTTCGTCCGCGAAGAGAAACTGACGCGTGATCGAGGCCGGTATCTGCGCGAGCCCTGCGGTCGGTCCGCTGTAGAGCACCTCGCCGCCGCCTTCGCCAGCACGAGGGCCGACGTCGATGACCCAGTCGGCGCGGCGCACGACGTCCATGTTGTGTTCGACCACGAACACGGAGTTGCCGCTGGATTTGAGTTCTTCGAGCACGGCCAGCAGCGGTTCGGCATCGGCGGGGTGCAGGCCGGCCGAGGGCTCGTCGAGCACGTAGATGACACCGAAGAGGCCCGAACGCAGCTGGGTCGCGATGCGCAACCGCTGCATTTCACCGGAGGAGAGGGTGGGTGTCGCACGGCCCAGGCTCAGGTAACCGAGCCCGAGCTCAAGGAGCACGTCTAGTCGGCGAGTGAGGTCGGTGGTGATCGTGGCCGCGGGGGTATTCGCGGTCACGGGCTGGTCGAGCACGCGGCGGAGGTCAGTAAGGGGAAGGGCATTGACCTCGGCGATGGTGCGGCCATTGAACGTGACAGCAAGCGCTTCCGCACGCAGCCCGCTTCCCCCGCACAGGGAACACGGACCCGAATTCACGTACTTCAGCACCCGGTTGCGCACCGAAGCGCTCTTCGAATCGGCGAGGGTGTGCATCACGTAGCTCTGCGCGCTCCAGAACTTGCCCTTGTACGGTCGGGGCCGTTCGCGTTCCGGCATGATGTCGACCACGGGCTGTTCCTCGGTGAAGAGGATCCAATCGCGGTCGGCGCGTGAAAGATCGTGCCAGGCCGTGTCGACGTCGTGGCCGAGCGCGGTGAGGATGTCGCGAAGGTTCTTGCCCTGCCAGGCGCCGGGCCAGGCCGTTACGGCGCCGTCGCGGATGCTGAGTGAGGGATCGTGCACGAGCGAGGCCTCAGTCACCGTGTGGGCCGTTCCGAGCCCCTGGCATTTCGGGCACCCGCCCATGGCGGTGTTCGGCGAGAAAGAATCCGACTCAAGCCGCGCGGCACCCTCCGGGTACATGCCGGCTCGGGAATACAAGATTCGCACTGAGTTGGACAGGGTCGTGACCGTTCCCACGCTCGAGCGCGAACTCGGTGTTCCGCGCCGCTGTTGCAGTGCCACGGCTGGGGGCAACCCGGTGATTTCATCGACCGGGGCGTGTGACCCTGCTGGATCAGTCGCCGGGCGTACGGTGCGACGGATTCAAAGAACCGCCGTTGGGCCTCGGCGAAAATGGTGCCGAAGGCGAGGGAGGATTTACCCGAACCGGACACGCCCGTGAACGCCACAATCGAGTCTCGTGGAACGTCCACGTCGACGTTGCGCAGGTTGTTCTCGCTGGCGCCGCGCACGCGAACGAAGCCGGGCGCGCGAGGATTCGGGGGTGCGGTGATGTCAGAACTAGGCGTCATCTTGTGAAGTTTAGCTCGGGGTTGCTGATCATCTCCCGTTTGTCTGCACGTCGCACCGCGATTGAGATGAGCGTCACGTAATCTGACATGGTACTGCTTATGGGTCTGGTGTCCGATCTCGGCAGATCCATCACGAAAGGCCTTTTATGTGCCGGCTGCTGGCCTACGCCTCACCCACCCCCCGTACGACA
>NZ_JPRS01000097.1 GCF_000738085.1 Cryobacterium sp. MLB-32
TGGGCTATCGCCCGGTGGGTGTTCTCCGACCCGTCGTCGGACAACTCCGCGAACATCCTCGCGGACACCTCTGACCGGGCCAAGGCCCCGGTCAGATCAACGAAAACACCTTCAATGGTGGTTGTCATAAGAAAAGTGTGACAGGCACCACCGACACTGGAGCCTCAGAGGCTGAGCCTCGATTGGCTCTTCCCCAAGCCGCTAGAACAGCTTGGAGTGGGTGTCGTCGAGGCCGCGCATCGCGTCATAGTCGAGGAGCAGGCAGCGGATGCCGCGGTCCTCGGCCAGCCGACGCGCCTGCGGCTTGATCTCCTGGGCGGCGAAAACGCCGGTCACCGGAGCGATGTGCGGGTCACGATTCATCAGCTCGAGGTAACGCGTGAGTTGTTCGACGCCGTCGATATCGCCGCGCCGTTTCAGTTCCACGGCCACCGACCGGCCGTTGGAGTCCTGGGCGAGGATGTCGACGGGGCCGATCGCCGTCATATACTCGCGGCGAACGAGGGTATGGCCGTCGCCGAGCAGGTGGATGTGCTCGGCCAGCAGCTTCTGCAGGTGGGCCTCGACGCCCTCCTTGATCAGGCCGGGGTCGATGCCGAGCTCGTGGGCGGAGTCGTGCTCGACCTCATAGAGGCTCACGATGAGCTGGTCGTCCGTCTTGCCGTGAGTGACCGTCCACAGTGCGGTGATGCCGGCCGCGGCCTGGTCTTCGTCCGGCTCGGAGAGTGCGAGGGTGCAGGGCGGGCTCATCCAGTTGAGCGGCTTGTACGAACCGCCGTCCGAGTGAACGAGCAGGCTCCCGTCCGCCTTGATCATCAGGAGGCGGGTGGCCAGCGGCAGATGCGCGCTGAGCCTTCCGGCGTAGTCAACGGAGCATTTCGCAATCACAAGGCGCACCATCCGAGTTTATCCCCCTCTGAGTTAGGGCCTCTTGCTGTTCGCGACGGTCGAAACGTCGCCAACGCGAATTGTTCGAGACAACAGTGCGCGCATTTCAACCCCCATGACGCCAGTCCTCAGCGGGGTGCGGGGGTCTCGCCGTTGGCCACGGCCTCGATCCAGTCGGTGGCCTCGTCGGAGAACGTGAAACCCGACGATTCGGCCTCGCCGACCCACCAGACATCGGGGGAGATCACGCCGCCAGCCGCCGTGATCTCGGCGGCGACGTGCGCGGGCACGGTATCCCCGTTGTTCGCCATAAGCCAGTCCTGCGTCGCGGGCTTCACAAGCGGCCACCACTGCTCAATATCCATGCGCACAGTCTGCCACCGCGCGTGCCGGCAAGGCGCGTCAGCGGTGAACGGATGCCGCGGGCCGGGCCGCCGGGGCAGCCAGCCCGGCCAGCACCATCAGCACCAGCACCACGAGGAGCGCGTAGAGCATGCCCCAGGCGTCGCCGAGCAGGCCCAATACCGGTGGTCCCACCAGGAACGCGAAGTAGCCGATCATGGCGACGGCACTGACCCGAGCGGCGGCGTTCTTCGTGTCATCGGCCGCGGCAGACATGCCCACCGGGAAACCGAGGGAGGCGCCGAGGCCCCACAGCACGGTGCCCACGTACACGAGCCAGGTGGTCGGCGCGAGGATGAAGACGATCAGGCCCACAATCCCCACCACGGCACAGGCCCGCAGCACGGCCACCCGACCGAAGCGGTCAAGCACCGGTCCGCCGACCACTCGACCCACGGTCATGGCCGCCACGAACACTCCGAACACGATCGCGCCGGAGGCATTCGTGAAGCCGTGCCCGTCGACCGCGGCCAGGGCAAGCCAGTCATTGGCCGAGCCCTCCGCAAAGGTCATGCCGAGCACGATCACGCCGATGAGGAGCAGCTTGCGGTCGCGGAACACAGCGAAACTGTCGCTGAACCGGGCGCGCCACGTGGCAGCCCGCTCCGCGGGAGCATCGTCGCCGAGGTCGTGGCGCACGGGCACGAAACGCACGGCAGTGATGACGGTGGCCAGCACGAGCACGGCTGTCACCGCGAGGTGCGAGAACACGGAGACCCCGAGAACGGATGCCGCCGCGCCGCCAAGCGCACCGAGCACCGTGCCGAGGCTGAAGCAGGCATGCATCAGAGGCATCAGCGTGCGGCCGATCGAGCGTTCAGCGGCGGCACCCTCCACGTTCATCATCACGTCGAGGGAACCCATGCCGAACCCGAAAACGGCGAGGGCGCAGAACACAAACGGAGCAGAGGGAAAGAGGCTCACGCCGATTCCCATTCCGATGAGGCCCACGGCCGCCAGCGACATGCTGAGGGTCATCGCGCGGCGGGCACCGAACCGGGCGAGCAGCAATGAGGCGAGCGCCAGCCCGATGACCGAACCCGCGGAGAGCCCGAAAATGAGCAGTCCGACCTGGGCCTTGTCGAGCCCGAGACTGTCGCGCACGGCCGGAATTCGGCTCATCCAGGAGGCAAGTCCGAGACCGCTCACGAAGAAGACGGCGAAGACGGCGTTGCGCCACAGCACAAGGCTGTGACGCGTGGCACCGGGGGCGGTGGGTGCGTTCACGGGAAGCGACAAGTTGATTCCTGGGGTGCGAGGGCGAAGTGGTGCGGTCGTGCTGTGTTTTCAGATTACCGGCAACGTGCTGTGAAGCGGCGGCCGACTGGCGAATCGATTGGCCCCGCGCGCAAAGTTAGATTAGCCTTACCTTAGTTCGTTGATTCGTCGTCTCAGGAGACCACATGCGCCTTTCGCTTCCGCTCGCCGCCCTTGTAGCCGGCGTGACCGCCCTCGCCCTCGTCGGCTGTTCCACGACGGCGTCCCCGGGCACGAGCTCGGAGGCCGACGGCGCGATCACGCTGTATTCCGGCCGCGACGAGGTACTCGTGCAGCCGCTGATCGACATGTTCGAGGAGCAGAGCGGCATCACCGTTGACGTGCGGTACGGCAACACCGCCGAGCTCGGTGCCACACTGCTGGAGGAGGGCGACCGTAGCCCCGCCCAGGTCTTCCTCGCCCAGGACGCCGGCGCCCTCGGTGCCCTGAGCGACGCGGGCCTGTTCGCCACGTTGCCTGCCGAGACAACGAATGAAGTGCCCGCCGGCTTCACCTCCACCGACGACACCTGGGTTGGAGTCACCGGACGCGCCCGCGTGATCGCCTATGACGCCGAGAAGATGAGTGCGGCCGAGGTGCCGACATCCGTTGACGCCTTCACCGAGCCCGAGTGGAACGGCCGCCTCGCAATCGCGCCCACGAACGCGAGCTTCCAGGCCTTTGTCACCGCCTATCGCGTGCTGAACGGCGAAGACGCCGCCGACAAGTGGGTCGCCGCCCTCGCCGCGAACAACCCGGTGATTTTCGACAATAACCGTGCCATCCTCGCGGCGGTCAACGACGGTGTCGTTGACGCCGGGCTGATCAACCACTACTACTGGTACGCCCAGGCCGCCGAAACCGGCGCCGAGAACATGCGCGCCCAGCTTTCCTACCCGGAGGCCGGCGACGCCGGGTCGATCGTGAACGTCACCGGAGCCGGCGTGCTCAAGGGTGCCGCGACGGATGCCGACGCCCTCGCGCTCGTCGACTTCCTCGTGTCGCCGACGGCGCAGCAGTACTTCGTGGACGAGACCTTCGAGTACCCGCTCGTCGCCGGTATCGATGCCCCGGCCGGGTTGCCCACGCTCGACTCGCTCGTGAACCCCGATCTCGACCTCGCCGACCTCGAATCCCTCGCTGACACCCAGGCGCTGCTCGCCACGCACGGCCTCATCTGATCCCGGTGCAGACGGAGGCGCGGGCTCGCTTCGGCGGCTCCGCCCTGCCCGTTTGCGTTCCGCTCGCTACCGGCGCGGCGGTGCGCGCCCGTTGTGGCGGGAGCGCCGCGCGGCAGCGGCGCGGTCCGGGCATGACAGCAATGAGTGCCTCGTGAGCGTGCTCGTTCCGGCTCTCGAGCCGGTCGTGACGGCGCCGCGCCCTCGGGGAACCTACCGCTTCGGGGCGCCGGGCTGGCTGCTCGTGATCGCCGCCCTGTGCGCCTCCGCCGCGGCCATCCCGCTCGTGTACCTCGTGGTGCGCACGACTGAGGCCGGCCTCGCCGAGCTTCTCGACACCCTGCTGCGCCCCCGGGTGTTGCAGCTCACGCTCAACTCGGTGCTGCTCGCCGCCACGGTGACCGCGTCCTGCCTCGTTCTCGGTACCATCAGCGCCTGGGTGCTCACCCGGGTGCGCCTGCCTGCCGGCCGCGCGTTGCTGATCGTGACGGCGCTGCCCCTGGCCGTGCCGAGCTACCTCGCCGCCTACGGCTGGCTGGTGTGGTTCCCGTCGCTGAACGGATTCTGGGCGGCCTGGTTCGTGATGACCGCGGTCTGCACGCCCTACGTGACGCTCCCCGTCGCGGCGGCGCTGCGCGGGGCATCCGGTGACCTGGAAGCGGTTGCCCGCACCCTCGGTCGCGGGCCCTTCGGCGCGTTCCGGGCGGCGACCTGGCCGCAGATCCGCCCGGCCGCCATCTCGGGCGCGCTGCTCGTGTGCCTGTACTCTCTCTCGGACTTCGGCCTGGTATCGATGCTGCGCTTCCAGACGCTCACCTGGGGAATCAACGCCGCCTACGGGGCGAGCTTCGACCGCAACCAGGCCGCGCTGCTTGCCCTCGTACTCGTGGTGCTCGCCCTCATCGTGGTGGCGGGGGAGCGCAAGAGCCGTGGCCAGGTCGAACGCGCGGGCGGCCGCAGCACCCTGCCGGTGCACCGTCCCGGGCGCTGGCTGGCCCCACTCCTGGCGATCATCCTGCTTGCGCCGATCGCGGGCATCGTCGTGCCGATGGTGGGCCTGCTGAGCCGCCTGCTCGATGCCGCCACGCTGCGAGCCGTCGATGTTCCCCGCCTCGTCGACGCCATCGGCGCCACCCTCGGGCTGGCCCTCGCCGCCGCGCTCGTGGCCGCCGTGCTGGCCCTGCCGATCGCGGCTCTGGCCGCGCGCTACCGCGGCCGACTCGTGACCGCGATCGAGGCCGTGGGCTTTCTCGGCCACGGGCTGCCGGGTATCGTCGTGGGCCTCTCGCTCGTGTTCTTCGCACTCGCCGCGGTTCCGGCGCTCTACCAAACGTCGGTCGTGCTCGTGTTCGCCTACGTCGTATTGTTCATGCCGCGGGCGATCGGCAGCATGCGCAGCGGCATCGCCGCCGTGCCCGGCAGCCTCACCGATGTGTCGCGGATGCTCGGCCACTCGCCCCTCGTCACCTGGTGGCGGGTGACGGCCCGCCTGGCCCTGCCCGGAATCGGGGTCGGCGCCCTGCTGGTGGCCATCTCGGTCATGAAAGAATTGCCCGCAACGCTGTTGTTGCGTCCCACCGGCATTTCCACTCTCTCCACCGAGCTGTGGAGCCGTACCTCGGTGTTCGAATTCGGCGGGGCGGCGCCCTACGCGGCGGCCCTCGTGCTGCTCGCGGCCGTTCCCACGGTGCTCTTGTCGGGCATCCGTGGTGTTGCAAAGGAGAAATCGTGACCTGGGTCACCGTTGACGGATTGCGCGTGTCGTACGGCGAAACCGCCGTGCTCGACAGTGTCAGCCTCGGCATACCGCGCGGCAGCCTCGTGGCCGTGCTCGGCCCGAGCGGATGCGGCAAGACCACCCTCCTGCGCGCCGTCGCCGGCCTGCTCCCCGCGTCGGCCGGCACTATCCGGGTGGGCGACCGGGTAGTCTCCGCGCCCGGTGTGCAGCTTGCTCCCGAAAAGCGCGGCATGGGTTGGGTTCCGCAAGATGCCTCTCTCTTCCCGCACCTCACCGTGGGCGAGAACATCGGCTTCGGCCTGCCGCACGCCAGCCGGGCCGACCGGGCGACCCGTACCGAGCGAATCGCGGAGCTGGCCGCGCTCGTGGGTCTCGAGGGCCTCATCGACCGCGCCCCCTCGCAGCTGTCGGGAGGGCAGGCTCAGCGCGTGTCGCTGGCCCGGGCCCTCGCCCCGCGGCCCGACCTGATGCTCCTCGACGAGCCCTTCGCGGCCCTCGACCCGCTGCTGCGCGCGGCGTTGCGCACCGAAGTGGCCGCCCTGCTGCGCGACCAGAAGAACACCAGCCTGTTGGTGACCCACGACCAGGAGGAGGCGCTCTCGCTGGCGGACTACGTGGCCGTGATGCGCGGCGGACGCCTGCTGCAGTGGGGCACTCCGGCCGAGGTCTACGAACACCCCCTGAGCCTCTGGGTCGCCGCCTTCGTGGGCGACACGGTGGAGTTGGACGGGCGCTGGGCCGACGGCCGGGTGGAATGCGCGCTCGGACCGGTCGACGCCGTGACCGCGGACGGGACACCCGCTGGGGAGGGAACCTCCGTGCGGCTCATGCTTCGACCGGAATGGATCCATCTCTCCCCGGCCATCACCCGTATCGTGTCACCGGCCGCGCTGCCGGAGAGTTCCCGCGCCGTGGCCCCGCACCGTTCCGGCCTCGGCGTGGAACCGTCCGGCACGGAGCGCATCACGGCCACCGTGCTGTCCATCGCTTACGGCGGACACGACGCGCTCGTGAGCCTCGAGCTGGTCGACGGAACGATCATTCGGGCGCGGGTCGCCGCCCCCGACCTGCCGACGCGCGGCGACCGGGTGCGCGTCAGCATCCGCCGCCCGGCCCTCGCTTACCCCGTGGGGTAACCCGTCAGGTAGAACCTGCCCCGGCTCGCTAGAGTGAACGCATCGTGGTTCACGGGCGAGAAAAGGGTGGCACAGTGGCCGGTCGAACGCAGTCTCCCGGTCAATCGGTGACCTCGCGCGTGTTGAGTATTCTGGCGTCGTTCGAACACACCGCGTCGGCTCGTACCCTGACCGAGATCAGCCAGCAGAGCGGGCTGCCGCAGAGCACGGCGCACCGCCTGCTGGGCGAACTCGAGGAGTGGGGAGCGGTGCAACGGGATGCCCAGGGCCGCTACCAGATCGGCCTGCGCCTCTGGGAATTGGGCCAGCACGCTGGTCGGCGGCTGCGAGATGTGGCCCGCCCCTACCTGCAGGACCTGTTCGGCCTCACCCAGGAGACCGTGCACCTCGCCATCCGGGACGGCACCGAGGTGCTCTACATCGACCGGGTCTACGGGAGCCGGCGGGTGCCGCAAGCCTCCCGGGTAGGCGGACGGCTGCCCCTGCACGCTACGGCTGTTGGCCGGGCCATCCTCGCCTTCGAAGACGGCTGGGTGCGGGACGCGGTGCTCGGCGGACCTCTCGCCCAGACCACACCCTTCACCAAGGTGGACCCCGAGGCGCTGCGCCGGGAGCTGGCGAAGGTCCGCGAGCAGAACTTCGCCCTCGCCTCGGAGGAGGTGCGTCTCGGGTCGTGTTCGCTGGCCGTGCCGGTGTTCCAGACCGACGGCGGCATCTTCGGCGCGATCGGAATCGTGCTGCCGACCGCCCGCGCGCACCAGCTGGAGCGCAACCTGCCGGTACTGCTCGGCACGGCCGCACGCCTCCAGGCCGCAATCGGGCACCTTCCCGCCTCGGCGCTGCAGTCGGCGCGGAGGGCTCCTCACGTGCCGCGTCCCGCCGTCTGAAAGACTGCCGGATAATCTCAGGGCACTTCCGCCCAGTGGGACACTCCGGCGCGATTTCCGCCGCTGTCCCATTAGATGGTCCTAGTTCCCCACAGCCGTGGAACACGAAGCCAAGGAGCACCAGTGAACGCTCAGCCGTCAGTGTCCGCCGCATCCGCCGATCGTGCCGTCGCCACCTGCCCGTTCCCGCACTCGGCCGCCCCCGAATCGGCGTCAACCCCCGAATCGGCCGCCCCGCATGCGGACTATGCCCCCTTCGCCATGAACGACCCGTTTCCCTCCTACGCTGCCCTGCGCGAGCACGCTCCGGTCATGTACGACGAGCGCATCGACTGCTACGTGGTGTCGCGCTATGAGGATGTGAAGGCCGTCTTCGAGAACTGGGAGACCTTCAGCAGCGAGAACGCGCAGGCTCCGGTGCGGCCGCGTGGCGAGGTCGCCACCCGCATCATGAACGACGGTGGCTTCACCGCGTATTCGGGACTGTCCGCCCGCATCCCTCCGGAGCACACCCGCATGCGCGGCATCGTGCAGAAGGAATTCACGCCCCGGCGGTACCGCAAGCTCGAACCCACCATTCGGGAGAACACCGCTCGGCTGCTGCAGCAGATGCTCGCCCACCCGGATGCCCGCGGCGACTTTCTGACCGATGTGGCGGTCGACATCCCCACGATCACCATCCTTGGGCTGCTCGGCGTGGGACCGGAAATGGTGCCGACCTACAAGAAATGGTCGGATTCCCGCGCCGCCATGACCTGGGGCAACCTCAGCGACGAGGAACAGATCCCGCACGCGCACAACCTCGTGGACTACTGGAACGAGTGCCTGCGCCTGGTCTCCGCTGCTCATGAAGCCCTCGCCGCTCATGAGGCCCTCGCCGCTCAGAAGGACGCTGCCGACGACGAGGCCGTCGGCACGGACAACCTCGTGGCCGACCTCGTGCGGGCCCAGCTCGCCGGTGCGGAGATCTCCGACCACGAGATCGCATCGGTCTGCTACAGCCTGCTGTTCGCCGGACACGAGACCACCACCACGCTGATCTCGAACACCATCCGGGTGCTGCTCAGCCACGCCGAGCAGTGGCAGCAGCTCGTCGACGACCCGAGCCTGATCCCCGCCGCGATCGATGAGACCCTGCGCTACAGCCCGTCGATCGTCGGCTGGCGGCGCAAGGCGCTCGTCGATGCCGAGATCGCCGGCACCCGGATTCCCCGCGGCGCCAACCTGCTGCTGCTGATGGGCTCGGCCAACCGCGACGCCGCCGTGTTCGAGGAGCCCGAAGTGTTCGACCTGAGCCGGCCCAATGCCCGCAACCACCTGTCCTTCGGCTTCGGCATCCACTACTGCCTGGGCAACCTGCTCGCGAAGATGCAGGACAAGATCGTGGTCGAAGAGACCATCAGGGCGGCGCCCCACCTGCGCATCATCACCCCCGAAAAGATCACTTTCGGCGACAATCTATCGTTCCGGGCGCCGACGTCGGTGCCCGTCACCTGGGAGGCCTGACCATGACCCACCACCCCTTCATCCAGTTCTTCGACGGCGGCGATGCCCCCGACCATGACCTGCTCGGTGGCAAGTGCGCCTCGCTCGTGGCCCTCACCGCGGCCGGGATGCCGGTTCCCCCGGGCTTCGCCATCACCACCGCCGCCTACGACGCCTTCATCGAGGAGGCGGGCATCGCCGCCGACATCCACACGCTGCTGACCGGCCTCGACGCCGACGACATCGCCGAGGTCGACCGGGTCTCGGCGCAGCTTCGCCGCGAGATCACCTCGCGTGCGGTGCCGCCCGCACTGCGCACCATCACCACGGATGCCTACAACGCCCTGCAGGCGCGCTTCCCCGCGCCGGTCCCGGTGGCGGTTCGCTCCTCGGCCACCGCGGAAGACCTGCCCGACGCGAGCTTCGCCGGCCAGCAAGACACCTACCTCTGGCTCTGCGGCCTCGACGACGTCACCGAGCACATCCGTCGCTGCTGGGCGTCGCTCTACACCTCGCGCGCCATCATCTACCGGCTGAAGAACAACATCCCCAACGAGGGACTCTCCATGGCCGTCGCCGTGCAGAAGATGGTCAATGCCCGCGTGGCCGGCGTCGCCATCACCATGGACCCGAACACGGGCGACCGATCCAAGATCGTGATCGAGGCCTCCTATGGCCTCGGCGAACTCGTGGTGTCGGGCCTCGTCACCCCCGACAACGTGATGGTCGACAAGGTCATGCTCATGGTCGTGCGGCAGAACCTCGGGGACAAGCACGCGGAACTCGTGCCCGACCTCGAGAGCAAGTCGCTCGTCGAGCTCGAGGTGTCCGCCGATCGCCGGGCCCAGCGCTGCCTGACGGATGTCGAGATCACCGCGATCGCGGCCATCGCCAAGAAGGCCGAAAAGCACTTCAGGGCCCCACAGGACATTGAGTGGGCGCTGGACCGCGATCTGCCCGACGGCGAGAACCTGCTGCTGCTGCAGTCCCGCCCCGAGACGGTGCACTCCGCTGCGGCCGCAACCGGCGCAGTGCCCGCGGTACCCACGACGACCTCCGGATTCGGCATCGAGAGCATCACCCGCTCACTCATGACGCAGGCCGGCAAGTCCTAGTCCTCTTCTGCACACTCTTCTCCACCCACGCTCCACCTCGTTGTGAACCCGCCCCTCATCAGCCACCCCGTCACACCTCACAGAACGGTTGCCCCCGATGACAGAGAAGTCATTTCCCAGCCCCTACGACCAGAGCCCCGCCGCCGCCGCCGAGGGCTGGAAGGACCTCTACGCCTACAACCTGGTCTTCCAGGACAGCCAGCGCGAGGTCGAAGAAGCCAAGTTCTGGTTTTGCGACAGCCAGCACTGGCCCACCGTCACCAAGCCCTTCGAAACGATCGGCTTCGAATTCGCCGTGTCATGCCTCGGCCAGTACAACTCCCGCCACCTGCTCATCCCACCGGCGAACGGCATCGAGTTCCGCATCCACAACGGCTACGTCTTCATGTCCCCGGTGGGCGTGCCCGAGTCCGAGATCGCGGCCCGCGTTCCGCAGTTCATGGAGCGTGCCGGACACTACTTCGCGAACTGGGAGACCCTGCTCGACCAGTGGAAGGGCAAGATCCGCGGCACCATCGACGAGCTGAACGAGCTGTCCTTCACGGCGCTGCCCGACGCGGTGCCCCTCGACGACGTGCTCAGCGGCAAGGGCACCGGTCCGAACAACGAGCTGCTCGGCAACTTCGACAAGCTCATCTCTCTCACCTACCGCGCCTGGCAGTACCACTTCGAGTTCCTCAACCTCGGTTACGTGGCCTACCTCGACTTCTTCAGCTTCTGCAAGGAGGTCTTCCCCGGAATCCCCGACCAGGCCGTCGCCAAAATGGTGCAGGGCGTTGACATGGAGCTGTTCCGCCCCGACGACGAACTCAAGTCGCTCGCCAAGCTCGCCCTCGAGCTGGGCCTCGAAGGACACTTCTACGACACGACGAATCCCGAAGCCACTCTGGCCGCGATCACGGGCTCGGCCACGGGGGCCGCCTGGCTCGCCGCCTGGACCGCCGCACAGGACCCGTGGTTCAACTTCACGGTGGGCAACGGCTTCTACGCACACGACAAGTACTGGATCGACCACCTCGAGCTCCCCCTCGGCTACATCAGCGACTACATCGTGCGCCTGCAGAAGGGCCACACCATCGATCGCCCGGTGGCCGAGCTCGTGGCCGAGCGCGATCGCATCACCGAGGAGTATTCGGAGCTGCTGAGCCCCGAGCAGCTCGCCTCCTTCGAGGGCAAGCTCGGCCTGGCCCGCCAGGTGTACCCCTACGTGGAAAACCACAACTTCTACATCGAGCACTGGACCATGGGGGTGTTCTGGCGCAAGGCACGGGAACTCTCGTCCATGCTGCACGAGGCCGGGTTCTGGCCCGAGGCGAACGACATGTTCTACCTCCGCCGTGACGAGGTGCGCGAGACCCTCTTCGACTACGTCACGGGCTGGGGCGTCGGTGCCCCGTCGATCGGCCCACGGTACTGGCCCGGCGAGGTGGCCCGTCGCCGCGTGATCGTGGACGCGCTCGCCGAGGTGCGACCGCAGCCGGCCCTCAACACACCCCCCGCCGTGATCACCGAGCCCTTCACCCTGATGCTCTGGGGGATCACCAGCGACCAGATCAAGAACTGGCTCGGCGACTCGGATGCCCCGGAGGGCGAATTCCGCGGCATGGCAGCCTCGAGCGGGGTCGCCGAAGGGCCGGCCCGGGTGATCAGCAGTTCCGACCAGCTGTCCGAGGTGCAGGAGGGCGACATTCTTGTCGCCCCCGTCACCGCTCCGAGCTGGGGCCCGATCTTCGGCAAGATCCGTGCCACGGTCACCGACATCGGCGGCATGATGAGCCACGCGGCCATCGTCTGTCGGGAGTACGGCATGCCCGCCGTCACGGGAACCGGAACGGCGTCGGCCCAGATCGTGACGGGGCAGTGGCTGCGCGTCGACGGCAACAACGGCACCGTCACCATCGTGGAAGACCACGTGCACGACCTCACGCTGGCCCCCGCCGCCGCGAGCCAGCTCGACAACGCCATCCTCGAAGGCAGCCATGCCTGAGTCGGGCACGGCCGCAGTCCCCAGAACGGTGCTGATCACCGGCGCCGCCGGTGGCCTGGGCCGTGCCTTCGCCCTGGGCTTCGCTGCCCAGGGCGACCGGGTGGTGTGCGCCGACGTGAACCACGACGGCGCGCAGCACACGGTCGACCTGATCGAGGCCGAGGGCGGCGTCGCCCTGGCGATCGCCGTCAACGTGACCTCTCTCGAATCGGTGACGGCCATGGCGACGGCGGCGGCCCGCTGGTCGGGCGGGTCGGGTTCGCCCGCCGAACGGATCGACGTGGTCATCAACAACGCCGCCATCTACGCCACCGTCACCCGGGCCCCGTTCACCGAGCTCGACCCGGACGAGTGGGACCGCGTGATGGCCGTGAACCTCAAGGGGCCGTGGCTGGTCACGCGGGCCTGCTCACCGTTCCTGCCCGACGGGGGAAAGATCATCAATCTCTCGTCCGCCACGGTGATGAGCGGTTCCGCGCACTGGGCACACTACGTGGCCTCGAAGGGCGGCGTGATCGCGCTCACCCGGGTGCTCGCCAAGGAACTCGGCGACCGCAACATCACCGTCAACGCGATCGCCCCCGGGTTCACCCTCACCGAGGCGAGCTATGGGCTCATGGACGGCGCCGAGAGCTATGGCGTTGACCGTGGAGCCTCAAGCGTGCCAGCGAGCCGGAAGACATCGTGGGGGCGGCCCTGTTCCTGGCCGGCCCCGGAAGCAACTACATCACCGGCCAGACCCTCGTGGTCGACGGTGGCCGTCAATTCATCTAGTCCGAGTCAGAAAAGAAGAGGGGACCAGAACATGCCCACCGTAACCTTCGTCGCCCACGACGACAGTGAAGTGACCGTCACCGGATTCGCCGGCGACTCCGTGATGGAGACCGCCGTGCGCAACGGTGTGCCGGGGATCGTCGCCGAATGCGGTGGCAGTCTCTCGTGCGCCACCTGCCACGTGTTCCTGTGCGCCGACAACGCGGCGGTCTTCCCGTCCCGGGAAGATCTCGAAGACGACATGCTCGACGGCACCGCCGTCGACCGAGAGGACAACTCCCGCCTGTCCTGTCAGCTCCGGCTCTCCGGTGATGAGGCCGTGCGCGTGCAGACCCCCGAAACGCAGGTGTGACCATGTCGGATTCCGGCACCCTCATCATCGGAAACTGCCAGGCCGGGGTGCAGCTCGCCTCGACCCTGCGGGAGCTCGGGGACACCAACCCGATCGTGCTCGTGGGCGAGGAACCGCACGCCCCCTACCAACGCCCACCGCTGTCGAAGGCCTTCCTCAAGGGCGAGGCTACCGCCGACTCCCTCACCTTCCGCACCCACGAGTTCTATCGCGACCACGACATCGAGCTCGTGCCCCGCGAACGCATCGTCTCCCTCACGCGCACCGCGGCCGGTGGGGTGGCCGTCGCCGAATCCGGTCGTGAATTCCCGTTTGCACGACTGGCCCTCACCACGGGCGCGGTTCCCCGGCAGATCCCCTTCGAGGGCTCCGAGCTGGAGGGCGTGAGCTACCTGCGCACCGCGACGGATGCCGCCGTGCTCGAGCAGAAACTCCGCGCCGCCGAGAACGTGGTGGTGGTCGGGGGCGGCTTCATCGGCCTCGAAGTGGCCGCGGGAGCCCGGGCATCCGGTAAGACGGTGACCGTGCTCGAGGCCGCCCCGCGCCTCGTGGGCCGGGCCGTCTCGGAGCAGACCAGCGCGTTCTACCTGCAGGCGCACCGCCGCCGCGGCACCACCGTGATTCTCGAGGCCCGAGTGGTGCGCTTCACGGGCGAACACGACCGGGTCACCGGGGTGCAGCTTGCCGACGGCGCCGTGATCCCCGCCGACGTCGTGCTGATCGGCGTCGGCGTGGTGCCGCGCACCGAACTGGCCGAGCAGCTGGGTCTCGCCGTCGACAACGGCATCACCGTCGACGCCCGGGCCCTCACCTCCGACGGCGTCACCGTCGCCGCGGGCGACTGCGCCAACCTGCCGAATCCCTCGGTGACGCCCGGCGGCATCGACAGGGTGCGGCTCGAAAGCGTGCAGAACGCGGTCGAGCAGGCCAAGGTGGCCGCGGCCACCCTGCTCGGGCGCGGTGCCGACTACCAGACCGTGCCGTGGTTCTGGAGTGACCAGGCCGACCTCAAGCTGCAGATCGCCGGACTCTCCGGCGGCCACGACGAGGTGGTGCTGCGCGGCGACCCCGACAGCGAGAAATTCTCGGTGCTCTACTACCGGGCGGGTGAACTGATCGCCGCGGACTGCGTGAACCGCCCCCTCGATTTCATCGCCGTGCGCGGCGCCCTTCACCACGGCCAGACCGTGCCGCCCGCAGTCGCCGGCGACACGTCGGTGGCCCTCAAAAAGCTCGTTTCCCCTGCCCCGGCACTCGCCCAGAAAGTACTGACGACATGACCCTGCAGACGCAACAGCCCGTCGACACCTCCCCGATCGCGGCATCGCGCCGCGCCGACACCGACCTTGACCCGCTCTGGCGGGCCGTCGTCACCGAGATGCGCACCCGTGGCAACGACATCCACATTCCGATCTCGTTCGCCTTCGCGGAACGCCTCTGCGAGGCCTACCCCGAAGCGGATGCCCTCGTGGTGCGGGTCGCCATCCTGTTACACGACACCGGCTGGGCACGAGTCGACGAGACGAAGATCATCTCGGAGGGCTTCGGCGCCAACTGGCGCCAGGCCCAGATCCGCTTCGAGCACGAGGCCAAAGGGTGCGACATCGCTCGCGAGATCCTGCCCGGCCTCGGGTATGACGAGGCGTTCATCACGAAGGTCACGGATATCATCGACGGCCACGACACCCGCCCCGTATCGCACTCGATCGAAGACTCCCTGGTGCGCGACGCCGATCGGCTCTGGCGCTTCACCCCGGCCGGCGTGGCACTGGCCTCCGGGTGGTTCCACCAGAGTCCTTCGTCGTACTGCGGCCGCCTGCGCGCCGATATCGTTCCGGAGCTCATCACGGCGGCCGCGCTCGAGATGGCGCTCGCCGAGCTCGACCGGGCCGAGGCGCTGCTTCGTACGGACGTGCTCTGATGACGCAGGCCGGCACCCCGACGGTCGGTGTCTCGACGGTCGCCCCCGCGCCGACGCTGCCCTACCGGCACACCGACGACCTGTTCATCGACGGCGAGTGGACGCGTGCCGCGGGCGCGGGTCGCACCGTGGTGACCAACCCGGCAACGGGCCAGGTGTGGGGTTCCGTGCCGCAGGCATCCGCTGCCGACCTCGACCGGGCCGTCACCGCTGCCCATCGCGCGTTCACCGGCCTGGGCTGGCGTGACCTCACGCCCGGAGCGCGCGGCGCGCACCTGCTGCGCTTCGCCGATGAGATTGAGAAGCGCAGCCTCGCCATTTCGCACACCAATACCTGGGAGAACGGCTCGCCGGTGGCCGAGACGTCGCGGGCCGCCGGCAACGCGGCATCGATCTTTCGCTACTACGCCTCCCTCGCCGGGTACCTCGAGAAGCCCGACATACGCCGCTTCCCGGACGGCTCGGCCGAGACCATCGTGCGGCAGGACCCGGTGGGCGTGTGCGCCCTGATCGCGCCGTGGAACTACCCGATCAATCTCGTGGTGGCCAAGCTCGCGCCGGCCCTGATGGCCGGCTGCACGGTGGTGATCAAGCCGGCCTCGCCCACACCACTGTCCATTCGGTTGATCGCGGATGCCGCGGCCGCTGCCGGCATTCCCGCCGGAGTGGTGAACGTGGTCACCGGGCCTGGTGCTTTCGGGGACGCCCTGGTGAAGCATCCGCTCGTCGCCAAGGTGGCCTTCACCGGGTCCACCCCCGTCGGCCGGTCGATCGCGAGTGCGGCGGGCGCACTGCTGCGCCCTGTCACCCTCGAACTCGGCGGCAAGTCGAGCGCGCTCGTGCTGCCCGATGCCGACCTCGATGCCATGGCTCGGGTACTGATTCGAACCTGCATGCGCAACACCGGGCAGACCTGCTACATCTCGACGCGTATTCTCGCGCCCGCTGAGCGCTATGCGGAGATCGTGGAGATGGTGACGAGCACGATCGAGGCGGCTCCGCAGGGAGACCCGATGGACCCGGCCACGGTCTTCGGCCCCGCAGCCACCGAATCGCAGAAGCAGACCGTGCTCGGCTACATCCGGTCGGGCCTCGCCGAGGGTGCCCGCGCCACGACCGGCGGGCTCGTAGCGCCGATTTCGGAGGAGGGCTCGTGGGTGACCCCCACGGTGTTCGCCGACGTGACCCCCGGCATGCGCATCGCCCGGGAGGAGATCTTCGGTCCGGTGCTCGGGATCCTGCCCTACGCCTCGCTCGATGACGCCGTGCGCATCGCCAACGACACCGCGTTCGGGCTCGGCGGCACCATCTTCTCCGCCGACGAGGACCGGGCGCTCGCGCTCGCCGGGCGTCTGGACAGCGGGTCCATCGGCCTCAACTTCTTCGCCACCAACCACGCGGCGCCTTTCGCGGGGCGCCATGACTCGGGACTCGGCATGGAGTTCGGACCGGAGGGCCTGCACGCATACCTCAAGCCGCAGTCGGTGCACCGGCGCATCCGCTAACGCTCGGGCATGCCCGACCGGGTCAGCGCGCGCCGACGACCATCCACGCGGCTCTGCGGGCTCGTAGCGACAGGGTCACCGCTCGGGCGCCGAGGTAGCCGAGGGCAAAGGCGGCCATCAGCCAGGCGAGGCCGGCCTCGCCGGCCGGGGCCAGCCACAGCACGGCGAGGGCGAGCGGAACGAAGGCCGCGAGGTTGACGAGGCCGGTCAGTGCGAGGTACCGGGCGTCGCCGGCACCGATCAGCACGCCGTCGAGCACGAACACCACACCCCCGAGAGGCACGGAGAGGCCGAGCACCACGAGCGTGGCCGGCAGCAGGTCGGTGACGGCCGCCGAGTTCGTGAACAGGTGCCCGATGAGGCCGCTCGTGCCGACGACGAGCAGGCCGAGGGCGACACCGCCGAGCACGCCCCACTCCAGGCAGCGCCGCAGAACCGCCCGCACCCCGGGCACATCGCTCGCTCCAAGGCCACGTCCCACAAGCGCCTGGGCGGCGATGGCGAGGGCGTCGAGGGCGAACGCAAGGGTGGCGAACAGGGTCATCGCGATCTGGAAGGCCGCGAGTTCGGGGGAGCCGAGCCGCGCCGCCACGAACACCGCGAGCAGCATGGCGGCGCGCAGGCTCAGCGTGCGCAGAAACAGCCAGCCGCCGCTGCGCGCTCCCAGCATCATTCCGGCCCGGTGCGGGCGCAGCGGAGCGGCCTGCCGACGGGCGTGCCGAACGACGACCAGCAGGTAGACCGCCACCATGCCCCACTGGGCCACGACCGTGCCCACCGCGGACCCCGCGATGCCCCAGCCGACGAGGTAGATGAACACGTAGTTCAGCGCGATGTTCACGCCGAACCCGATGCCGGCCACGAACAGCGGCGTGCGCGTGTCCTGCAGGCCGCGCAGCAGCCCGGTCGCCGCGAACACGAGCAGCATGGCGGGAAGGCCGAACATCGAGATGCCGAGGTAGGTGGCGGCATCCGCTGTCACCTCGGCCTCGGCGCCGAACGCGGCCACGAGTACGGGCGTGGCGAACCACCCGGCCGCCGCGAGCACGACGCCGAGGCCGAGGGCCAGCCAGAGGCCGTCGATGCCCACGCTGACGGCCCGACGCGGGTCGCCGGCACCGAGCCAGCGGGCGACGGCGGGGGTGGTGCTGTAGGCGAGAAAAACCATCAGGCCGATGATGGTCTGCAGCACGGCACTCGCCAGCCCGAGCCCCGCCAGAGGTGTGGTTCCGAGGTGCCCCACCATGGCCGAGTCCGCGAGCAGGAAAAGGGGCTCGGCGATGAGCGCCCCGAGGGCGGGTACGGCGAGGCGCAGAATGTCGCGGTCGATGGTGTGGCGCTGAAAGAGTGTGATGCTGTCGACTCTAGATCGTTCCCGGCACGCTCGGCGCTGGGTAGGCTGGCACGACCGACGAAGGGACCCACCATGCTCGCGACCGACCTGCTCACTGACGCCTACACACGCGTGAGCCAGACCGTGCACACCGTTCTGCGTAATGCGACGGAGTACACCCTCACCTACCGCGCGGACCCGGAGACCAACTCGATCGCCTGGCTGGTGTGGCACCTGACGCGGGTGCAGGACGACCACATCTCCGACCTTGCCGGCGTGGAACAACTGTGGACGGCAGACGGCTGGACGGAACGATTCGCCCTGCCGTTCGATAGCTCGGCCACCGGTTACGCCCAGACCGCCGAAGACGTTGCCGCCGTGCGGGCCGATGCCAATTTACTGCGGGACTACTTCGAGGCCGTGCACGAGCGAACGATCGCCTACATTGAGGGGCTGACCGAAGACGATTTCGCGCGCGTGGTCGACCGCTCCTGGACGCCACCGGTAACGGTGGCCGTGCGCCTCGTGAGCGTGCTGAATGACGACACCCAGCACGCGGGTCATGCCGCGTTCGTGCGCGGGCTCGCGGTGCGCGCCGGCCGCTGACCTTCTGAATCAACCGAGATACCGCTCCGCGCTCGGTCACCCAGAATCATCGGGCTGGCGTAACCTCGGCACCATGAATGCAGTCATCGCCACTCACGGCCTCCTGAAGAGCTTTGGGCACGTGAAAGCGCTCGACGGGCTCGACCTCGAGGTGAACGCCGGCGAGGTGCACGGTTTCCTCGGCCCGAACGGTGCCGGCAAGTCCACGACGATCCGGGTGCTGCTCGGCCTCGTGCGGGCCACCGGCGGAACGGCCACCATCTTCGGCCGCAACCCCTGGACGGATGCCGCGGCGCTGCACCGCCGGATGGCCTACGTTCCCGGCGACGTAAGCGTGTGGCCGAGTCTCTCCGGGGGCGAGACCATCGACCTGCTCTGTCGGCTTCGCGGCACAGATCCACAGGCGAATCGGGCACGCCGACAGCATCTCCTGGACGTCTTCCAGCTCGACCCCACGAAGAAAGGCCGCGCGTACTCCACCGGAAACCGGCAGAAGGTGGCGCTGGTCGCCGCGCTCGCCGTGCCGGCCGACCTTTTCATTTTCGACGAACCGACCACCGGGCTGGACCCGCTCATGGAGGCGGTGTTTCGTCAGGAGGTCACGACCGCCGCCGAGAACGGGGCGACCGTGTTGCTGTCGAGCCACACCCTCTCCGAGGTGGAGCACCTGTGCGATCGCGTCACCATCATCCGCTCCGGGAAGACCGTGGAGACCGGCTCGCTCTCCGACCTGCGGCATTTGACCCGCACCCAGATCGGCTTCGGGGCCGAGAGTGTCGGCGCCCTCACCATCGACGAGCTGGGGCAACGTCTGCCCGCAGCGCACGACCTGCTGCTCGACGGGGGCCGGGTGACATTCACGGTGGACAGCGATCGTCTGCCGGACGTGCTGCCGGTGCTGGCACAGCTCCGCGCCGCGGGGCTGACGGTTGCGCCGCCGTCCCTGGAGGAGTTGTTTCTTCGCCACTACCGCGCCGATATTCCTGAACGCCCGGTGTCCGGTTCGTGAATACCCTCGGCCCACTGCTGTGGTTGCGGCTGCGGCGGGATCGCATTCAGATTCCGATCTGGGTGCTCTCGCTCGCGACCCTTGTGCTGCTGAGTGTTCCGGCGGTGACCGCGAGCTTTGGCACCCTCGCGGACCGGGAAGCTCTTGTGCGACTGGCCATCAGTGCCCCGAGCGTGCTGATGCTGCGCGGCGTGCCCCAGGGAGCGGATGTCGACGCCCTGCTGTTCTTTCAGCTGTTCACCTACCTGGCTGTGATGGTCGCCTTCATGAGCACATTCCTCGCCGTGCGCCATAGCAGGGCCGAAGAGGAGAGCGGCCGGGCGGACCTGGTGGGCGCCACCGTGGCCGGTCGGATCATGCCGCTCTGGGCCACGGCCCTGCACGGGATCGGCGCAAGCCTGCTGGTCGGCGCGGCGGTCGCGGCGGCCTTCGTGCTGAGCGGGTTCGACGTCGTGGGCGCGCTCGTCTGTGGTGCCGCATTGACGGCGACGGGGATCGCTTTTCTGGGCATCGGGCTACTCACCTCGCAGATCATGCGCACGAGCCGTGGCGCCAACGGGCTGGCCGCCGCCGTGATCGGAGGGTCCTTCGCGCTGCGGGCCGCCGGCGATGCGGCCGGACGCATCAATGCCGATGGCCTGAGCATGACAAGCGCCTGGCCGAGCTGGCTGTCGCCCATCGGCTGGGCGCAGCAGACGAGCGCGTTCACCGCGAACGACCTCTCGCCCCTGTTGTTGCATCTGGGCCTCGCGGCGGTGTCGTTCGCTATCGTCGCGGTCGTGCAATCCCGCCGCGACCTCGGGGCGAGCCTGGTGGCGGACCACGCGGGTCGCGCGAGTGCACCGCGGCGCTTGCGCGGATCCCTGAGCCTCGTGTGGCGCCTGCAATGGCCCTCGATCATCGGCTGGTCGATAACCGGTCTCCTCTTCGGGCTGCTCGCCGGCACTCTCGGCGAAACGGTTCTCGATCTGGTGAAGTCCAACGCCGGCGTGCTCGCCGCCCTCAGCAGCATCGCGGCCAACCCCTCGGCGAACGGCGGAACGGGTGCCGGATTCGTGACAGACGGCGCCATCATCGATGTTTTCGTGGCCGCCATGTTCAGCATCGTGGGCGTGATCGCCGCGGCCGCGGCGATGCAGGCCATGATGCGCATGCGCCAGGAGGAGGTGCACTCATCGGCCGAACTCCTGCTGTCCACGCCGCTGGGTCGCATCCGTTGGTTGGTCGACTACCTCACGGTCGGAGCCATTGCGGGGGCGCTCGTGCTGGTCGTCGCCGTGATCGGGGCCTCCATCGGCCTCACCCGCTCGGTTGATGTCGCTGATCGACTGGCCAGTGTGGCCGGGTCCGGGCTCGCCCAGCTACCAGCCGCCCTGCTGCTGCTGGCCATCTCCGCCCTGCTGTTCGCCGTCGTACCGCGCTGGAGTGTGGGCCTGAGCTGGGGTGTGCTGCTCTTTTCCCTCTTCATCGGACAGTTCGGTGGGCTTCTGGGGCTGTCCGACACCGTGCGGGCCCTGTCGCCGTTCACGCACACGCCGCTCGTCACGGAGGCGAGCGCGGACTGGAGCGCCGCCGGGTGGATGCTGGCCCTCTCCGTCGGCCTGGCCCTGCTCGCCGTTGTCGGCATTCGCCGGCGCGACCTCGCCCAGTAGGTCGAACGTGTCCTGGAGTTGGAACGTGTCGTGGATTTCGACGGTTTTGGGGGATCGAACGTGTCCTGTAGTCCGCTGGGACTCTGACCTGACTGCACCGCGGTCACGGCACACCGGAATAGGCTGGGGCCATGACTGATCAGGTGAGCGCATCCGGAATCGACCTTACAGAGCTTGACCCGGAGACCCGGCCCCAAGACGACCTGTTTCGCCACGTCAATGGCATGTGGATCGCGCGCAGTGAAATCCCCGCGGACAAGGCGCGCTGGGGCTCCTTCTCGCTTCTCGCCGAAGAGTCCGAGAAGGCGGTGCGCGACATCATCATCGAGGCGCAGTCGGCCGCCCCCGGCACGCTCGAACGCAAGTTCGGCGACCTCTACACGAGCTTTCTCGACGAGGATCGCATCGAAGCGCTCGGAGCGACGCCGCTCGCCGCCAACCTCGCCACCGTCGATGCCGTGACCACCATCTCCGAGCTGCTCAGTAACCTTGGACGCCTCGAACGTGCGGGCGTGAGCGGCGCCTTCCACCTCTTCGTCGACAACGACCCGGGAAACCCCGAGCAGTACCGCGTGTTCATCGAACAGGGCGGCCTCGGGCTTCCCGACGAGTCGTACTACCGCGAAGACAAATTCGCCGACATTCGCGCGGCCTACGTGCCCTTCGTAGCGAAGATGTTCCGTCTGGCCGGCCTCGACAACACCGAGGAGCGCGCCAGGGGCGTCTTCGATCTCGAAACCGAGCTGGCCTCGCACCACTGGAACAAGGTCGAGACCCGCGACAGCGAGAAGACCTATAACCTGCGCACCTGGGGACAGGTGTCCGCCCTCGCGGCCGGTGCCGACATCGACCTCTGGCTCGAAGGTATCGACGCTCCGGCCGGCACCCTGGACGAGGTCATCGTGCGCGAGCCGAGTTACATCGTGGGCCTGGCCGCCACGATGACCGAGGACCGGATCGAGTCCTGGCGTGACTGGCTGCGCTGGCAGATCATTCGCTCCAGCGCCTCGTACCTGTCGGGCGACTTCGTGGAGACGAGCTTCGACTTCTACGGTCGCACACTGAGCGGCACGCCTCAGCTGCGCGAGCGCTGGAAGCGCGGCGTCTCCCTCGTGGAGGGAGCCCTGGGCGAGGCCGTCGGCCGTATCTACGTGGACCGGCACTTCCAGCCGAGCGCCAAGGAGAGCATGGATGTGCTCGTCGACTACCTCGTGCAGGCCTACCGTGAGAGCATCAGCACGCTGGGCTGGATGACCGAGGAGACCCGAGGCCGCGCCCTGGAGAAGCTCGAGAAGTTCACACCCAAGATCGGGTACCGGTGAAGTGGCGCGACTACTCAGCCCTCGAGATGAACGCGAGCGACCTGATCAGCAATGTGCGGGCGACGAATGAATTCGAGTTCCAGCGTGAGCTGGGCAAGATCGGCAAGCCGCTCGACCGTGACGAGTGGTTCATGACCCCGCAGACGATCAACGCGTACTACAACCCCGGTTTCAACGAGATCGTGTTCCCCGCCGCCATCCTGCAGTTCCCGTTCTTCGTTGCCGAGCGTGACGCGGCGGCGAACTACGGGGCCATCGGGGCCGTGATCGGGCACGAAATCGGCCACGGCTTCGACGACCAGGGATCGAAGTACGACGGCGACGGTCGCCTCACCGACTGGTGGACCGAAGAAGATCGTGCGGCTTTCGAGCAGCGCACCAGCTCGCTGATCGCGCAGTACGACGCGCTTTTCCCGAAGCAGGTTCCCGACCACCACGTGAACGGCGCCCTGACGATCGGCGAGAACATCGGCGACCTTGGCGGGCTGTCCATCGCTTGGAAGGCCTATGTTCTGTCGCTGGGCGGCGAGGAGTCGCCGGTCATCGACGGACTCACCGGTGCGCAGCGGTTCTTCTTCTCCTGGGCTCAGGCCTGGCAGATGAAGCTCCGCGATGCGGAAGCGATTCGCCTGTTGTCGATCGACCCGCACTCCCCGAATGAATTCCGATGCAACCAGATCGTTCGAAACATCGATGAGTTCTACACGGCATTCGGTGTGGCCGAGGGCGATGCCCTCTGGCTCTCCCCGGAACAGCGCGTCACAATCTGGTAGCGCGGTCGGTTTCGGGCGGGGCTCCGACCGGGTGCCCCGCCTCGGTGTCTGGTGGCCCAACATCCGCGTGAGCTAGGGTGATCGCGGGGAAACGTCGAAAGCACGAGAGGCTTGTCGAGAGTGGTTATGGCAGTCCGAGATTCCGAGAAGCGCTCGAGGCATGCGGCCGAACACCGTGGCAAACACCTCGGCTCCGAGGCCCCGGAGAACTTTTCCCGCGGCTTTGAGGCGCTCGGCAGCCTTGCCGTGAACGGCGTGCAGGTGTCGGCGCGCGCCACCGACCTCACGACCGGCCGCGTGCTGTTCTCCGTTGACGACCACGTCGTCATGCCCACGGCGAGCGTGGGAACCGTGCTGTTGCTCATCGAGGTGGCCGCCCGGCTGCGCGACGCCGATTTCGGCGCCTACACGCTGCTCGACCGAACCGTGGCCGACTCGGTGTCGGGCTCGGGCATCTGGCAGCATCTGCAGGCGCCGTCGCTGCCCATCGCCGACCTCGCCGCCCTGGTGGGGGCGAGCAATGACAACCTCGCCACGAATGTGCTGATCCGAGCGGTCGGACTCGAGGCCGTGCACGCCCGCACCGAAAGCCTTGGGCTCAGCCGTTCGGCTCTCCTCGACCGGGTGCGGGACCACCGCGGCCCGGACGATGCACCTCAGCTGTCGGTTGGCAGCGCCAAGGAACTCACCTGGCTGTTCACCGCACTCGCCCGAGGCGAGATCATCGACGCCGAGACGAGTGGTCGGGTTCTCGGCTGGTTGTCGCTCAACACGGACCTGACGCTCGTGGCCTCGGCGTTCGGCCTCGACCCGTTCGCCCACCGGGCGGGCGACCACGGGCTGCTTGTGGTGAACAAGACCGGAACGGATGCGGGCGTGCGCAGCGAGGTGGGAATCCTCCGCGGCCCGCGCAGCGGCGTGACGTATGCCGTGTCGATGTCCTTCTCCGACACGACGCTCCCCGTGCGGCTGGCCGTGCTCGACGGCCTCCGTTCGATCGGTCTCGACCTGCTGGAGTACGTGCACTGACCCCAGCCGCCCGGGTTGGAGGGTCGTCGTGCGGGGTCTCGATCTCGACAGGCTCGATCCAAGCGCTCCTTCGTCGCGCCTCGACCGGCGAGAGGGGAGGGGCGCTGCGGTTTCCCCATTCCGTTGGTCGAGGAACGCCGTCTACGGCGTGTCTCGAGACCCGGTGACTCGAGTTTGAGGGTCGGGTTGCGGGGTCTCGATCGCTCCTTCGTCGCGCCTCGACCGGCGAGAGGGGGAGGGGCGCCGCATTTCCCTAGTAGACCCGGTGAGCCGGGTTTGAGAGTGAGGTTGCCTGGCCTCGATCGCTCCTTCGTCGCGCCTCGACCGGCGAGAGGGGGAGGGGTGCTGCGGTTTTCCCATTCCGTTGGTCGAGGAACGCCGTCTACGGCGTGTCTCGAGACCCGGTGAGCCGGGTTTGAGGGTCAGGTTGCGGGGTCTCGATCTCGACCGGCGAGAGGGGGAAATACGCTGCATCTCCTGAGGAGACCAGCCGGGTCGGTTTGCGGGTCAGGACGTGACGTTGACTTCCACGTCGACCCGCTCGATCGGCGTGTCTTCCCAGGGGCGCATGAGGGCGAGCCTGAGATGAGCTGTGCCATCTGCAACGGCGCGGAACGTGAGGATCCGCCCAGCCGCCGCCCCCGGCATGGCGCCGACAAAGCGGTCGAGCCGATCCTCATCGAGGTGCACGTTCGCGGGCTCGGTCTCGACCTTCCAGAGGTAGCCGGCCCCGCCGATCTGATTCAATCGAATTTCCAGCGTGTCGCCGACCGGAAGGTCGACAACCGCGCCGGAAACCGGATTGTCCAGCACCCGATGGCTCACGGTCACCACACGTACATGCTGTTGATCGTGCCCGCGGGGTTCTCGTCGGCGTAGGGCGCCGAGCCGGTAGTGCGTGCGTGCGCCGAGAGCAGCGTGAGCGCCGTCGACCCGGTGTCGGTCAGCGGGTCAAGCCGTTTCCACCCCGAGGTCTGCAGGAAGACCCACGCGTTGCGGTTGCTTTGCTCGGCCCACAGCGCTGTGATCAACTGCCCGTTGATGGCGACGCCGACAGACTCCCGCGAAAACAGTGAACCGGGTGGATCCATGTTCGGAACGTTGGCGGGTGCCGCCTCGACCTCGATCTCCGCCACGGAGAGCGCGAACAGGTCGGCGAGATCCTGCGCGGAAAGCTGGCGCGGCATCGTGTCTGTGGGGCGCGGTGCGGCGCTCGGGTTCGATCGCGATCCGCCGGGTCGATCGTTGGTGAATGTCATGGTGGTGCTCCTTCACTCTTGTGTGTGCTTCGTCGTGTGTGGGGGGTGATCAATAGGTGTACGTCTGGGTGACGACGCCGTCGTCGGAGAAGGCGTTGATGTACGCGCTCTTCTCCTTCGCGGTGAGCAGGTCCGAGAACATGGCCAGGTGGGCCGTACCCGTGAGGCCGCCGACCCGCAGCCATCCGTTGTCTTGCACGTAGACCCAACCGTTGCGGTCGTGGCCCGTGGCGTAGGCGCCGATCACCTTCTTGCCGGCGGTCCAGGTGCGCAGGTAGACGCCGGTGACGCCCACATTCGCCCAGGAGTCGATCCAGACCTCGCCGTACTTGATGTATCCGAAGCCGGCCATGCCCCAGGTGGTGCCCCAGCTGTTCTTCACGATCCAGGCCCCGAGGGTGTCGTCGTAGCCGACGATCGCCACGCAGTGCCCGCCCTCCTGAACTCCCGTGACGTGCTGGTACACGCCGGAGTGGTAGCTGAAGAAGTCCGTGTACACCACAAAGCAGCCGGTGACGGGGCCGTAGGTGGTGAGGTGGTTCTTGATCGCGAGGATGTTGTTCGTCACGTCGGCCGTCGCCGTCGCCTTCGCGCGGTGCTGCTCCCACGTTGACGGGAGGGACCCGCCGTTGGAGTTTCCCGCGGAGTACGCCCACTCCGATTCATACGTCACGCCCCGACTCGTGGCAAAGGTGAGCGCCGGAAGCGGCATCCAGCCCGTGTTGCAGTTCACGCCCACGGTGGACCCCCAGCCGTAGAAGAGGTGCGCCTCGGAGAGGTCGACGTCGAGGCTGGGAGTGCCGCGGGTGTACCGTGCCGTGCCCTCGAGCACGGCGACGGATCCGAAGGCCACGCAGGATCCGCAGTTGAGCTGGTTGCGGATGCCGGCGACGTAGCTCACGCCGTTTCGGTCGTTCAGGTTGAATTGGGTGGGGAGTGCGGTGGCGTCGCGGAATGCGCCGCCGGCGACGGTGGCGCGAATCTTGTCACCGCGGGCGTTGAGCTCGGCCTGTTCCTCGTCGCTCGGGAGAGGCACGCCGAGTAGCGTGGCTCGCTGGGACGGGGACAGCCGGGTAAGGGCGTTGTCACTCGCCTCCCAGGGGCCGTTCTCCTTCCCGAGCGCCGAGCGGATGGCGGCAACGTCAAACTTGTCTGACTCAGCCATTTCTGATCCTTTCCTGTCGTGGATGCGGCGCGCAACACGCACTCGGATGCCGGATGCTCTCATGCCGAATGAAGGCTGCATCCGCGTTCGACGACAGGATCGGGGCGGTGTGAACACACAACCGATTCATGAAGCGCTCCAACGTGGTGACCGGCCCGAGGCGGGCCGACTCTCGGCGATCATTGAAGCGCACGCCGCGTTACTCGGGCGTTACCGAGGCGTTACCACCGGCGTTTCGCGCCGGGCTGCGCGGCGCATTCTTCAGGCTGCGCATCGTTCAGTCTGCGCATCCTTCAGGCTGCGCATCGTTCAGTCGGGGTATCCCCTAGTCGGTGAGGTAATGCTCGAGCCGGGGCACGCGCAGCAGAAGCAAGGCGCGTTTTTCGATCTGCCGCACGCGCTCCCGGGTGACGCCGTGGATGCAGGCGAGCTGATCGAGGGTGTGGGGATCCTGCCCATTGAGCCCGTATCGGGCCTCGACGATGGAACGTTCTCGCTCGGGCAAGGCGGCCAGAGCGCGTGCGATGTCGTGGGTCTGCATCGACTGCGCGGCGTATTCCTCGGGCTGCGGCAGGTCGTCGTCAACGATGAGTTCGGAGATGATGCCGGCGCCATCGCCGACGGGGGTGTGCAGCGACAGTGGTTCCATGTCGTAGCGCAGGAGCTTCGCGACCTCGGTGGACTCGATCTGGGTGGCAGCAGCGATCTCGGGCAGCGTCGGCATGCGATCGAGGGAGCCGGTGAGCTCGCGTTCCGCCCGTTTGACGCGATTCAGTTTCTCGGCGGTGTGTGCGGGGATACGGATCATGCGCGCCTTGTCGGCGATCCCTCGATGGATGGCCTGTCGGATCCACCAGGTGGCATAGGTCGAGAACTTGTACCCCGTCGTGAAGTCGTATTTTTCGACGGCTCGAACGAGGCCGATATTACCGTCCTGCACAACGTCCATGATCGGGGTGCTTCGTCCGGAATAGTGTTTGGCGATGCTCACGACCAATCGCAAGTTGCACTCGATGAACCGATTACGGGCACGCTGCCCGTCGTGGACCAGCCAGGCAAGCTCCCGTTTGAGGCTCGGATCGCACGGCACGTCGCTGCATTCGTACCGGGTCAGGCGTGCCTCAGCGAAAAGCCCGACTTCGATTCGGCGGGCAAGTTCGACTTCCTGATCGGCGGTGAGGAGGGTGCCGCGGCCGAGACGATGGAGGTACGCGCCGAAGGCATCCGTCGAGGCGTAGTCGGGTGTGGACGTCAGGGTGGCGGTCGAACGGTCTGCTGCGGGGGCCATGAGCGATGCCCTTCACTGATCGAGTGGAGTGCTCCCAGGTGGAGTATTCCCATGGCTTGAGTGTCGTGAATCCCCTTGGGCCGGGATAGGGCCTAACGTCCCACAAACGACCATTTACATCGGTGGCGGGATCTGATAAATACATTCCACAAGAGAATGGAGCCATGACATGAGCGCCTTCGCATCCGCCCGACGTGCTGCGGTGCCGCAGCCCCCACGCAACCAGATCGACGGCACTCCCCGGCCAATCCTGGGCGTGCTGAACGATCTCGCTGCGTACCTGCCCTCCGAGGGAATCGCGGTCTACATCGCGATCATCGCCTTCGGATCGGGGTTGAACAGCGCCGCGGTGCCGTGGATAGCGGTGGCCGCAGCCATACTGCTCAACGGCATCGTGACGGTCGTCGTCTACCGCGCGCTGATCAGCGCTGCCGACCGCCCGGGGGCGGCTCGACTGTCCCTCCTCGTGATCGTCACGACCTTTCTGTCGATGGTCTACATCGCGTCACTCGAGGGCAATCCCTTCCAGGTCAGCCTGGGCTGGAACCTGATCTGGCCCGGCATTGTGGCCATCGTGTTGGTCGCTGTCATGCCCTTCCTGGCCCCCGTGCTCGGGCTGCGGCGGCGTGAACTCGACACGGACTAGGTCTGATTTCAGCGCGTCACGACAACCCTCAGCCTGCGCCCTCGAAGGATGCAGTGAGGCCCGCCGCTAGGCTGGGTCGAACGGTTTCGAGGGAGATGCCAGCATGAGCGCACGCCGAGTAGTGGCCGGAGTCGACTCGTCGACCCAGAGCTGCAAGATTGTCACCGTCGATGCCGATACCGGTGAGTTGCTGCACCTGCGCAGCGCGCCGCATCCCGATGGCACGAGCATCGACCCCGACCGTTGGTGGGACGCCTTCACAGCGGCGGGCGGCGACGACCTTGATGGAGTCGCTGCCCTCGGCGTGAGTGCCCAGCAGCACGGCATGGTGGCCCTCGACGAGGCGGGAGTTCCGGTGCACGACGCACTGCTCTGGAACGACGTGCGGAGCGCCCCGCAGGCCGCCGCCCTCACCGACCAGTACGGCGCGGCCATGTGGGCCGACGAGGTCGGTGTGGTGCCGGTGGCCTCGTTCACCATCACTAAGCTCGCCTGGCTCGCGCAGAATCGGCCGGAGTTGGCGGCGCGGGTGGAGCAGGTGCTCTTGCCGCATGACTGGCTGACCTGGAACATTCTGGGCCGCCCTGCCGAGGCGACGACGGACCGCAGTGATGCCTCGGGCACCGGGTACTTCTCGGTGCACACGAACTTGTACCGGCCCGACCTGGTGGAGGGAGCACTGGGTCACTCTGCTCGGCTTCCGCGGGTGCTCGGCCCGGCTGAGCGCGCGGGCGTCACGAAGAATGGCATGGTGGTGTCGGCGGGAGCGGGCGACAACGCCTCGGCCGCGCTCGGGCTGGGCGTCGGCGAGGGTGATGTGGTGGTGTCGATCGGCACGAGCGGCACCGTTTTCGCCAGCACGCAGGCGCGCATCGCGGACGCGTCGGGTGCCGTTGCCGGGTTTGCGGATGCCGTGGGCGGCCAGTTGCCGCTGCTCGCCACGATCAACGGCGCGCGCACGCTCGTGGCGACCGCGCAGATGCTCGGCGTCGACATCGCGCGGTTCGGCGCGTTGGCGCTCGAGTCTCCGGTGGACGCCGACGGATTGCTCATGCTGCCGTATCTCGATGGTGAGCGCACCCCCAACCTCCCCGAGGCCACCGGGTCGTTGACGGGTATGCGCCGGGCCAACATGACGCCGGCGCACCTGGCGCAGGCATCCGTTCTTGGGCTGGTCTGCAGCCTTGCCGACGCCCTCGACGCGCTGCGCCGACAGGGCGTCACCGTTCGCCAGGTCATCCTGATCGGAGGTGGCTCCCAGTCGCCCGCAGTTCAGAAGATCGCCGCGGATGTCTTCGGCGTGCCGGTTGTGCTGCCGGCACCGGGCGAATACGTGGCCCTCGGGGCCGCACGTCAGGCAGCGTGGGCCCTCGACGGTGGCACCGACTTTCCCGACTGGCCGCGCGGCACCACCGCGCGGGAGTTCGAGCCGGCCGCCGATCGTTCCTGGGCTCAGGGGGTTCGGTCGAACTACGCCGAGCAGCGCCGCGCACTCTACGGGGTGTAGCCGACCCGGTCCCGTTGGGTGAAGGCGTCTTCCTCGGCGTAGCGAAACCAATCGCGCTCGCCGCGGCGTGCCGCCGTGTGGGGGAACACCTGCCGCCAGGTCTCGCCGCGTTCCTGGGCGGCCGTCACGGCGTCCGTTGTCCAGCGGATATCGTCGGCCAGGCTCTCAAGGTAGGTCGCCGCGGGTCGGTAGCCGAGCTGTTCGCGCGCCGCGCTCATGCTCAGCACGCCGGACTGCCAGTGGTCCCAGGGGCTGGCGCCGATACCCCGCACCGGCGGACCCGAGAAGGTACGCACCTCGGCATCGTGTTGCATGAGGGCGAAGATGGCCCGTCCGATGTCGGCGGGGGAGTGCGCGGTGTCATCCGCCGCGTTGAGCACTCGTCGGCCGGGTTGCTGCGCGCACAGGAGCACGAGCTGAGCCACGTTGGCGGCCGCCGAGGTACTGAGAGGGTGCCCGCCGTCGTCGGCGAGCAAAACGCTGCTCCGCCCATCGAATACGCGCTTGATGAAGAACCATTCGCGTAGCTCGGTCGTGTGGGGGCCGTGAATCGCGCCCGGCCGCAGGATGCTCACCGGCAGATCCTGAACTCGAAACAGTGCGCGCTCCAGGCGCGCTTTGGCTGCCGGGTAGCTCATGCCGGCCCCGGGGATCACCGGGGCGTCTTCGGCCAGTGGCCAGGCATCGGGCGGGTGCGCGTAGAGCATTCCCGTGCTGATCACCACGAGCGAGCCCACGTCGCCGGCGAGGCCGGCGAGCTGGGTGGCATTGTCAGCGTCGAAGGCCGCGGTGTCGAGCACAAGGTCGCGCCCGCGGGCCGCCGCGAGCAGCGCACCGGTGTCGGCATGATCCAGACGGATGGTGCGGGTCTCGCCGCTCAGCGCCTCGGACGTTTCCCCGCGGTGAGCAACTGTCACGTCCCAGCCTGCACGCACGAGTCTGCTCGTGGCCGCTACCCCGAGCTGGCCGGATCCCCCGATGACGAGCGCATTCTTGCCCATGCAGCAACCGTAGGTGCTGCCCCCCGATCGGCCGCGGGGGCGCGGCGAGCATTCGCGTGAAGGCCCCCTTTCGGGGGCGATCGCGCGCATTGGGTGCTGATCAGATTGAGGTCATTTGGGCACGAAGTCTCATGTCTTGCCTCAGTTCAGCTGATTTTCACCGATCGCGTCGGTACGCGACGAGGTAGATCGTTCGTCGCGTTCGTCGCGTTCGTCGTGGTCGTTAGAACGGTGCTGTGTTGAGCCTGTGTTCGGGATGCTCCAGGGGTCGAGCCAGGTTTTTGGTTTCGTTGCTGGTTCGGTCGTGGGGATGGTGGGTCTGATTCGGGTGGCGGGGTGGGTGGCGTAGTGCTTGCCGGCCGGGCTGGTCCAGTTGAGGGTGCCGTCCTTGCTCTGTTCGACCGCCCATCCGGTTTCGTGTTTGACCCGGTGGCTGCGTTTGCAGAGGTTGGCGAGGTTCGAGAACACGGTTTCGCCGCCTGATTCCCAGGGGATGGTGTGGTCGATGTCGCAGTCCTGCGCGCGGCGGTTGCACCCGGCGGCGCGGCACGATCCGTCGCGGAGCTGCAGCCAGCGCCGGAGTTCTGTCGGCACCTTGTACTTGGTGCGTCCGAACGAGAGCACCGCGCCCGTCTCCGGGTGGATGAGGATGCGGGTGAAGCTGCTCGCGGTGCCGGCGATCCTCCGGGCGGTTTCCGGGTCGATCGGCCCGAACCCCTCCAGCGTGCCGGATTCCTCGCTCTTGCCCATCAGGGTGAGCACGGGGACGGTGACGTACACATTGCCGCGAATCCCTGCGCCGAGCCCCGTCTCGGTGACACCGCGAAGCAGGAGGTCCACGGCAGCGTCGGTGCGCAGTTGCGGGAGGGTGCGGGGTTCGTCAGCCGACTGGAGGTTTTTCGCCATCGCTTCAACCCGGTCCCTGATCGCACTGGCATCCTCATTGCTCAGGGTCATCTCTAGATACGCCATGCCGTCACGGCCCGGGCCGACAAAAAAGCACCGGTCAGCGAGGGCGCGTTTGTGCCGCACGGTGATCGACTCCGGGTGGGTCAGTTCCCGAATGCGGATGGCTTTCTTCGTGAACTGCGGCACCGTCAGGGTCTCACTCTCAGTGAGAGCCTCTCGTTCGAAGTCCTGCCAGGCCTCATCGGGGAGGGCCAGAACGTTGTCGATGATGACCTCGACGTGGCGGTAACTGATGTCCCCGCGCGTCAGGGCTGCTCGGGTGGCGGGCAGCTTGTGCTGCAGGAGTTCGCTGTGGCACATGA
>NZ_JPRS01000098.1 GCF_000738085.1 Cryobacterium sp. MLB-32
GCGTGCATTACTCCGATGCGGCCGACGCCGATCAGTCCGAGCGTTACATTTTTCATAAGGTATCCCTGCGTCTTCGGAGGTGAAAGTCGCCTTAGCGTGAGCGCTGGTGCGGGCCGTAAGGAATGTTGGACCGGTCCAACACCTAGGAGTCACGTTAGTGGTTCTGCCACGATGAGTCAAGAAATGTCCTGACAAACTTACAAAGCCGTCTGCCGACCGCGCTTAAACGGCGGTTAGAAGCGCGGTGGGCCGCTGCTGCGCCGGGCGACCAGTACGGGCGGGTGCAGGGTGATCGATGGTGGCAGGTCTGGGTCGGCCAGGCGAGCCACGAGGATCTCCCCGGCTCTCCTGCCGCTGCGCCGGTCGGCGTTATCGATGCTGGTCAGGCTGATGTGCTGCATTCGCGCAGTGGGAGTGTTGTCGTATCCGACAACGGAGAGGTCGTCCGGAACTAACAGTCCCAGCTCATCGGCGGCGGAGAGCAGACCAAAGGCGGCCATGTCGTTGACTGCAAAGATGGCGGAGGGGCGCTGTGAGGTCTTGTCGCCCAACAACTCAAGGCCCGCGCGGTGGCCCGCGTGTTCGGTGAAGCCGCCATCGACCGTGAGCATGAGGTTGCCGAGGCCATTCGCAATCATGGCTTGTTCGTATCCGGCGCGGCGGGCCCGTCCGACGGGGGATGGACCCGCGCCGATGTGTGCGATGTGTCTGTGCCCGAGGTCGACGAGGTGCTGCACGGCCAGCCAAGCGCCGACGACGCTATCACCCGTCACGATGTCGGCCGACGGATGAGGGGCCTCCGGGGCGCCGAGAACGACCGTGGGCACGTGGCTCACGGCGGCGATGAGGTCGGCGGACTCAGGGAGGGTGCCGACAAGGATCAGCCCATCCACGGGCATCTCAAGCAGCTTGCCGAGCAAGGACGAGCCGCCGCGGCTGTCTAGACGGTGGTCCCCGAGCAACATTTGTAGTCCATGCTCGTTCAGGGCAGTGTTGAGCCCGTCAACAGCATCGACGAACCACGGGTTCCGCAGGTCGTTCAGCACGACGCCCACCGTGTAGCTGCGGGCTTCCGTGAGCGTGCGGGCTGCCGCGTTGGCGCGATAGCCGAGCTCCTGTGCGGCAGCGGTTACGGCATCGCGCTTGACTACACTGACGTAGCCTGTTCCGCGCAGAACGAGTGACACCACGGATTTTGATACGCCTGCCCGCGCAGCGACGTCCCGAATAGTTGCCCTCTTTGCCATAGCCCTACCTTATGTTGGACCGGTCCATCCCGTGCTCGTGGCATACCGTCATTAATTCGACGACTCCTGCAATTGCTCCATCGCGCGTCGTCCGGTGATGAGATTCGGCGCCGGACAGGCCACAATTGATGCAACGAAGGTTGCAGAACATGAAAAAGAACACAAGCTGGCTCGCCGCGCTCATCGTCATTCCCCTGGTGCTGACAGGATGCACGGCCACCACGGGTGACACGACGGCCGGAGCATCCGCTGACGAAGCCGTCATTGCCGTGGTCACGCACGGCACCCCCGGAGACTCCTTCTGGGACGTCGTGAAGAGCGGCGCCGAGCAGGCGGGCACCGACCTCGGAGCCACGGTGACGTATCAGGGCGACGGCGACCCGGTGAAGCAGAGCCAGCTGATCGACGCGGCGATTGCCTCCAAGCCCGACGGCCTCGTGGTGTCGATGGCCAACCCCGACGGCGTCAAAGGAGCGGTGGAGCGGGCCATTGCGGCCGGGATCCCCGTGATCACCATCAACTCCGGCCTTGAAGAGTCGAAGGCCTTCGGCGCGCAGACCCACGTGGGTCAGAGTGAATTCATCGCCGGGCAGGGGGCTGGCGAACAGCTCGCCAAGGCCGGCGTGACGAACGTGATCTGTGTCATCCATGAGGCCGGCAACTCCGGGCTGGAAGAGCGCTGCAAGGGTGCCGCGGACACGCTCGGCGGCACTCTGTCGAACGTGCAGGTCGACATCGCCAACATCGCCGACGCCCAGAACACGATCAAGAGCAAGCTTCTGGCCGACCCGACAATCGATGGGGTCCTCACCTTGAACCCGGCCGTCGGTGTGGCTGCGGCCCAGTCGATTTCCGAGGCAGCGAGCACCGCAACGCTGGCGACCTTTGACGTGTCAGCTGATGTGACGAAGCTCATCGAAGACGGAAAGATCCTCTTCGCGGTCGACCAGCAGCCGTACTCGCAGGGGTACCTGCCTGTCGTGTTCCTGACGCTGCAGAAACGCAACGGCGATGTCGTCGGTGGCGGTCAGCCGGTGTACTCCGGCCCGGGCTACGTGACGAAAGACAACGTGACCCAGGTCGCGAAGTACGCCACCAACGGCACCCGGTGACCGTCGCCGCTCCGATGCGGGCCCATGAGCAGGTCAGGACTGCGAACCGCGCCGTGAAGCTGCTGCGCCGACCCGAAATCGGTGCGGCGGTTGCGGCCCTGGCCATCTTCACCTTCTTCTCGTTGATGGCGCCGGTGTTCCTGACGCCGGCCGGTGTCTCGACGTGGCTGTATTCCGCCTCGCTGTTCGGGATCATGGCCGTGGCGGTAGCCCTGCTGATGATCGGCGGGGAATTCGATCTCTCGGCCGGTGCGATGACCGGGACCACCGGGCTCATCGTCGGGGTCATGACCACCCAGTGGGGGCTCAATATCTGGCTGGCGATGGTGATCGCGCTCGCCGCGGCCCTGCTGATCGGCGCCGGTAATGCTTTCGTTGTGATGCGAACCGGCCTTCCCAGCTTCATCGTGACGCTCGCGACGTTCTTCATTTTGCAGGGCACGAACCTTGCCGTCACGAAACTCATTACGGGATCCGTGGCCATCCAGGGAATGGGGGCCGTGCCCGGCTTCGACGTCGTGAAGGTGTACTTCGGCTCGTCATTCCCCTTTCTGGGCGCGGACATCAAAATCGCCGTCGTCTGGTGGATCGCGCTGACCGCTCTAGCCACCTGGGTGCTGCTGCGCACCCGTGCGGGCAACTGGATCTTCGCCGTGGGCGGGCAGCTTGCGAGCGCCCGTCAGATGGGCGTTCCGGTTATGAGGTCCAAGACCGGCTTGTTCATGACCACCGCCGGTGCCGGTTGGCTCGTCGGTATGCTGCAGCTCTTCGACGTGTCGACGGTGCAGGCGACGACCGGTATCGGTCAGGAGTTCATCTACATCATCTGCGCGGTGGTGGGCGGATGCCTGCTCACCGGCGGCTACGGCTCGGCGATCGGCGCCGCCCTCGGTGCTCTCATCTACGGCATGACCCTGCAGGGCATCGTCTTCGCCCAGTGGGACAACAACTGGCTCAAGGCCTTCCTCGGCGGCATGCTGCTGCTCGCGGTGCTCGTCAACCTGTATGTGCGACGCCAGGCGGGGGAGCGGTCGTGAACGGGGCGGCATCCGCTGCCGTGCCTCTGCTCGAGGTACGGGGAATCGGCAAGACCTACGGTTCGGTGGTGGCGCTGCGTGATGTGTCGGCGTCGGTCGGGGCTGGCGAAGTGCTGTGCGTGCTCGGCGACAACGGCGCGGGCAAGTCGACGCTGATCAAGATTCTGGCGGGGGCGCACTCGCCCTCGCAGGGCGAGCTGCTCTGGAATGGTGAACCGCGCCGTTTCGCCAGCCCGCGCGATGCCCTCGATCTCGGCATCGCCACGGTGTACCAGGATCTCGCCGTCGTGCCACTGATGCCCGTGTGGCGCAACTTCTTTCTCGGGTCGGAGCTGACGCGCGGTCGAGGGCCTCTCCGCCGCCTCGACGTGAAGCGGATGCGACGCACCACGTTCGCCGAGCTGGCCCGGATGGGCATCGACCTGCGCGACGTGGATCAGCCCATCGGCACACTGTCTGGTGGCGAGCGGCAGTCGGTCGCGATCGCCCGCGCGGTGTATTTCGGGGCGAAGGCGATCATCCTCGACGAGCCGACCGCGGCGCTCGGCGTGAAGCAGGCCGCCGTGGTGCTGAAGTACATCGCGCAGGCCCGGGACCTCGGCCTCGGCGTCGTGTTCATCACCCATAACCCGCACCACGCCTACCCGGTGGGTGATCGTTTCCTGCTGCTGCGCCGCGGAACCAGTATGGGCGCCTTCGCCAAGAGTGAGATCACCCTGGAGGAGATGACGCGGCTGATGGCCGGCGGTGCGGAGCTCGACGCGCTCGCCGAGGAACTGCGGCGGCCGACCTCCGAGTAGCTTCCCGCGAAGCCTGTCCGGAGAGTGGCACGCGGGGTCTCGATCTCGACAGGCCCGATCCAAGCGCTCCTTCGTCGCGCCTCGACCAGCGGCCTCGCCGATCGAGGCCTGGTGCGGTGGCGGATTCGCCGGTCGAGGCCCGGCGCGGTGGGTGATTCGCCGGTCGAGGCGCGAGGTACGAGCGATCGAGGCCTGGTGCGACGTTCCTCGGAGCCGACGCTGCGGATCCGCTGATCGAGACCTCGTGCGGTATTCCTCGGAGCCGAGGTAGTCGTCTACTTCTCGACGAGGGTGACCTCGAAGGAGTACAGATCCGGACGGTAGCAGTGCTGGCCGAACTCGACGGCGCGCCCGGAGTTATCGAAGGCCGTGCGGTCCATGGTGAGCAGCGCGGCGTTCCTCTCCACGTCGAGAAGCTCGGACTCCTCGTTCGTGGACTTTCGGGCGCCGATGTGCTGACGGGCAACCCGCATCGTCACCCCGCGGGAGCGCAAGACCTGGTACAGGCCGTGGCTGACGAGGTCGTCGGGCTCCATCGTGAGGAACTCCTCGGGCAGCCAGTTCTCCATCACGGCCACGGGAACGTCGTTAGCGAGGCGAACCCGACGGATGTGCAGGGTGGGAGTACCCACGTCGCACGCGAGTTTTTCGGCCACCGTCGTATCGGCGGGCACGCTCTCGAAGGTGAGCAGACGGGTGGACGGCACCTTCTGCGTATTCGTGAGGTCGTCATAGAGGCTGGTGAGCTCGACCTTGCGCGTGACCTGGCCGTGCACGACCTGGGTACCGATGCCCCGCCGGCGCACGAGTAGACCCTTATCGACGATGTCCTGAATAGCGCGGCGCACAGTCGGGCGGCTCAGTCCGAGGCGCTGGGCAAGGCCGACCTCGTTCTCGAGGCGCGCGCCCACGGGCAGTTCGCCGCTCAGGATCGCTTTCTCGATGCGCTGCGAGACCTGAAAATACAACGGAATCGGACCGGAACGCTGGAGATCCATGAACAGGCTCATCGGCAGCACGTTCTCTTCGTTGGTCGCGGTCATGCCAGCCCCTTACATCGTCTTCACTTTGGAAAGTTGTTATGACATTATCACGACACGTAGCCGGCGGGACGGGTGGTCTCACGTGCTCTTCCCCTCGGGTGCGAGGCGCGCTACGGTGTCGACCTGTGAGAGGGCGATCGGCCGCCGCGTGTGCGGAGAGGAACCGGTGAATGATGACCGCTGCGTCGAACCCTGACGTGAACGGCGCGTGGCCCGCCGTGCTCTCGTGGTGGGCGCTGCCCTCCGTGGACGGAAGCGTGGCGCTTCTCCTCCTCGTGCTCCCTCTGGCGGCAGTCGCGTGGCTCGGTGCCGGCGCATCGTTCACCCGCCGTTCCCCAGACCGGTCTAGTGTCAGCGCATCGTGACCCTCACAGAGATTATTCTCGCCGTCGCCGGCAGCCCCTGGGCCTATCTCGCCCTGGCGGCGCTGCTTGTCGTGGACGGCTTCTTCCCGTTCGTGCCGGGCGAGACATTTGTGGGTGCGTTGAGCGCGCTCGCCGCGACCGGGAGCGGCCCCGAGGTGGCCTACGTGCTCGGCGTCGCGGTGGTGGCGACGATCGTCGGAGACGCCATCGCCTTCGTGCTGGGGAGGCGGATCGGGCTGGCACGCTGGGCATGGATGCGCCGCCCGCGGGTGGCCGGAGCGTTCGCCTGGGCGGAGCGCGGTCTGCGTCGGCGTCCCGCGGTCTTCTTTCTCGCCGCCAAATTCGTTCCCATTGGCCGGGTGGCGGTCACCATGACGGCCGGCGCTTCCGGGTTTCCGGTGGCGCGCTACATCCCCCTGTCGATCGCCGCGTCTAGCTTCTACACCCTGTACCACGTGGCGATCGGCTACGCGGCGGGATCCTGGCTGAGCGCGCATCCGCTGCTCGCGATCATCGTGTCGATCGGGTCTGTTCTGATCCTGGGTTTCAGCATCGACACCGTCATGAGCGCTCTGTCGCGGCGACGCCAGCGACGGATGCTCATGGCCGATGACGGCGACGGCGCGCTCGGGGCGTCGGGTTCCCGCGACTGATCACTCACCGGTCGCGAATATCGCCCTCGTCAGCACTTCGTAAGGTCGACTTCCCGGCAAACTCCGTGAAGGGGAGTACGGTCGGCTGTACGCCGGAGTGAGATCGCCGGACGACCGGAAGAATTCTTGAGAGAGGTACGACAGATGTCTGACACACCGCACCCGAAGCCCCACGACCCACGGCCTCACGCGCCCGAGTCGCCGGCTCCCAAGCCTCCCGAGCGCCCGACCCCCAACGAGAAATAACGCCGCCGCCGCCGATACGGGCGGGCCGGCTGTCGCACTCGTGGCACCCGGCCCGTTTCGTGAGCGAACGATGGTCTACAAGTCCGGCAGGAACTGCTGCCACGCTTCCCGCCGGTGACCGCGGGGATCTGACTCCACCCGATCGACCCCGTCGATGATGAGGGTTTGGCGGTCATACTCGGTATACCGCGGCCACGAGTGCTCCATCGCTCCCGTGCAGGCGAATCGTAGCCAGTGTCGGCGCATCCGCTCGCCCGCACTGATGAAATCCCGCCGTCCGCCGAGGGACGTCGCCGTGCGTGCGAACACCGTGTCGACGTGATTGAACAGGGCGTAGAGCTCGATACCGTGGGTGGCGTCGAGACCGATCACGTGCATCAAGCGCGGCGCCAGGTCAAAGCGATAGAAGTGCACGGGAGCCACGCGCGAGTGCAGTGAGCCCACGGTCACGCTCGGAAACCAGAAGGCGAAGTCGCCCCCGAAATCCGATGACGTGCGTTTGGTGTGCAGCTCCGGATACGCCTGCCGCATGGCTTCGTGCACATCCATGGGTGCCCGGGCGAACAGCGCCTGGATGCGGTCGGGTGACGTGGGCAGGATGTCCACCCGCCCGCGAAAAGCCGACCCTTCACGGTCGTTGGTGCCGATGGTCAGCGGCACACGGTGTGCCCGGCCGTGCCGGAATGCGTCCACCGGTTTCTCGGGCAGAAAATCCCCGTCCACGACGGGGGCCAGCGGGAAGGTTCCCGGTTGGGCGTCGGGCGTGCGCATCTGGAGCGTGAGTGCGGCACGCAACAGATGGGTGACATCCGCCTGCACCAACAGATCGGCGGTCTCCGTGCGGGTGTCGGCGGTGATCCGACGCAGTTCGTGCACGAACTCCTCCGCCCACTCGGCCGCCAAGACGGGCGAATACACTGCGCCGGGTGGGGGGCTCTGTGCAATGACCCGGGAGAACAGGCCGCGAGCGGACGGCGTGGCCATGAGCGTGATGGCCGCGTTGCCCCCGGCTGACTCGCCGAAGAGGGTGACGTTGTTCGGGTTGCCGCCAAAGGATCTGATGTTGTCATGCACCCACTGCAGGGCGGCCACCTGATCGCGCAGGCCGAGGTTGCTCTCAAACGTTCGGCCGGCAGTGGAATATCGGCTGAAATCCAGATAACCGAGGGCACCGAGCCGATAGTTGAAGTTCACATAGACCACGCGGCCGGACCGCACGAACGCCTCGCCCTGGCCGGGGAAATCCTGTGAGGATCCCACGCTGTAGCCGCCGCCGTGAATGAAGACCATGACGGGGAGACTCAGCTTCGTCTGTCGCCCGACAGCTGGGGCAAGCACGTTGATACTGAGGCAATCCTCGCTGCACGTCGGCCTGGTCGCGGTAGCGCGGCGTCGGGGCAGCTGGCAGGAGGACGGGCCACATCGCCGGGAATCGCGAATTCCACTCCATGGTTCCACCGGCTCCGGCGCACGAAAGCGACGGGGCCCTACCGGCGGCGCAGCGTACGGAATTCCTCGCCAGGCGAGGACACCTCCTTCACGAACGCCACGTAGAAGGCCGTCTCGGACTCGCACCACGGGTTGGCTGGGAGCGTGAACGGGGGGAGTGTCAACTGCCTGAATAACCATGGTGCCGCGCCCTTTCGGCTCTGACGCTTGCTACGGTTCGGCTTCCGGTGAGTGATTTCGCGTGCGATTCATCTGTATTCCGGGTTCGGTTCGAATCCGAAACGTTCGCCGCTGTCCCAGCCGCGGCGCAGGTTTCCCCAGGCAGGGATGCCGCCGCTGGCCTGCAGGATCGCGGCCATGTGCATCAGGTTCCAACTCATGAAGGTGGTGTTGCGATTCGTGAAGTCGTTCTGCGGCCCGCCCGATCCCGGATCGAGGTAGCTGGCTCCCGGCCCGATCTCGCCGATCCAGCCCGCATCCGCGGCCGGGGGGATCGTGTACCCGATGTGTTGCAGGCTGTACAGCAGGTTGGAGCTGCAGTGCTTCACGCCGTCTTCGTTGCCGGTGATGATCGCCCCACCGACCTTGCCGTAGTAGATGTACTGCCCTTTGTCGTTGAACAGCCCTGACATCGCGTACAAGCGTTCTACGATGCGCTTGGTGACGGAGCCGTTGTCGCCGAGCCAGATCGGGCCGGCCAAGACCAGAATGTCGGCGGCCTGCACGGTTTCGAACAGGGACGGCCAGGCATCCGCTGCCCAGCCGTGACCGGTCATGTCCGGGTAGACGCCGGTGGCGATGTCATGGTCGATCGCCCGGATCACATCGACCTGCACGCCTTCCTCCCGCATGATGTGCGCGCTGAGGTCGACGATGCCCTGGGTATGGCTGATTTCCGGGCTGCGTTTGAGAGTGCAGTTGATGAACAGGGCGCGAAGCGAGGAGTAGTCGAAGATCGTTTCCACACGCGTGTGCTCAACCATGCCGACAGTAAAGCACCCCGACCACTGGCTGGCTAGGCCGCAGAGCCATCACGTCGGACTCGCTGGTCGAGGCGCGAGGTACGAGCGATCGAGACCTGGTGACCGGCTTTGCAGGCCAGCGTGCGGGGTCTCGATCGCTCCTTCGTCGCGCCTCGACCAGCGGGATGTCAGAAAGGCTGGTCTTGGTCGGTTAGGCGAGCACGGCCTTTCTGCGGGCGACAAACATGAGCCCGAGACCGAGCATCAGTACGAGGGCGCTCAGGCCGAGCGTCGGTGCCAGGTTCGCTCCCGTTGAGGCGAGCGCGGTGATCGGTGTCACGCCGAGTGCGGCGATCGAGCTGTTGCCCGAAGCGGATGCCGTCAAGCCGGTCTGTGTCGCCGAAGCCCCGGTTGTCGGGGTTGCCGGAGTCAAGGGAATCACCGGGGTGCCCGGAACGACCGGGGTCACCGGCGTGAGGGGCGTGACCGAGGCAACGGGCTTTGTGCCGGTGTTGCCGATGACGCTGACGGCGTTACGGCTGATCGTCACCGGCGCAGACGCTGTCGGCATGAGCGGAGTTCCGCCGATGATGCTTCCGGTTCCCGCGGTTCCCGTGGTTCCGGTTGTGGGGGTTGAAGCCCCGGTTCCGGTGGTTCCGGTGGTTTCGGTGGAGTTGGAGTCGCCGAGGATGCTGATGGCGTTGCCGGTTGCCGGTTGCGGTTGCGGTTGCGGTTACGGGGGCGGTGATCGGGGCGACGACCTGGGTACCGCCGAGGGTGGAGTCGGTGCCGGTCGTGCTGGCTCCGGTTCCGGTTCCGGTTCCGATGGTTCCGGTGGTCGGCGTTCCGTTGGCGGTTCCGGTGGAGTTGGAGTCGCCGAGGATGCTGATGGCGTTGCCGGTGACGGCGACGGGGGCCGTCACTGTCGGGGCAACCTGAGTGCCGCTGGCGATGCCGTCGGTTCCCGTGGCGATGCCGTCGGTTCCCGTGGTGGTGGCGCCGGTTCCCGTGGTTCCGGTTGTGGGGGTTGAAGCCCCGGTTCCGGTGGTTTCGGTGGAGTTGGAGTCGCCGAGGATGCTGATGGCGTTGCCGGTTGCGGTTACGGGGGCGGTGATCGGGGCGACGACCTGGGTGCCGCTGGCGATGCCGTCGGTTCCGGTGGTGGTTGGCGCGGCGGCGGGAGCGGGTGCTGCTGCCGGCGTTGTGGCGGGTGCAGCGGTAGACGTGGAGTCACCGAGAACGCTGATCGCGTTGCCGGTCACTGTGACCGGAGCCGCGACGGGGGCGATGACCTGGGTGCCGCCGGCCACGGACCCCGTGCCGGTGGTAACCGGTGCGGCGGCCGGGGCGGGTGCGACGGGTTCCGCGACGAGGGCCGGTGCGGCCGCGGGGGCGGTCGCAGCGGTGGAGTCGCCGAGGATGCTGATGGCATTTCCGGCGAGTGAGATCGGTGCGCCGACGTCTGTCACGACCTGGGTTCCCGACACGAGGCCGTCAGAGCCCGAGGTGATCGGTGCTTCGGCTGCATTGGCTGCACCGACGCCGACGAGCGAGATGCCCCCGACGAGGAGGGCGCACAAGAGGCCCTTTTTGACAAAAGAATTCATGATGGTTTTGCTCCTGAATGAGTGATGGTGTGCTCCCGATAAGGGAGACTTCGGTCTGCGTGCGATCTGCGTCTCTGAACAAGAGATCAGGTCGGCGGACCCATCAGTCGGGAGAAGAACCCGGATCGAAGGTGGGCGCTGACGGAACAGCGTCAGTGCCGAAGGTGGAGCCGGACAACACCCGTCGCGCGGGCAAGGGGGTGGTCGGTGGTGAATCGGATGCCGCGTTCGGGCCGCCGGCGGAGCCGCCCTGACCAGAACTGCTGCCCGCCGGGGCTGGCATGCCCGGCTGATCGTTGGAGTTCCCGAGGGGCGCCCCTAAGGGGCGGCTAGCCGGTAACTCCTGTGACTCCTGCGACGGAACCGTCTGGACAGCCCCGCTGAGCGGCCCGGTGAACGCGGCACGGTCGACGGAGCCCCGGGGGAACGTGTCAGACGGGGTCGGCATTGACGTGGGCGTCACGATCGCGTTCGCCACGGCGACCACGTTGGAGGGCATCGCAGTGCGCAGACTGTCGAGGGATCCGACGATGGCCGGTATGCGGACGAGTGTCACGACATCCGTTGTCAGGTGCGCGACGGGCGCCACGATGGTGCTCAGTGGGGTCGCGACGGCTGTAACAACAGGGGCGACCGGGGCGACGGGGGCGAGCACGGGTGCGGTGACGGTGATGACGGAGGCGGTAACCGGAGCGACAACAGCCGCGACGGGCTGGATGGCAGGCGCCGCGACGGGCGCGGCCGCCACGGCCACGGCCACGGCCGCAACCGGAGGGGCCGCAACCGGAGGGGCCGCAACCGGAGAGGCCGGAACCACACCGGGCGCGACGGCCGCCGTCACCGGGGCAGCGAGGGTGGTGACTGGGGCGACCGCAGGCGCGAGCGGATCAGTGACGCTGCCCAGTGAGCTGAGCGGAGCGAGGCCGTCAGCGTTGGCCTCCGCCTCGGACGGAGCGGCGGCGCCGATGGTGACGCTGACTGTCGACCAGGCAACCGCAAGAGTCGCTCCCACGATCACCAATTGGAGAGGGCGGGACGCCAAGCGAAAAAACGTCATATCCATCAGGGCACCCCCCTTTCATGGGTCGTGTCGTGCCCAAGGTAAACATGAGGAAACGGCTCTGTCCACCTCCCAAGCAGTATTTGGAGGAAGAATTGGAGTTCCGTAATATCTGCGTAAGAAGTGCAATCGGTGAGCGGCGGTCCGGATAGCTGGTATAGTTTTCAAGTTGCCTCCGAGAGCTTGAAGCGGAAGTAACCGGGCGCCCGTAGCTCAGCGGATAGAGCAATTGA
>NZ_JPRS01000099.1 GCF_000738085.1 Cryobacterium sp. MLB-32
TGTGCATACGGGACGTGAATGTGTGCTGGCGAGTGCAAAAAAATGGAACCCGCAGCTGCTCATGGCCGCCAGAATGACGATATGGCGCCTCTCGATCCAAAGGTTTCACGAGACGATGAGTGAGCGCAGTAGGCTTCGACCATGACAGGTCTTGACCATGCTGAGTCCGAAGCCGGTTCGAAGGGTAACAGCGCCGCTTATCTCGGCGGCGCCGTTGCTGTTGTCGGGTTCTCCATACTCACCTTGGGGAATGCCTCGCAATGGTTCGACTACGTTTCCGGCGTTGTCTATCTGTGTGTCGCAGGCATGCTTGCCTACCGGGGAATACAGTCGATTGCCCAAGGTCGACGCTCTGCCGACAAGACGCCGCGCAACTAGCCTCCTGGCGCAATTGGCCGGTTAAAATGGTATCTGGACATTTAGTGCGCTGTGGTAGGCATGCGCCGCACCAGGTGCTGAACCCGGAGCAGGTTCCCCTTGCGAAAACGCCGCAGCTGGCTTCGCCGGTACGGTCAAGACCATGAACGGGCACCCGTGGAACCGCTTGCTTGCCTCGGCGATCGACTGGCTCTGCATACTTGTTTGGGTGGGCGTCGTGGCGTCCATCGGCGTTCCGCTCTATGTGGCTGGCATTACGGGAGGGCTATCGACCGGCGCGCAGAACGTCCTCGGGACGGTCGTTCTGGTGGTTCCGATGACTCTCATGCTCACTGGGTTTGAATCGTCCGCGCGGGAAGCGTCGATCGGTAAACGCGTTCGTCACCTCATCGTCGTGAATTCGGACACGGGGCAGCGTGTCTCATTTCGACGGGCACTCGTCCGCAACACGATGAAGTTGGCCGTGCCGTGGACGGTTGGGCATGCGGCCGTGTACGGCATCGTCGCGGCGAGTGCAACGGATTCCATCTCTCCGGCGATCTGGGTGGTCACGGCGTTCGCCTACGTAGTGCCACTCGTTTACGTTGCATCGTTATTCCTAGGCTCCGGTCGAACGCTCTATGACCGAATTTCCGGCACCACAGCCAGACCTTCAGCCCGGTGGCCGTTCCCTTTCGTGTGCCGTGTGCCGTGTGCCGTTTGCCGTGTGCCGTGTACCGTCGAGTGATGCCACGCTACGAAAGCTCCGACGGTTCAGCACTTCACTACGATGACGTGCGCCGCAAGGACGGCGACGGCGACGAATGCGGCGTCCAGCTGCGGCGCGCTAGCGTCCCAAGCGGAGTCGAGGTGGGTCTAGTGGTCCCGAAGAGTGAGCTATACTAAAAACACCAACGCACGAAGCTGGATCGAAAAAAATAAGATCTGACTAGGCTTTTTTCGAAGGATGACCACCTAAAAGTGGTCAACGGCGCGGGGTGGAGCAGTTCGGTAGCTCGCTGGGCTCATAACCCAGAGGTCGTAGGTTCAAATCCTGCCCCCGCAACAAAGACGAGAAGCACAGGCCCGGAACCACTGGTTCCGGGCCTGTGTTGGTTAATGCTCGGTTGGTTAATGCTCGGTTGGTTAATGCTCGGCGACGGTTTCAGGTGGTCGGGTAGCGTGGGCACCATGAGCCCTGATGACATGCTACAAACCGTTCGAGCAGGCACCGCATTTTTTGAGAACCAACTGGACGCCGTGTCCAACGAGCAGCTCTCCGGAGAATCGCTCCTCCCCACCTGGACCAGAAGCCACGTCGCTGCCCACGTCGGGTACAACGCGCTCGCGATTGCTCGCCTGGTGTCTTGGGCAGAGACAGGCATCGAGACGCCGATGTATGACAGCCGTCAGGCCAGAGAAACTGAGATTGACACGGCGGCCGGCTGGGCGCCCGACACCCTTCGCACGCTCTGTTCGCACTCGGGGATGCTGCTCGACAGCGCCTGGAGTCACCTTCCGGACGACAGCTGGGCCTGGCAGGTGCAGACAGGGCAGGGCCGGCTGGTGCCGGCGTCAGAGACCATCTGGATGCGCACGCGCGAGGTGTGGCTGCACGCCGTGGATCTCAACGCGACCGCAACATACGGCGATATCCCCGCCGAGGTTCTCGATCGTGTGCTGCGGGACGTTGTCGGTTTGTGGGCGACCAGGGGAGAGATGGCTGGTCTTCGACTTGAATCAGTCGAGGGGCATATCTATGGGGATCGGGACGCGCCCGATCCGCATATCGTGACGGGCGAACTACCCGTGCTGACGCAGTGGGCCTGCGGCCGGGCCGGGGCCGCGACCACGTCCAACCGTACCGAGAGCCCGACGGCGCCGCGCTGGCTCTGATTCAGCGACGGGTTTCTCACGCTCCGAGCCCGCGCACGGCGGCGACGGCGGCGCGAACGGATGCCGCGGCCTCGGCGGCGTCCTCAGCCGTCGTGGTGGCCGCCAGCGTGAAACGCACCGCGGTTCGAGCCACCTCCTCGCTCACGCCCATCCCGGTGAGCACGTGGCTGGCTTCGTCGCTGCCCGCGGCGCACGCAGATCCGCTCGAGCACACGATGCCGCGCTGTTCAAGCTCAAGCAGCACCGCCTCGCCGCTCGTCCCTGGAAACACGAAGGACGCGGTGCCCGGCAAGCGTTCCGTGGGATGACCGGTCAGACGCGCACTCGGCGTTTGTTGCAGAACAGTGGCGATGAAAGCGTCGCGCAGTTCCGAGGTGCGTCTGGCTGACTCGGCCCTGTCCTCCGTGGAGAGGCGCAGCGCCGTGGCGAAGGCCACGGCGCCGGCCACATTCTCCGTGCCACTGCGTCTGCCTCGTTCCTGTCCGCCGCCATGCAACACCGGTTCGAGCGGCAGACGGCCGCGGACGAAGAGCGCTCCGACGCCGGGAGGTGCCCCGAGCTTGTGGCCGGAGAGGCTGAGCGCGTCCACGCCGAGTGCGTTCACCTCGAGGGGCAGCCATCCGCCGGCCTGCACCGCGTCGGTGTGGAAGGGCACTCGCGCCGCACGGGCAACCTCGGCGAGCAGGGCAATGGGCTGCACCGTCCCCACTTCGTTGTTGGCGTAGTGCACCGAGACGAGGGTGGTTTCAGCCCGGATCGCGTCGTCAAGGGAAGCGACGCTGACCCGTCCTTCGGTATCCGTGGGCAGAACCGTGATCTCGAAGCCATGGCGTCGACGCAGGTAGTCGCAGGATTCGAGCACTGCCTCGTGCTCGAGAGCGGTCGTGACGATATGTCCGCCCGTCGAATTCTCGGGCCGGGCGCCGAGCGCGAGGCCCTTCACGGCCAGGTTGTCTGCCTCGGTGCCCCCGCTCGTGAAGACCACGTCGCCGGGGCGGCAGCCCAGGGACGCGGCAACGCTGCGTCGCGCGCCGAGCAGGGCAGCAGCGGCCGCCTCGCCCACTCGGTGGTGACTCGACGGATTACCGAACGAGCCCGCCAGAAACGGCCACATGGCTTCGAGGGCTTCCCTCCGCACGGGCGTCGTGGCGGCATTGTCGAGATAGATCACGAGGAGGGTCAGCCTTCAGCGTCGACCACGACATCGAGACCGAGGTCGAGGGAATGCGCGCTGTGGGTGAGGGCGCCCACCGAGATGATGTCGACACCAGATGCGGCGATGTCGCGCACCGTCTCCAGCGACACTCCTCCGCTGGCCTCGACGAGGGCACGCCCGGCCACCAGGTTGACGCCGGCCCGCAGATCGGCGGGACTGAAGTTGTCGAGCATAATGGTATCGATTCCGGCGGCCAGTACCTCGTCCACTTGGTCGAGGCGATCGACCTCCACCTCGAAGTGGGTCGTGTGCGAGAGCCGGCCGCGAACCGCAATCAGGGCCGCAGTGAGCCCGAGCGGGCCGGCGGCGAGCACGGCCAGATGGTTGTCTTTGGCCATCACGGTGTCGGAGAGACTGAATCGGTGGTTATGTCCGCCGCCATCGCGTACGGCGGCGCGTTCCAGGGCGCGCAGGCCGGGGGTGGTCTTGCGGGTGTCCACGATGCGGGCGCGGGTGCCGGCCGTCTCGGCGACGTACTGCGCAGTCAGCGTGGCGATACCGCTCATCCGTTGCACGAAGTTCAGGCCGATGCGTTCGGCCTGAAGCACTCCTCGAGCCGGGCCGGTGACCTCGGCGAGCACGGTCCCGACCTCGAAGGCCGTGCCATCGGCCACCAGCAGGGTAACGGTGATTCTCGGGTCGGTCAGACGGAATGCGGCGGCAAAGACCACGCCGCCGCTGAACACGCCGGCCTCTCTGGCCTGAAGGCGTGCCGTGGCGACGGCCTCCCGGGGAATCAGAACCTCAGAGGTGAGATCGCCCCAGGGGGCGTCTTCGGTGAGAGCGGCCTGAACGACGGCGTCGAGGGAGTGAGAGGTCAGCATGCGATGGGCTCCTTGGCCGTGGTACGGGATAGTGCGGTGGGTTGCGTCCAGGCGCGAGACCGTGCCAATTCCGGTCGGACATCCGGATAGTCGTCGCGGTGGTGCGCCCCGCGGGACTCGGGGCGAGCGAGCGCGGCAGTCACGGCCAGCCGGGCGAGGTCGAGCAAATTGCGGTCTTCGAGCCCCTGAACCGTCCATCCGTCGGCCCCGGTCGGCTCGGGTGCGGTCCAGTCGGCGAGCAGGTCCGCGGCAGCCGCGAGCCCCGTTCCTGACCGGTGCACTCCTGCCGCATTCCACATCACACTCCGGAGCGTCTCGCGCGAAAACCCGCGCGCAGCATCGCCGGGGAGGCCTTCCTGCCCGGTGAGTCTCGGGGGTGGACAGCCGGTGTCGTCGGCGAATCCGTCGGCGAATTCTTTGGTGAATCCGAGGCCGTGCGCGCGGGGGGCGAAGTCCAGGGCACGAACAGCGCGGTCGGCGAACACGGCTGCTTCCAAGAGTGAATTGGAGGCCAGGCGGTTGGCCCCGTGGGCGCCGGTCCGAGCGACCTCGCCCACCGCGAAGAGCCCGGGAAGACTGCTGCGGCCCCAGACATCGGTGATCACACCGCCCATCCAGTAATGCGCGGCCGGTGCCACGGGAATGGGGTCGACGGCCCAGTCCAGTCCGGCAGTGCGGCAGGCCGCGGTGATGGTGGGAAAGCGTGATTCGAGGAGATCGCGTCCCAGGGCCGTGGCGTCCAAAAACACGGGCTGGTCGCCCTGGGCGGCCATCTCGCGGGCGATGGCTCGGGCAACAACGTCTCTCGGCGCCAGTTCGGCGCCGGGAATCCCGAGCATGAAACGCTGCCCCTTCCGGTTGCGCAGAACCGCTCCTTCGCCTCGCACAGCTTCGGAGACAAGGGGAGTGCCCGGAACGGCGAGTGCGGTCGGGTGGAACTGGTAGAACTCGAGATCGGCAACGGATGCCCCGGCGCGCCATGCGGCGGCCACCCCGTCGCCGGTGGCGACGCTGGGGTTGGTGGTGTGCGTGAAGAGCGTGCCTGCTCCGCCGGTCGCGAGGATGACGGAGTCGGCCACGAGGGTGCGTGCTCGGTTGCCGGTGCCGAGCACCGTGACGCCCACAACAGTGCCAGCGCGAACGACCAGGTCGATGAGCATGGTGTGCTCGAGGATATCTATCCCGGTTTCGGAATATATGCCCAGATCCGTGGTCGAGCGCCGCGCGCGCTGACGCACGGTCGCCACCAAGGCCGCCTGAATGGCCGCTCCGGTGGCGTCGCCGCCGGAGTGAAGCACACGCGAACGCGAGTGCGCCGCCTCACGTCCGCGGGCAACGCCCGACTCATCGTGATCGAAGTCGACGCCGAAGCGGATAAGGTCGCGCACCCGGGCGGGGCCCTCGGCGCACAGCACCTCGACGGCTGCGGAATCGCAGAGGCCCGCGCCGGCGCGCACGGTGTCGAGTACGTGGGCGGCGACCGAGTCGTCCGGGAACAGCGCGGCGGCGATGCCACCCTGCGCATAGCGGGTGTTGCTCTCCGGAAGCGCCGCCTTGGTCACCAGCGTCACGCGGTGGCCGGCATCCGTCGCGCGCACGGCGGCCGTCAAACCGGCCAGGCCGCTGCCGACCACGATGACGGACGCCATGTCAGGCCCGCCCGACCACAACCGGTACGGCAATCGGGGGCCGTGCAGCGAGCATCCGCTCGAGGGCAATCCGGGCAGGTCGGGCATCGGCGTCCGGAACCTGGATGCGGTTGAGCACCTCGGCGGGGCGTTCGGCGCTGCCGATCAGGCCCTCGAGCACCCAGGCGAGGTATCCCGCATGAATGCGGTACATGGTGGAGCAGGGGCAGATCACCGGGTCGAGGCAGAAGATGGTGTGTTCGGGGTGCTGCGCCGCCAGGCGTTGCACCAGGTTGATCTCGGTGCCGATGGCGAAAGTCGATCCCGCGGGCGCTGCCGCGATCGCTTTGCCGATGAAATCGGTGGAGCCGGCCGAGTCGGCGGCATCGACGACGGCCATCGGGCACTCCGGGTGCACGATGACGTTCACGCCGGGGTGCGTCTGGCGGGCCTGGCTGATCTGATCCACGGTGAAGCGACGGTGGACGCTGCAAAAGCCGTGCCACAGGATGACCCGGGCATCGTCGAGTTCGACCGCGCTGCTGCCACCGAGCGGCTTGCGCGGATTCCACATCGGCATCTGCTCAAGCGGAACGCCCATGGCCTTTGCCGTGTTGCGCCCGAGATGCTGATCGGGAAAGAACAAGACGCGCTGGCCGCGCTCGAAGGCCCATTCCAGAACCGTCTGCGCGTTCGAGCTCGTGCACACGATCCCGCCGCGCTCGCCGCAGAAAGCCTTGAGAGCAGCAGAAGAATTCATGTAGGTGACCGGGATCACGGGCACCCGCCCGGAGGCATCCGTTTGGCTGCCGTAGAGGTCTTCGAGCTGCTCCCAGCAGTCCGTGACGGAATCGAGGTCCGCCATATCGGCCATCGAGCATCCGGCGGCCAGGTTGGGCAGAATCACGGCCTGATCCGGTCCCGAGAGCAGATCGGCGGTCTCGGCCATGAAATGCACGCCACAGAAGACGATGGCCTCGGCCTCGGGCCGACTCTTCGTCGCCTGCGCGAGCTGGAACGAGTCGCCCACGAAGTCGGCGTGCTGGAGAACTTCGTCCCGCTGGTAAAAGTGCCCGAGGATGACCACCCGGTCGCCGAGGATTGCCTTGGCCGAACGGATGCGCGCGTCCAGTTCGTCCGGTGTCGCGCGCCGATACGATTCCGGTAGTTCGCCCTGACGCGGTGAACCGGTCGGAATCACGTCGCCCATCGATGATCCCGGACCGTAGCCGGGCTCGGCCGCATCGAATTCCCAGGGGGCGGTCGCGAGGTCCGGGCTGCAGGTGCTGCCCGACACGGCCCCTGTGCCGATGAGCTGGATCGTGCGGTCAACCGATGGGATCGTCATGAAGTTCTCCTGGATGTTGCTGGGACGCATGCTCGAGTGTCGCTGTGAGGGAATTGGGGCTGCCGGACGGTCCCTGGTTCGGATGGGACTCGGAATCGTCGTAGCGGTAGAGGCGGGCGGGGCGGTGTCGCGCGCCCGCCACCTGTCTTCCGGTATCGATCAGGGTCCCGGAAGATTCGAGCGACCGACGGAAGTTGGCGGGATCGAGCGGCTTGCGCAACACCGCCTCATGGACTTCACGGAGCTGGGTGAGGGTGAAGGTTTCGCCCAGGAAGGCGTGTGCAATGCGGGAATACTCCACTTTTGTTCTCAGACGCCAGAGCGCATACTCCACGATGCGGTTGTGATCGAAGGCGAGGGGCGGCAGCCGATCCGCGCCGAACCAGCGCACGTTGTCGCTTTCAGCCGCCCGAGCGGCCTCGTCCGACTGGACGAGTGCCCAATACACAATCGAGACGACGCGTTTGCCGGGCGAGCGATTGACATCGCCGAAGGTGTACAACTGCTCGAGGTAGGTCGGGGCCAGGGCCGTCGTCTCATGCAGAGTTCGTGCGGCCGCGGCTGCCAACTCCTCGCCGTCGGGAAGCCAGCCCCCAGGGAGAGCCCACTGGTTGAGGTGTGGCTCCCTGGTTCGGCGCACGAGCGGAAGCCACAGTGTCTTCAGATCTGAGCTGTCGTCGTGTCTCAGAGCGAAGATCACCGTGGATACGGCGAGCGTGGCGCCAGGCGTCTGTCGCGGCGATGAGGCAGGAACGGCGTGCATGGGCATCCAGAGGTAAAGGTCGAAGTGACTCTAACTTGAAATGTCAGTATATAGTCACGATGACCTTAACTCCAAGGACCTCAGCTCTTTTGCAGGGAAGTCTCCGTGGCCGTGCGGCTTCGCCGCACGCCCATCCCGCTCGCACCCCACAGCGTGACCCGGGCCATCGCTTCGATCACGATGCGACCGCTCATCTTCGATGAACCCAGGGTGCGCTCTACGAAGGTGATCGGCACTTCCACGACGGTGAGCCGGGCGCGAACGGCGTGCAGCAGCATGTCAATCTGGAAACAGTAGCCGAGACTCTCGACGCTGGAGAGCTTCATGGTGTCGAGGGCATGGGCGGAGTAGACCCGGTAGCCGCCCGTGACGTCCCGTTGAGGGAGCCGAAGCAGCGCCCGGGAATAGATCGATCCGCCCTGAGAGAGGACGCGACGATGCCACGGCCAGTTCTTGACTGCCCCACCGGGCACCCACCGCGAGCCCATGACCACGTCCGCTGTCGCCGCCGCGGCCAGGAGGCTCGGAAGCTGCTCCGGGAGGTGCGAACCGTCGGCGTCCAGCTGAACCAGTTGGTCGTACCCGTGGGAGAGACCCCAGCCGAAGCCTTCGAGGTAGGCGGCTCCGAGACCGGTCTTGTCGAGCCGATGCAGGACGTGTACACGGGCATCCGCCTCGGCGAGGGCATCGGCCAAGGCGCCCGTACCGTCGGGGGAGGAGTCATCGACGACCAGAATGTGCGCGTCGGGAACGCTCGAACGCACCCGTGCCACGATGAGTGGGATATTTTCGCACTCGTTGTAGGTCGGAATGATCACCAGGGTTGTGGACATGGGCTACCTCGTCATTTCGATAATGGTGGTGCGATTCACAAGTATGGTCTGTTCAACTGAGAATCCCTGATGCGCCAGCAGTGCGACATCCGCTCCCTGGGACAGGGGGGCGCCGGTCGCGTCCTGCAGAAGCCAGATCCGGGACACCGCGCCGAGGCTGCTTTGCCGGTCGGTCAGGGGGACGGTCGTGTCCCACAGGGAATCTGTGAGTTGGTAGGGCTGCCCCAGCGTCACGTCGATCAGGCCGCGAAACGCGTCGGGATACAGATGCAGGGCCAATCGGGGCTTGCGCGACGGCAGCACGCTCTCGTCGAAGACCACGGCGTCGCCCGGCAGCGCCTGAGCGGCCAGAACGTCGGCCGTCTGTCGCCAATCGCTGCCGTCGTTCTTGGCGAAGTCGCCGCGCTGGTACGCATACGTGGGCAGCAGGGTGAACGCAACGAGTGCCATGGCCAGGAGGCGCAGCCACCGGTGTCTCAGCGCCACGATGCCGATCGACATCGCGATGGCGACGGCGGGCGTGCAGATCGACAGGTACCGCAGCGAATACATCGGGGCGACAAGGTGGGTTCCCGCGAGCAGGATTGCCGTCGGGACCAGCATCCAGGAGAGTGCCAGCGTGAGGCTGACGGTTCCGGTGGTGACCTCGGGCGTTCGATGACGTCGGCGGGCGAGCACCGCAGCGACGCCGATGAGAATGAGCAGCCACGCCACAACGGCCAACGGCACGCCGAGGAACCATTGGTTAACCGCTGCCGTGAGTACATCGACCTGCGGGCGCCGAGCCAGGAAGGAGATCTGCTCTCGCTGCTGCACGCCCCAGAAGAAGACAGGGGCTGCGACCGTTACGGCCGCTCCGGTCGCGATCAGCCAGCTCCTCACAGCGCTCCGCCGGTCGGGGCTCCGGAGCGTGAGAAGAATCACGAGAAGAGCCTGGACGGGAATGAGAAGGACCAGATAGAGGAAGGTGTAGAAGCCGGCGGCGAGGCCGACGGCGAAGACACCCCAGAGCATGCCTCGGATCCGCGAATGTGCCGAAGGCCTCTGCAGCAAATAAACGAGAAGCACCATCACCCAGACGGCAAGCATCGTCGCACCGGCCGTGGAGCGGGCTTCGGCGCCCATGTAGGTGACTCGGGGAAGAACCGCAAAGACGGCACCAGCGACGAGGGCGACTCGTGCGTCCATGAGCATGCGGGTGAGAATCACAGTTCCCGCAGCGGCCACACCGATTGCCAGAGCGCTCGGCAGGCGAGTGGCCAGCTCGGAGGCCCCGAAAAGGTCAATCCAGAAATGCAGGAACAGGTAGTACGCCCCGTGCACGGCATCGATGTGCCCGAGCAGGCGGAAAAGCTCGGGCACCGATCGTTCGGCGGACATCACACTCGCGGCCTCGTCGCCCCAGTAGGACGGCTGCCACGACCACGCGAACGAGACCAGCCAGGCAAACAAGCCGATCGCCAGGGGTGCAAGAATATCCCGACGTGCCGGGTGCGACGCGGTACGTCGGACCGGATCGGTCAGCGTCGCGGTCAGAACTTCGGTCACGATCAGACGCTAAACCCACGTCGCCTGTGAAACCCGCCGAAAACCTTGTGGAGACCTGTGAATGCTCACAGAGTGACGTCGGAAACGGCCTTTTGACCTGTTTCGGGGGGCGAACGTTGCGGGTTCGATGGAGCGACCTGAAGCGTGTATCCCCTGCCCCGCATGGTGAGAATGCGCACTCCGGCATCGTCCGGGTCGATCTTTCTGCGCAGGTAGCTGATGTACTGGTCGACGATATTGGGGTCGATGTCGGCCGTACCGTCCCAGACCTCGGCCAGGATGCTCGCCCGGTCGACCGTTGAGCCGACCCGCAGGCACAGCAGGCGAAACAACGACGCTTCCTTGGGGCTGAGCGATACCCGGCGACCGGCCACGGTCACGGCATGCCCCCACGTATCGAGAACAACCCCGCCCACCTGATAGCGACGCCCGCGGCCCATCGCGCTGCGCCGGAGGAGAGCGCGCACTCGCGCGGCCAATTCCGCGACGTCGAACGGCTCGCACAGAAAATCGTCAGCGCCACTATCGAGACCGAACACGCGATCGATGACGGGGGTGCTGCCGCCGAGAAGAAGCACCGGAATGGTGTTGCCTGCTTGCCGCAGTCGTCGGCACACTTCGAATCCCGACATCTGTCCGAGATCCACGGAGATGATTGCAAGTGCGATCTGGGGTCGTGCCGACGTGATCAGAGCGTCGATCCCGGTAGCCACACGGTCGGTTGCATACCCTTCGATGCGGAGCACGCGATCCAGCACGTCGCTTTGTTCGGGGTCACTGTTCACGATGAGAATTCTCATGATCGGTCACGCTCCGAACGCGAGAATGAGAATCTCATGTGCACATCATATGCATGCGTCCC
>NZ_JPRS01000100.1 GCF_000738085.1 Cryobacterium sp. MLB-32
ATTACCATAAGTTCGTACTGATGCATGACTAACCCACCTCCTTCGGACTAAACGGCTGCAGAATTTCTACAGCAGGAGGGTTGTGCATGTGTTAAACGTGGAGGCCGGGAATCCGGCGCACAGACAACCTGCCTAGACTACCGGACGCCGCGTCATTTCACCACATCGGATGCGGCGCCCTCCGCGCCGGGACCGTTACGAAGAGTGTGTCACCGTCCAGCCAGACACGTTCAGCCGCGAGGAAACGTGTGCGGAGCATCCGCTCTGCCTGTGCTGTGGAGGAGCCGCACATGCTGAGTTCCGACAGGGATACCCAGGTATGGGGATTAGTGCGCGCGGGCTGCCCACCACGCCTGAAGTCGCCGAGTGGCGTCCTCCACGCCGATGGGCCCGTCGTCGAGGCGCTGTTCGAGCAGGTATCGGTAGGCCTCACCCACCTCGGGGCCCGGTTTCACACCGAGAATGGCCATGATCTGCTCGCCGTCCAGGTCGGGACGCACGGCATCCATCTCTTCACGCTCGGCGAGGTCGGCAATACGCGCCTCAAGGTCGTCGTAAGCGAAACCCAGGCGGTCGGCCTTGCGGCGATTACGTGTGGTGACGTCGGCACGGGTGAGGATATGCAGCCGCTCCAATTGGTCGCCGGCGTCACGAACGTAGCGGCGCACCGCGGAGTCGGTCCAGGCGCCCTCGGTATAGCCGAAGAACCTCAGGTGTAGTTCGACCAGACGCGCCACGGCATTGATGGTGTCGTTGTCGAAGCGCAGCGCGCGCAGCCTCTTCTTGGCCAGTTTGGAGCCAACCACATCGTGGTGGTAGAAACTGACGACCCCGCCGGGCTCAAGTTTGCGCGTGGCCGGCTTTCCGATGTCGTGCAGCAGAGCGGCGAGGCGAACGACCAGGTCGCCCGCGGGATCCAGGTTGCCCCGGCTCTTTTCGTATCCGATCGCCTGTTCCAGCACTGTCAGCGTGTGTTGATAAACGTCTTTGTGGTGGTGGTGCTCGTCGACTTCGAGCTGAAGGCCCGGAACCTCGGGCAACACAATCTGGGCGAGACCCGACTGCATCAGCACCTCGATGCCGGCACGGGGGTTGTCGGCCAGGAGGAGTTTGGAGATTTCCTCCCCCACCCGCTCCGCCGAGATGATGCGGATGCTCTCGCACATCTCCTCCATGGCGAACTCGGTGTCCGAGTCGAGGGCAAAGCCCAGCTGGGCCGTGAATCGTGCCGCGCGCAGCATCCGCAGCGGATCGTCGCCGAAAGACACCTCGGGTGAGGCAGGAGTGCGCAGGACTCCGGCCAGCAGGTCGTCGATTCCCCCCGACGGATCAACCAGGGTCACCGCCGGCAGGCGCAGGGCGAGCGAGTTCACCGTAAAGTCCCGCCGCATCAAGTCGTCGTCGAGGCTGGTGCCGAAGACCACGTCGGGCTTGCGAGTGGCGCCGTCATAGCTGTCCGCGCGGTACGTCGTGATTTCCACGGTCTCGCCGTCCATAACCGCACCGATGGTGCCGAACGCCCGCCCAATATCCCACTGGGCGTCAGAAATCGGCTTGACCAACTTCAGGATCTGGTCGGGTGTGGCATCCGTTGTGAAATCGAGGTCATGAATGGGACGGTCGAGGAAGGCGTCGCGCACCGGACCGCCGACAAGGGCAAGCTCATGGCCGGCAGCGGCAAACGTGTTCGCCAAACGGGAGATTGTGGGGGACGCAGCCAGATCGCCCAGGCGCTCGAGGGCTGCCGCGACACTCTGCATATGCTCCATATTATCGGGTGAGATCCCGCGAACGAACCGCGTGCCCGCGTGGACGCAGCGTACTTACGGGGCGCACGCCGTAGAATCCGATACATGATGGCCGAGTTTGTACCTGCGCGCCGGCCCGCGCCCCCGGCGAACCGGAGCACGTCCGCCCGCCGCCCGGCCGGGCGCTGGCGACTCGCGGCATCCGTTGCCGTGGTCGCGATGCTCGGTTTTTTCGGCACCCCCGCAGTGGCGGCCACCACCACTCCGCAGGCAGCGGCCGCCGTCACGAGCGGTGAGGTGACGGTCTCCGTCACGCCGACGGCATCCGCCTCCCTGCGCCCGGACGAAGCGCTGGTCCTCACGGTCACAATAGAAAACGGCACCGACGCCACCGTCCCGGTGGGCACGGTGGACATCGCCCTCGCGCAGCGCGCCCTGACCACACGAAGCGCACTCGAAAGCTGGCTGCGACCGTCATCGAACTCGAACGGCGGGGATGTGCTGCTGACGACCGCCACCCCCTCGGACATCGCCGCTGGCGAGACCCTCACTGTGCCCGTCACTGTTCCGGCCGCTGAAGTCGGGCTGACGGCACGCAATGCATGGGGCGCACGCGGCATCGCGGCCAGGCTCACGGCCGACGACGTGACGGTGGAGGGCCGCGGCACATTCGTCTGGGACCTCGGCGAAGACATGACGCCGGTAAACGTCGCCACCGCGCTTCCTCTCACCACGCCGGCGAGTCCGTCGGGTGTGATCTCCTCCGACGACCTGGCCGGCTACACGGCCCCGTCCGGGTTGCTCTCCCGCCAACTCGACGCGGTCACAAATCGCCCCGTCGCTATCGCCATCGATCCGATGATCATCGCCTCGATCCGGCTGCTCGGAAACGCGGCACCCGCCAGTGCCGTGCAGTGGCTCGATCGGCTCGCGGGGGCAACCAACGATATATTCCCGCTCGGGTATGCAGATGCGGATGCGTCACTGGAGGCCCAGGCTGGAGCCGCCACGCTGCTCGCCCCCCTGTCCTTTGAGCACCTGCTCGACCCGGCGAGGTTTGCCGCACCGACAGAAACCGCATCGCCAACGGCCACGGTTGCCCCGATCGACGCCTCAGCAGAACCCACCACCAATGCACCCTTCGACGGCACCCTGCCCACAACGGCGGAGCTCCTCGACTGGAATTACACAACGACCGACATCGCTTGGCCGGGGTCAGGTCACGTGGCGCGGGCCGATCTCAAGACATTTGCCGCGAATGGCCTCACGACCACGATCCTTTCGGGCGGGAACGTTCGACAAAAGACGTCCGTGACACCGAACAGTCTCATCACGTACTCCGACGGACGAGCCCTGGTTACCGACGACGCTCTCAGTGCCGCCATCAGCCGCGCCGCGCAGGCGACAACGGATGCCCAGTGGCGCACGAACGTTGCCGAAGCCCAGTCCCTTTTGGCCATCGTGTCGGCGGAGGACCCCCGTGAGCCCCGCACTCTGCTGGCCGCGTTCGATCGCAACGTCGCGCAATCAGCCACTCGCATCGGTCAGACCCTCGATGCCGTGGCTGGTGTCGCCTGGGAGACCCCAGCCACCCTCGCGCAGGCAATCGCTGCGCCGGTCGCGACGACGGTCGATTTTCGGTCGCAGGCTCAACCAGAAGCGGACGTGACCCTGGCCCGTCAGCTCCTGCAAAGGGAGGCGGAAGTAACGGCGTTCTCGGCCTCGGTCGGCAATCCCCTGCTCGTCACCGCTCCGCAGCGTCTCGACGTGCTCGCCCTTCTGAACACCGCATGGGCGCAGAAACCTGCACGGTGGGCGGAACAGGTGACCGCGAGTCTGGCGGGGGCCACAAAGGTTCTTACTTCCGTCACCGTGACCACCCGCGGCCCCATCAACGTCGCTGCGGACAGAGTCGACATCCCCATCACTCTCCGCAACGAATTGAGCCAGCCGGTCACCGTGCGCGTACAGGTGGTTCCGTCCAATGGCCGCCTGCTCGTGGAAAGCGACATCGACGCCACCATCGATGCCAACTCTGCCCAGACCATCACCGTTCCCGTTACCGCTGCCGTCGGAAACGGCGAGGTTGCCCTGCGGGTGACCATGTACTCCCCGGCCGGTGTCGTCATCGGCCAACCGGCCGTGATCGCCGTCAACGTGCACGCCGACTGGGAGGGCATCGGAGCGTGGGTCCTTGCCTCCGTTGCCTTCCTGTTTTTCGGATTCGGGATTTGGCGCAATATCCTGCGCCGCCGCAAGGAGCGCACCATCCGTGAAGACGAGAGGGAGTCGAGCATGAGCCCGAACCCCGTGAACAGCGTGACCGGCCTGCCGGTCGCCGCAACGAATGACTGACACGGCCACGACCGGGGGGATCGGACGCGCGAGCGCCTTCCTCGCGTCCGGGACGATCGTGTCCCGAATCCTCGGTTTCGTGAAGCTCATCGTGCTTGCCGGAATCATCGGCCAGTACGGCGCCACCGCAGACGCTTTCGCGATCGCCAACCAGCTGCCCAACACGATCTATGTGATTGTTGCCGGCGGCATCCTCACTGCGGTTCTCGTGCCGCAAATCGTGCGCGCCAGCCTGCATACCGACGGCGGAACCGCGTATATCAACAAGCTGCTGACCCTCGCACTCATCGTTCTCGCGGCCACGACGCTCGCCGCAACCCTGCTCGCGCCCGTCATCACCGGCTTCATCGGCCTGAACCTGCCCGAGGACCAGAAGGCCCTCGCCGTGGCTTTTGCCTACTGGTGCCTGCCGCAAATGTTCTTCTACGGCCTCTATACGCTGCTGGGCGAAGTATTGAACGCCCGCAAGTCCTTTGGGCCGTTCACCTGGGTTCCCGTGCTCAACAATGTCGTGGCGATCGCCGGGCTGCTCGTCTTCGCCGTGATTTTCGGTTCCGATCCTTCGGGTGACCGCACGGCCTCCCAGATCACCGAAGCGATGGTCGCCGTTCTCGCCGGCAGCGCCACCCTCGGCGTTGTCGCCCAGGCCCTCGTGTTGTTCTACTTTTGGCACCGAATCGGTCTGCGTTATCGGCCCGACTTCCGCTTTCGCGGCGTGGGACTCGGCGCCGCTGGCAAGATGGCGAGCTGGACCTTCGGCATGCTCGTGCTCACGACCATCGCCGGCATCATCGAAACGCAGGTCGTCACGCTTGCTCACGGCAAGGCATCCGTCGCCGTGTTGTCCACGGCCTGGCTCATCTTCATGCTGCCTCACTCGGTGATCACCGTCTCGGTGGCCACGGCCTACTTCACGCGCATGAGCGAACATGCCGCCCTGGGTAAGTGGGCGCTGGTGAGAACGGATGCCTCAAGCGCGATTCGGGGCACGGCCCTGCTGATCGTGCTCGCGAGCGCCGTCATCGCGATCTGCGCCTACCCCTTCGCGGCCGTGTTTGTGAGTCCTTTCGACCAGGTGCAGGGCATCGGCAACGTCATCATCGCCTTCATCCTGGGCCTCGTGCCGTTCTGTATTCTGTTCGTCCTGCAGCGCACGTTTTATTCTCTCGGCGACACCCGCACTCCATTCTTCTTCACGCTGTTCCAGGTCGCCATCCTCATCGTCGGCGTCCTGGGCTGCGCCTTCCTGCCCACCGACTGGATCGCGGTCGGTATCGCCGCTGTCATCACGTTCTCGGGAATCCTGCAGACGGGGCTTGCCGCGGTGCTGCTCCGCAAGCGGCTCGACGGAATCGACGGGCGACGCATTCTGCGGAGCCTCGTGACTTACCTCACGGCGGCCGTCGTCCCGGTGATTCTTGGCGTGGTGCTGCTCGTTCTGCTGGGCGGCACCGTGGAAGACGGATTTGCGCTCTCGGGCCGGTTGACGGCCATCCTCTCGATGGCCATCATCGGCCTCGTCATGTGCGCCGCCTACTTCGGCATGTTGCTCGTCATGCGCAGCGCAGAGCTCAGTGCCTTCCTCACGCCCGTACTGGCCCGGTTCAGCCGCCGGTGACTGCCGCGGCGCGTCCGTGACAGAGGCCAGCCTGTGCGCGCGCTGTGCACCTGGGGAGCAAATGGGGGGTAGGAATACGAGCCGATTAGGATGTGTTGTATCGGGCAGTAGCTGAATAAGGCCGGATGTTTCCCAAATTTTTACGTCGATTGCTAGGAGTGCGCGTGCGCCAGATCATCATCATCGGTTCAGGTCCGGCCGGTTACACGGCTGCCATTTATGCCGCCCGTGCCAACCTGAAGCCGTTGCTCATCGCCAGTTCGGTTGAGGCCGGCGGCGAATTGATGAACACGACCGACGTCGAGAACTTCCCCGGCTTCCCCGACGGCGTCCAGGGCCCCGACCTCATGACGAAGATGCAGGAACAAGCCGAGCGCTTCGGTACCGAGGTCGTCTACGACGACGTCGAGAGCCTCGACCTCACTGGTGCCATCAAAAGCGTCACGCTGGGCAATGGCGAGACACACGAGGCACTCTCGGTGATCTTCGCGACCGGATCCGCCTACCGCAAGCTCGGGTTGCCCGACGAGGAGCGCCTGTCCGGCCGCGGCGTTTCGTGGTGTGCCACCTGCGACGGCTTCTTCTTCAAGGGCAAGACGATCGCGGTCATCGGCGGCGGAGACTCCGCCATGGAGGAGGCCACCTTCCTCACGCGTTTCGCTGAGAAGGTTTATGTCATCCACCGTAAGAGCGAGCTGCGCGCATCCAAAATCATGCAGGAACGAGCGTTCTCCAACGACAAGATCGAGTTCGTCTGGAACTCCGAGGTCGTCGGCATTGCCGGCGCGGAGGCCGTAGACGGTCTCCAGCTGCGTGACACGATCACCGGGGCGGAGAGTTCCCTTCCAGTGGGCGGTGTGTTCATCGCCATCGGCAATGACCCGCGTACGCACCTCGTGCACGGTCAGCTGGACCTGACCCCCGAGGGGACCATCGCTGTCGCCGGACGGTCGTCCAAGACCAGCCAGACCGGTGTCTTCGCCGCCGGCGACGTGATCGACTCCAGCTACCGTCAGGCCATCACGGCTGCCGGTTCCGGCTGTGCCGCAGCGCTCGACGCGGAGCACTACCTCAGCACCCTCCCCGACGACTTGCTGGCCTCGGCTGGCGAACCTGAACTCGCACCAATTACCAATTAAGGAGAAACACATGACTGCACGCGCCGTAACAGAGGCAAACTTCGATCAGGAAGTCATCAACAACGAGAAGACCGTTCTGGTGGACTTCTGGGCTGAGTGGTGTGGCCCCTGCCGCGCCGTCAGCCCGATCCTCGACCAGATCGCGTCCGAGCACGCGGACAAGCTCGACATCGTCAAGCTGAACGTCGACGATCACCCGGCCCTGGCCGCCAAGTACCAGATCACCTCCATCCCCGCGATGAAGGTCTTCCAGAAGGGCGAGGTCGTCAAGACCGTCATCGGCGCCAAGCCGAAGCCTGCCCTCGAAGCCGACCTGGCCGCCTACCTCGCGTAGCCGACGGTTCGATTAGGAGAACCCGCCCGGCTCACGCCGGGCGGGTTTTTTCGTGATTTCAGGGGTGTTCCCGCGGTACCGCTCGTACCCCATACGATTAAGACCTCACCAGAACGGAAGTGACGTGACTAAAAAGGGCTCCCTCCAGGCCGGTAACAACCTCGACCCGTGGTATCACCACTACGCCGAACGAGCCGCGGGGCTCAAGGCCTCTGAGGTGCGTGCTCTCTTCGCCGTGGCCAGTCGGCCCGAGGTCGTCTCCCTCGCCGGAGGAATGCCGTACGTGGCCGCCCTCCCCAACGATCTCGTCACGAATGCGATGTCCAAGGTGATGGCCGAGCAGGGCGCTGTCGCGCTGCAATATGGCTCTGGTCAGGGAGTTCCCGTACTCCGGGAGCAGATCCTTGATGTGATGGCACTCGAGGGAATTCGCGCCAATGCCGACGATGTCGTCGTCACGACCGGTTCGCAGCACGCCCTAGAACTCGTGAGCAAGCTGTTTCTCAACCCCGGTGACGTCGTGCTGTCCGAGGGTCCCAGCTACGTCACCGCCATGGTCATCTTCCGTTCGTACCAGGCTGATGTCGACCACGTGCCGATGGA
>NZ_JPRS01000101.1 GCF_000738085.1 Cryobacterium sp. MLB-32
AAATGGTGAGCGTGTCACGAAGCAGATGCTTGTGCGGACGCAAGAAGATGACTCGACCCAAATCGTCCCCCCAAGACGCACAACCAGCACTCTGCCCGTATACACAGAGTATGCCCCATATCAGGAAGGCTTCCACAGAGTCACTTGTGATGGCACCGGAAATGGGGGCACAGTCTGGTCTGCCCCAGATGAACGAATGGGCGACCCCCGAAGGGGTCGCCCGATCATGATGGTGCAGGGGAATATCGGAGCTGGTTAGCGTCCGAAGATTGAGGTGAGTGCCACATCACCGAGCACGTCGTCGACGAGGTCGTTTACCTGGCCGTCGATGGCGCCGGTGTCGACTCCTCCAACGTCTGTCGTGGTGCCGTTGCCGACGGGAGCGTCAACGGGCGCCTCGACCGGGGCGGTGATGGGCGCGGTGACGGGAGCGTCAACCGCGGTGTCGTTGCCCGAGGCGACGGCGTTTCCATTGCCAAGCTCTGTGCCGGAGGCGACGTCTCCGACGGAGGGGTTGAGCGAGCCGTTGGCGATTCCGCCGTTGACGAGCCCGCCGTTGGCCACGCCGCCGTTAGCCACGTCGTTGCCGAGTACACCGTTGCCGGTCGCACCGTTGAACAGGTCGTTGATCAGATCGGTGTGGGCCTGGGTGGTGGAGCTGTCCGTCACGGTGCTCGTGGTGGTGCTGGCGCGGTCCAGGCTGTCAGCCTGCGCCGGGGCGACGAGACCGCCGATGATGAGGGCGCCTGCTGCTGCGCCGGTTGCTCCGAATACGGCGATGCGCTTGGTGATCGTGTTCATGGAGAACTCCTAATTTCGTTGTTCTGTTTCGGCCCGATGTTCTCGAGCCACACGGCCCGAATGTTCATTCGGGGCACGGGAATGGTCCGGAGCAACCCGCATCGCGGTTTGGTCGGGTGGCGCGGGATCGGCCTCTGAAGGGCAGCGGATGCCCCGGTGCGCGACTTCTCCCGCCCCGCGATCGCCGCTATGACTGGCCTGTGGGAGCGGTGCCGGGAAGGTCTTACGGGAAGCTGGCAACCGCCATCCGTTCGCCAATCCACGCCGAGTTCCGCACCCTGCGCCAGCTTCCGGAGGGTGCGCCGGGTTCCGGAGGGTGCGCCGGGTTCCGGAGGGTGCGCCGGGTTCCGGAGGGTGCGCGGTGGGCCGGGGAATGGTGGGTTGGCGCAGGGTGGGGAGGTTGGCGCAGGGTGGAGCGTGCGCTGGGTTCCGGAGGGTGCGCTGTGGGTTCCGGACGGTGCGCTGGCTTCCGCGCCGGGCGCCGGGCGCCGTGCGCCGGAACGGAAGTGGGCAGCCGCGATCGCGGCGCGCCACGTAGAGTTAGTGAGTGCACTCACGGGCGATTCTGGAAAACGGCAGTGCGGCCAAGCGGCGGCGGTTGCATCCCGCGCAGGTCGTCGCATCCGCTTTCGCGTTCACCATCTTCGTGGGCACGGCCCTCCTGATGCTGCCGAACGCCCGGGTCGGGCCCGACAGTGCCACCTTCCTCGAGGCGATTTTCACCGCGACCTCGGCCGTGTGTGTGACCGGCCTCACCGTGGTGGACACCGCCGAGTACTGGACTCCGTTCGGCCAGATCGTGATCCTGGCGCTGATCCAGGTGGGCGGGTTCGGCATCATGACGTTCGCCTCGGTGATCGGCCTGGCGGTGGTACGCAAACTCTCGTTGCGTTCGCGCATCAACGCCGCCGCCGAGGCGAAGAGCGTGGGCCTCGAAGACGTCAAGGGGCTCATCGTCGGGGTCGTGAAGATCTCGCTGATCATCGAGGGCGCTGTCGCCGTGCTACTGACGATCAGATTCCTGTTCGGCTATGGCGAACCGTTCGGGCGGGCGGTGTGGCTCGGAGTGTTCCACGCAGTGTCGAGCTTCAACAACGCCGGCTTCGCCCTGTTCAGCGACAGCATGATGTCCTACGCCGCCGACCCCTGGATCGGCCTGCCGATCTGCGCGGCGATCATCCTCGGCGGGCTCGGCTTTCCGGTGATCGTTCAGCTGCGCAAGCACCTCCGCAGCCCCCTCAAGTGGACGATGAACACCCGCATCGTCGTCGCCGGCACGATCGTGCTGCTCGTGCTGGGCTCGGTGTACATCACCGCCGTGGAGTGGAACAACCCGAACACGCTCGGCCCGATGGACTGGCCGGCCAAGCTGCTCGCCGGCTTCTTCCAATCGGTGCAAACGCGTACGGCCGGGTTCAACAGCATCGACATCGGGCAGATGGACTCCGCGAGCCTGCTGGGCATGGACGTGCTCATGCTCATCGGCGCGGGTCCGGCCGGCACCGCCGGCGGCATCAAGATCACGACGTTCGCCGTGCTGTTCTTCATCCTCTGGGCCGAGGTGCGCGGCGACGTGGCCGTGAATGTCTTCGGCAAGCGGCTCTCCCGCGCAGTGCACCGCCAGGCCATCACGATCGTGCTGCTCGCGGTCGCCGTGGTGGTCGCCGCCACGGCCGCGCTCATGCTGATGACCGACGATTCTCTCGATTCCCTGATGTTCGAGACCATCTCGGCCTTCGCCACGGTGGGACTGTCCACCGGAATCACCGCCGCGCTTCCGCCCGCCGGGCAGGTCATCCTCATCCTGCTCATGTTCATCGGCCGGCTCGGCCCCATCACCTTTGCCTCGGCGCTCGCCCTGCGCGAACGTCGCTCCACCTACGAACTCCCGAAGGAAAGGCCGATCATTGGCTAGGTACTCACTGTTCGGCCGTCGCGACGCCACGCGCTTCGCCGAGGCATCCTCCGTTGTGGTGATCGGCCTCGGCCGGTTCGGCAGCGCGCTCGCCGTCGAGCTGATGCGAAGTGGAACCGAGGTGCTCGGCATCGACGGCGACGAAGAAATCGTGCAGGCGCACAACGGTCTGCTCACCCACGTCGTGCGCGCCGATTCGACCAAGGAGGCGACGCTGCGCGAGCTGTCCGTACCCGACTTCACCAGCGTCGTCGTCGCGATCGGCGGCGACATCCAGGCGAGCATCCTCACCTCGTCGCTGCTGCTCAAACTCGGCATCTCCAACATCTGGGCCAAGGCGGTGAGCGATCCGCACGGCGAGATCCTCACGCAGCTGGGGGTGCACCACGTGATCTACCCGGAAAAAGACATGGGCAAGCGCGTCGCCCACCTCGTGCGCGGCGCCATGCAGGACTACATCGAGATTGGCGAGAATTTTGCGATCGTGAAGACCACGCCGCCCGCATTGCTCATCGGGGTGCCCCTCGGCGAGGCCAAGGTGCGCGCCAAGCACGGCATCACCGTGACCGCGTTCCACCGAGACGGCGTGGGCTGGAGTTACACGAGCCTGAACACCGTGATTCAGGACGGTGACGTCATCCTCATCGCGGGCCAGTCCGAACGCGTGGAGGCGTTCAGCCTGCTGCGATGAGCGACTTTCTGGCATTCCTGGCCGGCGCTCCGCTCGGCACTCGCGTGGTCGTGCGTACCCGTATCGAGGGTGGGTACACGGATGCCCTGGGCTGCCTGCGCGAGGCGCCGCCGGCATCCGTCGTGGTCGAGACGAAACGAGGGCTCGTGACGCTGCTCCTCGCCGACGTGGTTGCCGCCAAGGAGGTTCCGCCGCCGCCGGCCCCGCGGGCGCCCCGTCGCTGACGCGCCCTGCCCCGAAAAAAACATGGCTCGAGGGACGTTTGACCCCCATACTGGAGGCATGACCGCTCACCCGTCCGGCTTCAAGACTCTTGCGAGCCTGAGCCGAATGACCCTGCTGAACCTGTTGCAGCGGCGTGGCACCATGACCATCGGCGACCTGGCTGAAGCCACGGGCCTGCACCCGAACACGACGCGGGAACACCTCGATCGCCTGATGGCTGACGGCTTCGTGACGTGTGCGCGCGAACACCGCGACGCGAAAGGCCGCCCGAGAATGCTCTACTCCGCTGCCGCCGGGGTCGATCGCGCCGAGGGATCCATCCGCGGGCACAAGGTCGAGGTCGCGCTGCAACGGGCCGAACAGGTGCGACGGATGCTGCTGCCCGCCACCGCCGAGCCGGCTCAGGTGCCCGGGTCTTCCGTTGCCTCGAACCCCCAGCAGCGGCAGATGGATGCCCTCGACGACCACCTCGACCAATCCGGCTTCGACGCGAGCATCGACCCGGACGGGCTGCACGTACACCTGCGGGACTGCCCCTATTCCGAAATGGTGAAGTCGAACCCCGAGGTCTGTCGCGTGCACTTCGCGCTGATCCAGGGGGTGCTCGATCAGGCCGAGGGGCCGCTGCGCGCGCAGCAGCTGCACCTGATCCAGGCGCCACAAAACTGCACCCTTGATCTGGTGCGTCGAGCGGGCAGCGAACCCGATGAAGACATTATTCACGGTGTTCTGAGCTTGTAGCGGGTTTCACCGGCGGCGAGGCTGAGGTATGCGGGTGGCCGGCTGGCCGCCCGGCGTATCGCGAGGGGCATGCCGATGAAACACGCAACACCCAGGCCGGGCACCGACGGAGCCCTGGCCGACACCCTGCTGGGCCTCGGCCGGTTCCTCCGCCGCGGCGAGACGTCGAAGGACCTGCGCAGCGTCTTCCTCTCCGGCGGGCGTGCGGCCGACTCCTTCTATCGCGATCGCTGGACCCACGACAAAGAGGTGCGCTCCACCCACGGCGTGAACTGCACGGGCTCCTGCTCCTGGAAGGTGTACGTGAAAGACGGCATCATCACGTGGGAAACCCAGCAGACCGACTACCCCTCCGTGGGACCGGACAGCCCCGAATACGAGCCGCGCGGATGCCCCCGCGGCGCCGCGTTCAGCTGGTACACCTACTCGCCCACCCGCGTTCGCTACCCCTACGTGCGCGGCGTGCTGTTGGACCTCTTTCGAGAGGCGAAGGCCCGTCTCGGCGACCCGGTGCTGGCCTGGGCCGCGATCACCGCGAACCCCGAGACGGCACGCGCGTACAAGAGCGCGCGAGGCCACGGCGGACTCGTGCGCGCCACGTGGGACGAGGCCGCTGAAATCGTGGCCGCCGCCCACGTGCACACCATCAAAGCGCACGGGCCAGACCGAATCGTGGGCTTCTCCCCGATCCCGGCTATGTCGATCGTGAGCCAGGGCGTGGGCAACCGGTTCATCTCGCTGCTCGGCGGCACGATGCTCTCGTTCTACGACTGGTACGCCGACCTGCCCGTGGCGAGCCCGCAGGTGTTCGGCGACCAGACCGACGTGCCGGAATCCGCCGACTGGTGGAACTCGAGCTACCTCATCATGTGGGGCTCCAACGTGCCCGTCACCCGCACCCCCGACGCGCACTTCATGGTGGAGGCCCGCTACCGCGGACAGAAGGTCATCACCGTCTCTCCCGACTACGCCGACAACTCCAAGTTCGCCGACGAATGGCTCGCCGTGCACCCCGGCACTGACGGCGCCCTCGCCCTCGCCATGGGCCACGTCGTGCTGCGCGAATTCCTGGTGGATCGGCGCACACCGCGCTTCGTCGACTACATGACGAAATTCAGCGACTCGGCCTACCTGATCGCCCTGACGCCGCGCGGTGACGCGTACGTGCCCGGCAAGTTCGTCACGGCCGACGCGCTGCCGGAAACCCCGGCATCCGTGGCCAGCGCCGCGTTCAAGACCGTGATGCTCGACGCCGACGGTACCCCCTTCGTACCGAACGGCTCCATCGGCCACCGGTTCAGCGAGACCGACAAGGGCACATGGAACCTCGACCTCGAGGGGCACGACCCTCTTCTGTCGATAGCGGATGCCGTCGACCACGACGGCGCATCCGTCGCGGTCGACCTGCCCCGTTTCGACGTATCGCCCGAGACCGACGACGAGGGAGTTCAACACGCCGGCGGCGCGGGCGTCATTCGCCGCGGCGTGCCCGTGCGCCGGGTGGCCGGCCAGCTGGTGACGACCGTTTTCGACCTGCTGCTCGCCCAATACGGCGTGGGCCGGCCGGGACTGCCCGGCGTGTGGCCCACCGGCTATGACGACGCCTCCAGCCCCGGAACGCCGGCCTGGCAGGAGGAGATCACCTCCGTGCCGCGGCAGGCCGCCGAACGAATCGGCCGGGAGTTCGCGCAGAACGCCGAAGACTCGGGTGGACGATCGATGATCCTGATGGGCGCCGGCACGAACCATTGGTTCCACTCCGACACCATCTACCGCGCCTTCCTGGCGCTCACCACGATGACCGGCTGCCAGGGCGTCAACGGCGGCGGATGGGCGCACTACGTGGGCCAGGAAAAGGTACGGCCGCTCACCGGCTACGGCCAGTACGCCTTCGCCCTCGACTGGGTGCGGCCGCCGCGGCAGATGATCGGCACCGGCTTTTTCTACCTCGCCACCGATCAGTGGCGCTACGACGGCCTGTCCGCGGATGTGCTTGCCACCCCGCTCGGCACCGGAATCTTCGCCGGCCGGACCACCGCCGACTGCCTGGTGGAATCGGCCAAGCGCGGCTGGATGCCGAGCTACCCCACCTTCAATCGCAACTCGCTCGACCTCGTGGACGATGCCGCCACGGCCGGGGTCGCTCCCGCCCAGTACGTGGTGGACTCCCTCGAAGACGGCAGCCTCGAGTACTCCTGCGAAGACCCGGACGCCCCGGAGAACTTCCCCCGGGTGCTCGTGGTGTGGCGCGCCAACATTCTCGGCTCGTCCGGCAAGGGCAACGAGTACTTCCTCAAGCACCTGCTCGGCACCGAATCCGCCGTGCGGGCCCCCGAATCGCCGGCGGAGAAACGGCCGAGCACCATGACGTGGCGCGAGAACGCCCCGGAGGGCAAGCTCGACCTTCTCGTCACGAGTGATTTCCGCATGACCAGCACCACCATCTACAGCGACGTGGTGTTGCCGCCGGCCACGTGGTATGAGAAGAACGACCTGTCGACGACGGACATGCATCCGTTCATCCACTCGTTCAACCCGGCGATCGCCCCGCCATGGCAGGCGAAGACCGACTTCGACACCTTCCACTTCCTGGCGCAGAAGATCTCCGAACTCTCGATCGGCCACCTCGGCGTTCGCCACGACCTCGTGGCCACGCCACTGCTGCACGACACCCCGGATGCGATGGCCACGCCGCACGGCATCGTGCGCAACGACCAGCCGCTGATCCCCGGGCTGACCATGCCCAAGCTGACGGTCGTGGAACGGGACTACCCCGCCTTCGCCGCGCAGCTCGGCGCGCTCGGACCGCTCACGGCGAAGCTCGGCATGATGACCAAGGGCGTCAAATTCGCCCCCGACGAGGAGGTCGACTACCTCGGTCGGAAGAACGGTCTGATGCCGGAGGGCCCGGCGAAGGGGCGGCCGCGCCTCACGACCGCGATCCACGCCTGCGAAATGGTGCTCGCGCTCTCGGGAACCACGAACGGCCGACTCGGCACTCAGGGTTTTCGAGCGCTCGAGGAACGAACCGGCACCAAGCTCGCACACCTGGCCAGCGACAACGCCGGCCGCCGATTCAGCTACCCAGATGTGCAGGGCGCCCCGGTCCCTGTGCTCACCTCCCCGGAATGGTCGGGCTCCGAGCATGGCGGCAGGAGGTACAGCGCGTTCACGATCAACGTGGAACACCTCAAGCCGTGGCACACCCTCACCGGGCGCCAGCACTTCTACCTCGACCACGACTGGATGATCGAGCTGGGCGAATCCCTGCCGGTGTTTCGGCCGCCGCTGGACATGCACCGCCTCTTCAACGACTCGATCGTGGGGTCGACGGCGGCGACCGGGGACCCGGCAGCGAAGGGGCGGGCGGAGGTGGCGGTGCGCTACCTCACCCCGCACTCGAAATGGTCGATCCACTCCGAGTACCAGGACAACCTGCTGATGCTGTCGCTCAGCCGTGGCGGGCCGACCATGTGGATGAGCCCGCAGGATGCCGAAAAGATCGGTGTGCGCGACAACGACTGGATCGAGTCCTACAACCGCAATGGCGTGGTCGTGGCCCGGGCCGTGGTCTCGCACCGCATGCCGGAGGGCACGGTGTACATGTACCACGCGAAGGACCGCACCATCAATGTGCCGGTGGCCGAGACGAGCGGAAAGCGCGGCGGCACCAACAACTCGCTCACCCGCATCCTCTTGAAGCCCAGCCACCTGATCGGTGGCTACGCGCAACTGTCGTTTGCGTTCAATTATCTCGGCCCGACCGGGAATCAACGCGACGAGGTCACCGTGATCCGCCGCCGCAGCCAGGAAGTTGAGTACTAAATGCGCGTTATGGCCCAGATGTCGATGATTATGAATCTCGACAAGTGCATCGGCTGCCACACCTGCTCGGTGACCTGCAAGCAGGTGTGGACCAACCGAACCGGTGTGGAGTACGCGTGGTTCAACAACGTGGAGACGCGGCCCGGGCTCGGCTACCCGCGCCAGTATGAAGACCAGGCGCGCTGGAAGGGCGGGTGGGTGCGCAATAAGCGCGGTCGGCTGAAGCTGCGCTCGGGCGGGCGCATCAACCGCCTCGCTCACATCTTCAATAACCCCGACCTGCCGCAGATCGACGACTACTACGAGCCGTGGACCTACGACTACGACATGCTCACCACCGCCCCGGCCGGCAACCAGAGCCCCGTCGCCCGGCCGAAGTCGCTGCTGACCGGCAAGAACATGGACATCAAATGGTCGGGCAACTGGGACGACGACCTCGGCGGCTCGCAGGAGACCGCGGCGGCCGACCCGATTCTGGCGACCATGAGTGAGCACGTGAAGATGGAGTTCGAGGAGACCTTCATGTTCTACCTGCCGCGCATTTGCGAGCACTGCCTCAACCCCGCCTGCGTGGCCGCGTGCCCCTCCGGCGCCATGTACAAGCGTGAGGAAGACGGCATCGTGCTGGTCGACGAGGACGGATGTCGCGGCTGGCGGATGTGCGTCTCGGCGTGCCCGTACAAGAAGGTGTATTTCAACCACAAGACCGGCAAGGCCGAGAAGTGCACCCTCTGCTACCCGCTGATCGAGCAGGGCAAGCCCACCATCTGCTCCGAAACGTGCGTGGGACGCCTGCGCTACCTCGGACTGATGCTCTACGACGCCGATGCGGTGCTGCAGGCGGCCACGGTCGAGAACGACCAGGACCTGCTCGAGGCCCAGCGCTCCTGCTTCCTCGATCCGTTCGACCCCGAGGTCATCGCGGCGGCGAAGGCCGGCGGCATGGCCGACGACTGGATCCTGGCCGCACAGAACAGCCCTATCTACAAGCTCATTTCGGAGTTCAGGATCGCGCTGCCGCTGCACCCGGAATACCGCACCATGCCGATGGTCTGGTACATTCCGCCGCTGTCGCCCGTTGTCGACGTGGTGAGCACCACAGGGAGCGACGGCGAAGACTCCCGCACCCTGTTCGCTGCCATCGACAAGCTGCGCATCCCGGTGGAATACCTGGCCGGGTTGTTCTCGGCCGGCGACGTGGTGCCGGTGGAATCCTCGCTGCGCAAGCTCGCCGCGATGCGTTCCTACATGCGTGACGTGAACCTCGGCAATGACCTCGACGAGTCCATCCCGGAGGCGGTCGGCATGACCGGCGAGTCGATCCAGGCCATGTACCGCCTGCTCGCCATCGCCAAGTATGAGGACCGCTACGTGATCCCGAAGGCGCACGTGGAGACGGCGCGCGAGCTCGAAGAGCTGGGCTGCTCCCTCGACACCGATGGCGGTCCCGGCATGGGTGGACCCGGTTCCGCCGGGCACAGCGGCCCGTACGGCAACACCGTCGGGATGCCCCTCGGTGCCACCGTCGACAACTACAACGAGATGCGCGGCGAGGCGGGCACGCCGACCACGCCGGGACGGGTGAACCTGCTCAACTGGAACGGCGCGGCATCCGCTGCCGGTCTGTTCCCGCCCGTGCAGCCCCCCGCCACGGACGACGGGGCACCCGCATGATCACCTTCGGCTTCCGTGCACCCAAGGTGGCACCGCAGCGGATACAGGCGTTGGCGCTCTCGTCGTCTGACGGCGTGATCGCGCACATGGCGGCCTCGATCCTGCTCGACTACCCTTCGGCGGAGCGGCGCAGGCGGTTCTCGGTGGTGCGGGCATCCGTGTCCACGCTGCCCGACGCCCTGCGGGCGGCGTTCGAGGAATTCTTCGCCGGGGTCGGTGCCTGGAGTCCCCAGGAACTGGAGGCGCACTTCACAGCCACGTTCGACCTGAAGCGCAAGTGTTGCCCCTATCTCTCGTACTATGCGGCGGGGGACACCCGGCGGCGGGGCATGGCGCTGGTGCGTTTCGTGGAGGCGTATCGCGCGGCCGGCTGGGAGGTGGCCGCCGACGAGCTGCCCGACTACCTGCCATGGTGCTCGAGTTCTCGGCCTGTTCCGACTCACCGATCGCGGCGGAACTGCTGTCGGCGCACCGTGACGGCATCGAGGTGCTGCGCAGCGCACTCGAGGCGGTGGGCAGCCCGTACGCGCACGTCGTCGAGGCGGTGTCGCTGTCGCTGCCCGAGATCGACGAGGTGACGAGGCAGCGCTACCTCGACCTCGTCAACGAAGGGCCACCCACCGAAACCGTGGGCATGACCTTTCTCGGCAACCTGAAACCGTTCAGTGTGAGTGAAGGGGCACGAGTATGACCGCCTGGGACTACCTGCTCTGGGTGGCCTTCCCCTACGCGGCGAGCGGTGTGTTCATTGTGGGACACCTGCTGCGCTACCGCTACGACCAGTTCGGCTGGACCAGCCGGTCGAGCCAGACCTACGAGAACCGGCTGCTGCGCTGGGGGTCGCCGATGTTCCACTACGGCATCCTGATGGTGATCGGCGGGCATGTCGTCGGCCTGTTCATTCCGAAGCCGTGGCTCGAGTTCTTCGGCGTCACCGAGCACATGTACCACCTCGGCGCCACGTGGCTGGGCAGCTTCGCGGCCCTGCTCACCGTGTCGGGCCTGGTCATCCTGATCTACCGGCGACGGCGCACCACTCGGGTGCTGCTGGTGACCACGGTGATGGACAAGGTGATGTACGTGTTGCTGGCCGGCACGATCACCTTCGGCACCACCGCCACCGTTTTGTACCAGATCTTCGGCGGCGGCTACGACTACCGCGGATCGATCTCTCCGTGGATCCGCTCGCTCTACGGGTTCCAGCCCGATCCGTCGCTGATGAGCGATGTGCCGTTCTTCTTCCAGTTGCATGTGCTCACCGCGACGGCCCTGTTTCTGCTGTGGCCGTTCACCCGGCTCGTGCACGTCTTCTCGGCGCCGCTCGGGTACCTCGTGCGCCCCTATGTCGTCTATCGCTCGCGTGACGACCCCCGCGGTACCGGGTCCCGCGCGCCGCGCCGCGGCTGGGAGAAGAGCGAGCGTCCCGTCGTTCGGGGACGCCACTGATGCGACGCTCTCTCGCAGGTTGTGCGTCCGACTGTCGAGGCGCGAGGCGCGAGCGATCGAGCTGGTCGGGCGCTTCGCGCCACCGTGGGAGGGGGAAATGCGCCGCGGTTTCCCCATTCCGCTGGTCGAGGAACGCCGTCTACGGCGCCGGTTGTCGAGCCTGTCGAGACACGAGACACGAGACACGAGACCCGGTGAGCCGAGTTTGCGAGTCAGGTTGCGCGGTCTCGAGACGCTCGTTCCTCGCTCCTCGACCA
>NZ_JPRS01000102.1 GCF_000738085.1 Cryobacterium sp. MLB-32
TAATCGACTGATTTCGTTCGTGGTACAACCGGAACTTCTTGCTGATCTGGTCAATGTGCACGGCAACATCACTCATAGTGCTTCGGCCAGTCCTTTCTCACTCCGGCGGAATATCCAGAGACCAATCACAAATGCCGCAAATGCCCAGATCACACACAGCAGGAAATCCTGCGGATCGGGCCATCGGTTGTCGTACAGCAACTGGCGAAATACGGCAACGAAACGCACCAGCGGATTTGCTTCGTATATATCGAGGATGGTAACGGAGGTGCCGAGGAGCGGCCCGTATTTCTCCGACTGCACCGCAACAAGGCTGATGGGATAGATGATGGGCGTCAGGTACATCCAGATCTGCATTCCGATCGACACGAAATACTGCGTGTCCCGGAAGTGGACGTTGGCGACGGCAAGCATCAGGCAAGTCCGGCAGCAAAAATAGCCAGCAGGATCATCGTCACGAGCACAAGCGGGAGCCACGGCCAGACGAATGCGCCAACGAGCGCCAGGACTACGACGAGCACCCCCATTTCGAACAGCCAGTTGTAGCCGACCGATCCCACCTTGGACAACGGGAGCACGATACGGCTGAAATAGACCTTCTGCACCAGGCCGACATTGCCGAGAATCGATCCCATGCCCTGCTGGACCACATTCGAGAAGAACGTCCACGGGAGAAGTCCGCACAACAACCACACGGCAAAAATATTCAAGCCGCTGGGATCACCAGGTTCGGGCTGCACTCGCAGAATGAACGCAAACACGAGCGTGTAGATCAACATGGAAGCGAGTGGGTTCACCAAGGACCACAGCTGGCCGAAAATGGTGCGTTTGTACTGACCGCGAATCTCACGCAGGGTGAGATTGGCCAGGAGCTCTCTCGACTCGAGAACTTCCTTTAGGTATCGCATGTAGCCTCACTGGGTAGCCGGCCGGGGGTGGCCGCAAGTCAATCTAGCCTAGAACTATGATTGGGAGTCGTATGTCCAACGCCCAGAACCCATCATCGCGCACGCCGCGTGTGGCTGTGGTGACCGTCAGCTATGGGTCTGATGATGTGCTTGGTCCGTTTCTCGCCTCGGTCGTTGAGGCTTCCCAGGTACCTCTGCAAATCGTCGTCGCCGACAATAAGCCCTCACCGGATTCCGGTATGGTGGCCGATTTGGCCCGCGACGCGGGGGCCACATACCTGCCTCTACCGTCCAATCGGGGCTACGGCCACGCTATTAACGAGGCCGTTCGCAGCTTGGGGCCGGAGATCGATTGGGTTGTGATCAGCAACCCCGATGTGACGCTGAATCGCGGGTCCATCGATGTGTTGCTCGACGCGGGACGTTTTACGGCATCCATCGCCGCTGTCGGACCTCGGATCCTGTCGGCTGACGGCCAAGTGTATCCCTCCGCCCGAACCGTGCCATCCCTGCGCTCGGGCGTGGGTCACGCAATTTTCGCCAACGTCTGGCCCGCCAATCCCTGGACGCGGACGTACCGCAGGGAAACAGACGGGGATGTGATTCGTCGCGATGCCGGATGGCTCTCGGGCGCATGTCTCATGGTGAGACGGTCGGTGCTGGATGAGCTCAACGGCTTCGACGAGAGCTACTTCATGTACTTCGAGGATGTCGATTTGGGATACCGCATCGGAAAGCTCGGATTGCGAAACGTTTATGAGCCGGCAGCGATCGTCGTGCACACCGGCGCCCACTCCACCTCAACCCGCGACGAATCGGCGCGAATGATCAAGGCGCATCACGACAGTGCCCAAAAATTCCTCTTCAAAAAGTACTCCGGAGCAGTTCTCTGGCCCGTGCGGTTTGCTCTGAAAGTCGGCTTGGGCCTCCGCTCGGCGATCGAGTCACGCCGCTCGTCACGCTAGGTACGCCTGAGGACGCGGCGCAGGGCCCCGACAAGTGCCCTCAAGGGTCGAGTCATTCGCCAGGACTTGCTGCCCTTCATCGTCGCAATCTCCGACCGGAGCGCCCTCACGGAGCACCGGTCGTCCTCCACTTGGGCCTCGAGATTGCGGACTCTCTCCGTTGCCAGGGCCAGGCCTCGCCTGCACTGCTCACTGGCCGCCTCGTAGTCCCCCACAATCTCGAACATCATCGCCCGTTGCCGCGCCACTTGATTGGTATCCACGTAGCCGTCCAGTCGCTCGTTCACAGGTACTCCGTCACTAAGTGCTCGGTTGCGCGTCGTGACGCCTGGGCCAGTTCGAGTGACACGGCCGAATTCGCCGGCAGGGCCGCGGCAATCACGGCCGCGGACACAGCCTCGCCGATCTGATCAAGCGGCACGCTGACGGGGAATTCTCGGTCCCATGTCTGTGCGTAGTGCGTGACCTTGAGGTTTTCAAGGCTCACGCGTGGTCGCAGAAAGGAATTCGCGATAATTCGACCGTGCAGGGACGTTCCGAGCCACAGCTGTGATTGAGCTATCCACGCGGCCAACTCAAGCGGCTTCCTCGTTGCCAGCACCGCCGGCGTGAGGTGAGGTGAGTGGCGTTTGATTTCCTGGACGACCTGCTCGTATTGATGTGGGCTGTCATGGTGCCGTGCGAGTCCTGCGAGCAAGAGAACGGGCCTCCACCCGGTCTGCACGGCAAGATTCACGATGGCACGCGCGACGTTCTCGACGCCGTATTTCGCGATGACGGTCGTACTTGCCTGAAAAATGAAATAGGGACTGTGCGCGGGGACATGCTCCCACCGAAGCTCAGGATGATGCAGCGAGATGGAGTGCACGATGTCGGGTGCGAGCCGCGTCGATACGCCGACGCTGTGAGCAAAGTCCTGCGATGACGTGTCCCGGACGTTCACGGCGGATGCACCGCGCAGGACAGCGATCGCCGTATCAGCCTCGGGGCCACTGCCCTCCGCTGCCATGTTCCCCAAGCCGACCGAATTGAGAATCAGCGGTGTCTGCTCGTTCAGGGGAAACCGCGACAGCACGGGGAGGTAGGCAGGGTCCACCGGAGCACTGTCGGAGAGGAAGCGCGAGAGCGCCGTTCTGCCCATGGTGCTGGCAGCGTCGAAGATCGCTCCCTCGACCTCGGGCAACGACATTGCCAGGGCATTCTCGGTCGTGACCCCTCCGACCTCACCGCCGACCACCCACACGGCATCCCAGGCACGGGCAGCAAGCAAGTCGCTCTGGGGGTACACCTGGGTGCCCAGCAGGCTCCGCATGTCGGCTCCGATGACGGAGCCGGCCACGATGCCCCGCTCACCCAGATAAGTCTTCGTGAGCTGGTAGAAGAGGAGATCCCCGAAGTTGTCACGTTCGAATGCGCCGATGAGCACAACCGTTGGAGTCGTTGCGGACGTGGTCATGCGGTGTTCCTGTCACTCACTGATGACCCCCATTAGGGGGGTTAAGACAGTCTAGTCACCACTCCTGACGGGGGACGTGTACAGGTATTACGTGTTGACGAGGCCCGCAAGGTATCGGCCGTAGCCGCTCTTGAGCAGCGGCGCAGCAAGAACAGCGAGTTCAGCGTCGTTGATCCAGCCGGCACGCCAGGCGATCTCCTCGATGCAGCCGACCTTGAAGCCCTGTCGATCTTCGATCACGCGCACGTACTCAGAGGCTTGCATCATCGATTCGAACGTGCCCGTGTCGAGCCAGGCGGTACCGCGATCGAGAATCTGGACGTGAAGCGTGCCATTTTCCAGATAACGCTCATTGATCGTGCTGATCTCGAGTTCCCCGCGAGCGCTGGGTTTGATGGTCTTGGCGATCTCGACGACCGAATTGTCATAGAAGTACAGTCCGGGGACGGCATAGTTGCTCTTGGGCTTCGGCGGCTTCTCCTCGATCGAGACCGCGGTCATTGATTCGTCGAATTCGACGACACCGTACGACGTGGGGTTACTCACGTGATAAGCGAATATGCGCGCCCCATCGATCTCCGCATTGCCGCGCAGCGCCGAGCCGAGGCCCGCGCCGTGGAAGATGTTGTCCCCCAGCACGAGGGCAACACTCTCGTCGCCGATGAACTCTTCTCCGATGATGAAGGCCTGCGCGAGACCATCCGGTGACGGCTGAACGGCATACTCGATGCGGATGCCAAGATCGGATCCGTCGCCGAGCAGCGCTCGGAACTGCTCGTTGTACTCAGGGGTCGTGATGATGAGGATCTCCTTGATATCCGCCATCATGAGCGTCGACAAGGGGTAGTAGATCATGGGCTTGTCATAGATGGGCATCAGTTGCTTCGATATGCCCTTGGTGATCGGCCACAGGCGCGTGCCCGAACCGCCGGCGAGGATGATTCCGCGCATGGCCCTATTTCCTGTCGTTCAGTGAGTCATAGTATGCCCGGGCGGCAGCCCACTCGGGCAGCAGACCGGCCGCCGCTGCGGCCGAGAGGCCCGGAGCATCCGTGTCTTTGGGCGACAGCAAAAGTTCACCGGCCTCGGGCGGGAAGACCAGGCCGATCTCCTTATCGAGCGGGTTGATTCCGTGTTCGCGGCCCGGGTTGAAGGTGCTGTTCACCAGGTAGCTCACCGTCGCGTTATCTGTCAGCGCGACGAAGCAGTGTCCGAGGCCCTCGGCAATGTAGACCGCCTTACGGTCGGTGTCGTCGAGCAGTACGCTGTCCCACTTGCCGAACGTCGGCGACCCCAGGCGAATGTCGATGATGTAGTCGAGCACAGCTCCGTGAACAGCAGTGACATATTTTGCCTGACTCGGCGGAATGTCGGCGAAGTGAATTCCGCGAACTGAGCCACGTTTGGAGACCGAGGTGTTGGCCTGGGCCAGGTCGAGCGAATGCCCGACTTTTTCCTCCAGCTTGTCGAAGCGGTACCACTCAAGGAAGACCCCCCGGTCGTCACCGAATTGCTTCGGGGTGATCTCGTAGGAGTCTGGGATGGAGAGTTCGCGAATCTGCACGCTCGGAAGTCTACCAATTGGCCTCAGCGGGAATCGTGACACCTGGTGCGGCTATGACTTCAGTCGCGCGCCAAGGGCTCGCAGCGGGCGCGTGGCCTTCCAACTCGTGCTCGACCGGAGCTCATCGAGTTGCTGGAGCAGCCCCGTTGATAAGGCTTCGGCTGCTGCCAACCGGGCGCGAACATCGGGGAATTCGCTCTGCAGCCGACTCATTTCCTCCTGAATCTCGTGGATTTCGTCGTCCTTGACGCCAAGCCGCCGCGTGACCTCGTCCACCTGCCGGGAACGGTCATGCAGGGCCGCAAGCTCATCAATATCTGCCCCAAGCTGCCCATAGGTCGACCGCACACGCTCCGGCGATTCGGCACCAGCGACAAAGAACGCCTGCATCGTCGACGGCAGGTTGCTCCCGACGCCCAGAACACCCAGACCATGGGAGTGCGTGAAGGCAAATGACGGGTACTGGTCAGACACCGTCTCCCAGAACTTCCACACGCCGAATCCCTCCTGATGTTCAGCGATATCGTGAAAAATCACGACACCCCGGTCGGACATTTTGGGGAGCCAGGCCGCGAAATCGTGTGTGATGTCTTCAAGCCCGTGACGTCCGTCGATATGCAACAGGTCAACGCTGCCATCGGCGATCACGGCGAGCGAGTCGTCGAAGTAGCCACGGAGCAGGGTGGAGAATTCCCCGTAGTCGGCCGCGTTGATTGCTGCGACCGAGTCAAAGACGTCCTCGCCGTAGAGCCCCGCCTGGTCGTCTCCGAGCCAGGAATCGAGGGCGTACGCCCGGGTATTGATCCCCAACCGAGCGACGGCTTCACAGAACACGAAGTAGGAGAAGCCGAAATGCGTTCCGAGTTCCACAATCGAGCGGGGCCGGATGGCGTCGACGAGCCAAAACCCAAAGGGGGCGTGACCCAGCCACGCCGAGGTCGTGAGGTGAGTCGGCTTCCAGTAGGAACAGGCGCCGACCCAGGCCGAACGTGAATCCGCCGAATCAGTGGTGTCGCTCAAACTCTGCATGTGGACTCCCTTGCGTGCTCAAAACATTCGGAATACTGCCGGCGCCTCAGTTCAGTGCAGCTTAATGCCACAGCCCGACGAGGACCACTGCCGCACTCTCCGGCGCGGGAGCCAGCGGCGCTCAGACGAACCCCCCGGCTGGCCACGGTATGATCGCCGAGGCCATTGAAGCAAACGGAACGGTTACCTCCTTATGAAGATCCTCGTCACCGGCGGCGCCGGTTTTATCGGCTCGAATTTTGTTCGCCGCACGATTGAAGACACGTACCCGGGCCTGGAAGGCGCCGAGGTCGTAGTGCTCGACGCACTCACATACTCCGGAAATCTGGAGAACCTGGCACCCATCGCCGATTCTCCGCGGTACTCCTTCGTGCACGGCGACATCCGCGACGGCAAGCTGCTCGACACGCTGTTCCCCGACATTGACGCGGTCGTACACTTCGCCGCCGAGTCGCACGTGGACCGCTCCGTGCGCGACGCCTCGATCTTCGTGGAGACGAACGTGCTTGGCACGCAGCAGCTGCTCGACGCGGCCCTGCGCAACAACCTCAAGCGCTTCGTGCACGTCTCCACCGACGAAGTGTACGGCTCCATCGCCGAGGGCTCATGGAACGAAGAACGCGCGCTCGAGCCCAACTCGCCGTATTCGGCGTCCAAGGCCGGCAGCGACCTGCTCGCCCGCAGCTACCACCGCACCCACGGCCTCAACGTGTCGATTACACGTTGCTCGAACAACTACGGCCCGTACCACTTCCCCGAGAAGGTCATTCCGCTGTTCGTCAGCAACCTGATCGACGACCTGCACGTGCCTCTCTACGGCGAGGGCAACAACATCCGCGATTGGCTGCACGTGGACGACCACACCCGCGCCATCGCCATGGTGCTCGTGAACGGCCGCGCCGGCGAGATCTACAACATCGGCGGCGGCACCGAGCTCACCAACAAGGAGCTCACCCAGATGCTCCTCGACTCGACCGGCAAGGATTGGTCGTACGTGGACCGCGTCGCCGACCGCCTCGGACATGACCTGCGCTACTCGGTGGATATCTCGAAGATTCAGGCAGAGCTGGGCTACGCGCCCGAGGTTCCGTTCGAGCAGGGCCTCGCCGACGTGGTGCAGTGGTACCGCGATAACCGCAGCTGGTGGGAGCCGCTCAAGGCTCGCGCCGCCCTCGACAACTAACACGGCCGCTGCCGGGGTGCCGACTTTCGCGGTACCGTCGCAGCTGGCGGTTTCACAAAAATCTTAGGGGAGCATATGAAGTACTTGATCACCGGAGCGTCGGGCATGCTCGGCCGCGACCTGCAAACGGCCCTGGCCGGACACACGGTCACGGCCCTGGGTCGCGAGAACCTCGACGTGACCGACATGGATGCCGTCACGGCCGCCGTGGAAGGCCAGGACGTGGTGATCAACGCCGCCGCCTACACCAAGGTTGACGACGCCGAGACGAACGAGGATGCGGCGTATGCCGTGAACGCGGTGGGCGCCAAGAATCTGGCGGTCGCGGCGCACGTGGCCGGCGTGCGGCTTGTGCAGGTGTCGACGGACTACGTGTTCAACGGTAGCGCCACCGCTCCCTATGCCGAGAACACGCCGCTCGACCCGATCAGCGCCTACGGCCGCACGAAGGCCGCCGGTGAGGAGTTCGTGCTCGCCAAGAACGCGCCGGCCACGTACATTGTGCGCACGGCGTGGCTCTATGGCCAGCACGGCCCGAACTTCGCCAAGACCATGCTGCGCCTGGCCGGCACGAACGACACCGTCACCGTGGTGAACGACCAGTTCGGCCAGCCCACCTGGACGAGTGACCTCGCCGCGCAGATCGTGTACCTGCTCGATGCGGATGCCCCGGCCGGCATTTATCACGGCACCAACTCCGGCGAGACCACCTGGTTCGACTTCGCGCGAGCGATCTTCGAAACGGCCGGACTCGACCCCGAGCGAGTGCTCCCCACCGACAGCTCGGCGTTCGTGCGTCCGGCTCCGCGGCCGGCCTACTCGGTTCTGGGTCACGACGCGTGGCTCGCTGCCAGGCTTGAGCCGATGCGCCCATGGCGCGAGGCGCTCACCGACGCCGCCGCGGCCGGAGTTTTTGGAACAGAATGATCACCCTTCGTGTCGTCGTCGATCAGATGGTCGCGCCCGTTCCTGGGGGGATCGGCCGCTACTCCGAAGAGCTCACGCGCGCGCTCATTGCGACCGCGCCGGCCGGATGCGAGGTGGAGGGCATCGTTTCCTCGTCTCCCCCCGCCCAGTACGAGAAGATCGACGCGGCCTTACCGGGCCTCGCATCCCTGCACAAGACGGCGCTCGCGCGCCGGGAGCTCGCCGCCGCGTGGAGCCTGGGCGTCACCGCCTCCGCGGGAACGGGCATGATCCACGCGCCGTCATTGCTGGCTCCCATGCGCCGGCACGATCGACTGAACGACGGCACACAGATCGCCGTCACCATCCACGACGTTCTCGCGTGGACCCATCCGGAGTCTCTCACCACGGCAACCGTGGGCTGGACCAAGGCCATGGTGAAGCGCGCCCGCAAGCACGCGGACGCAGTTGTGGTGCCGAGCCACGCGGTGGCCGCGCAGCTCGCCGACATTGCAGACTTCGGCGACCGCATCCGCGTGATCGGCGGCGCCGTCGGCCGCGGGCTGGTTCTCCCCTTGGATTCGCTCGTATCGGGCCGTGTGGCCGCCTTGGGACTGCCCAAGGACTACATCGTTACCACCGGCTCGCTCGATCCGCGCAAGGGCGTCACCTCCCTCATCACGGCCATGGGGCTTCCCGGCGCTCCGGATCTTCCCCTCATCGTGATCGGCCCCGAGTCGTGGGGTGAGCTCGACATCGCTTCTGTGGCTGACGAGGCCGGACTCGAGCCCGGTCGTGTACGCGCCATGTCGGGGCTGAGCGACGAAGACCTCGCCATTGTCATCGCGCGCGCGTCGCTGTTCGTCTACCCGAGCCGCGAAGAAGGCTTTGCGCTTCCCATCATCGAGGCCTTCCACCTCGGTACCCCGGTCGTGCACTCCGATGCACCCGCCCTCGTGGAGGCCGCCGGCGACGCCGGACTCGTCGTTCCGTTGGCGGATGCCGTTGGCTACTCCGAGCGTCTGGCCGCCGCCATGACGCGGGTGCTCACCGACACTGAGCTGGAGCAACGCCTGCGCATCTTTGGGAGCGACCGGTCCAAAGCCTTCAGCTGGCGGGACTCGGCCGAACGCGTCTGGCAGCTGCACGCCGACCTCTAGCGACCACGGAGATTCAGCGACGCCCGTCTTGACGAATGGGATTTATGCGTGCTGGGGAGGAGTCGGCTGACCGCCACTATCAGGCGGGCAGGTGAGCCCGTTCCACACGGCTCTCAGGGGCGCGTCACCGAGTCAGGCTCGGGTTCTCTGGCACGTACCGCTGAGTTTGTTGGCGTTCGAACTCTCGCCCTCAGGGCATCGACCAAGACGCTGGTCCGCACAAGCGGCCACGCGACGGCGACAACAGCAACAAGCAAAAGGCCAAAGATGGCGACCGGGTTCTGCGTCATCCACGGCTTACCAACCAGCATTTGGAAGCCACCGACGACGAGCAGGTGCGACAGATAGATCGGGTAGGAATACGCCCCCAGCTTGGCGTCCCACTTCCACCGCTTTGTCAGAGCAAACAGTGAGGGGATCGTTGCCCCGATAGCGACGACCAGCACGAGGGGGACCACGTAGTGGGCCATGAACGGGCTCACACCGGTAGCCCAGCCGAACAGGCGTGGGGCGACGAGGAAGATCCCAGCGAGACCGCCGAAGACGATCCCCGCCCTGAGCTTGCGCGGCACTCGATCCACCGAAGCACCTCGGCTCGACGTATATCGGAACAGAAGTACGCCGATCAGGAAGAAGGCAATTTCGAATCCGAAGAAGCGATAAGTCCACGGGTCTTCCAGGTTGAGGATGGCACCCGCGACGACATACTTGGCGACCAGGGCGGTGATCACGATACCGATCAAAACACTCGATCGCAGTTTCACGAGGAAAGGCGCCAGGAGATAAAAGGTCAGCTCGAGGACAAGAGTCCATGCCTGTGGAATCAACAGCAGGGGAAAAAGTAAAGGCGTGGATTCCAGGAACGGACCGACCGTGATCTGGTCCCCCGTGGACTGCAAAAACATCACCGTGT
>NZ_JPRS01000103.1 GCF_000738085.1 Cryobacterium sp. MLB-32
GTAGTTCGTGAAGCCGATGTAGGCGGTATAGCCCACGGCGAAGATTTGGAAAACGATCAGGAAAATCAGGCCGGGAGTGAGGTACTTCGCCGGCAGCTTGCCCGGTGAGAAGTAGATCCAGTTCACGACGAGAGTGACGACCAGCACCAGGCCGAAGACCAGCCACTGCTGCTTCGCGAGCAGCATGAAGAGGGCATAGACCGCCATGGCATCAACGATTCCCAGCAGCACGATTTTGGTCAGGATTGCCCTGACCCCGCCGGACGCGGCCTCCGCCATACGGGCGGCCTGCTTCTGCCGCGGCGTCGGCTTCTTCTCGGTGACCTCTTCGTCAATCGTCGTACTCATTGCCCAGCTCTCTCGTTCTCGTTCTGACACCCGAAAATCCCCGGACGGATGCCTGCGCATCCGTCCGGGGAATCGTGCTGCGGCTACTTAGCCGATCGCCGTCTGCACGTCGGCGGTCAGCTTCTGCCAGGTGGCGACGGGGTCGGCGCCGTTGATGATGGAGGCCTGAGCGATGCCCCAGAACTGCCACACCTGACCCATGGCCGGGATGGCCGGCATCGGCACGGCCTCGGCTCCGACGGCTGCGAAGCCGGCGATGATGGGATCAGACGATGCCGCTTCAGCGGATGCCTTGAGCGCGGGCAGGACGTTGCCGGACTTGAAGAGCTCCGTCTGCACAGCCTCGGTGCCGAGATAGTTGACGAGGAAGTCGTTCGCCGCGACCTTGTTCTTGCTCTGCTCGCTCACGAAGAAGCCCTTGACGCCCGCAAAAGGCTGCGCTGGCGCGTCGGACTCGGGGGCGATGACATCGACCGCGAGGTTGATACCGGCGTCCTTGGCCGCGCTGACGTTCCATGGGCCGGTCAGCCAGAAGGCGGCTTGACCGGAGGTGAAGGCTTCCTTGGCGATGTCGCCCGTGATCTCGGTGTTGAAGACTCCCGTGCCGTTCTTACCCTGCTGCCGAGCCAGGTGGCGAAGGCTTCGCCACCGGCGTTGCCGAGTTCGAGGTTGGTGGCGTCGTAGCCGCCGCTCGCGTCGGTGCCGAAGACGGGCGCACCGAAGGAGGTCTGGAACGGGTAGAGGTGGTACGGGTTACCGTCGGCACCCTGCTCGACCATGAACGGGTAGGTGACCCCGGCGGCGGTGCCCTTGGCGATCATGTCGTCAAAGGAGGTGGCTGCGGTCGGAACCAGGTCCGCGTTCCGGAGCAGGGCCAGATTCTCCACCGCGTACGGCAGCATGTAGGTCTTGCCGTCATAGGTGGAGGCGTTCACGGCCACGTCGAGAAAGTTCGCGGCGGAGTCGCCGAGTTCGATCGGGGACACCACGCCGTTGGTGACGAGCTCGCCGAGCCAGTCGTGCGCTCCCATCGTGATGTCTGGGCCCTTGCCTGACGGTACCTGCTGGATGAAGTCATCCTTGACGGTCGCGACGTCCTTCGAGACCAGCTTGACCTCAACGCCGGTCTTCTCGGTGTATGCGTCCGCCGCGTCCTTTAGCGCGCCGACGCGTTCTGCGTCTACCCAGACCGTGAGTGTGCTCGCGGCGTCGGCCTTCGTGGCGGTGTCGCCAGCGGAGCAGCCGGCCAGGGCGAGGGTCGCGACGGCGGCCATAGCGCCGAACGCCAGCAGGCCTTTCTTATTCACCTTCATTGGTGTTGCCTTTCGTAGAGAACGCCGCCTTTTGTGCAAGCGTTTACATGTATACGTCGAGTATGCACGGTTGGGAGCGGTTCGGGAACGATTGACACCGGTTCGTTATCATTCCGACCTGTACTTCATGCAAACGCTTACATCGGACGGATCATGACATAGCATGAAGAAATGACAGGCACAGGTACAGAGTGGTGGCGCACGGCAGTTATTTATCAGATCTACCCGCGGTCGTTCGCCGACGCCAACGGTGATGGCATGGGCGACCTCGCCGGGATCCAGTCGCGCCTGCCACAGCTGCGCGATCTGGGCGTCGACGCCGTCTGGCTCTCGCCCTTCTACACGTCGCCCCAGCGCGACGCCGGCTACGACGTGGCCGACTACTGCGACGTCGACCCACTCTTCGGCGACCTCGACGACTTCGACGCCATGCAGCAGGCGGCACACGACCTGGGCATCCGCGTCATCATCGACATCGTTCCCAACCACTCCTCCAGCGACCACGTCTGGTTCCAGGAGGCTCTCCGGGCAGCACCGGGCAGCGACGCCCGCGCGCGCTACATGTTCCGTGACGGGTTGGGCGCAACCGGAGAGCTTCCCCCCAACAACTGGGAATCCGTTTTCGGCGGCCGCGCCTGGACTCGCATCACCGAGGCTGATGGCACTCCGGGCCAGTGGTATCTGCACCTCTTCGACAGCACCCAGCCCGACCTCGACTGGGAAAACCCGTGGGTTCGCGAGCAGTTCCGCTCCGTGCTGCGCTTCTGGCTCGACCGCGGCGTAGACGGCTTCCGCGTCGACGTCGCCCACGGCATGATCAAGGCCGCCGGCCTTCCCGATTACACCCCGCCTGCAGAGGGCGGCAGCATGGGCGGCGGTTCGGCCACCCTCGAACCGAACATCAGCGCCGAGCCCCCGGTCACCCCTCCGTACTGGGCCCAGGACGGCGTGCACGAGATCTACCGCGACTGGCACGCCGTGCTCGCCGAATACCCGGGCGACCGCGTACTCGCCGCCGAAGCGTGGGTCGACCCACTTACCGAGGTGGCCAAGTGGGTACGCCCCGATGAAATGCACCAGGCCTTCAACTTCGCTTACCTTGAGACCCCGTGGAACGCCCCGATGCTGCGCCGCGTGATCGACGACTCCCTCGCAGCGTTCAGCGGCGTCGGCGCCCCGAGCACCTGGGTGCTCTCCAACCACGACGTGGTGCGTCACGCGTCTCGGCTGGCCCTCGGCGCCGAGAACCTGCAAGGTCACGGCATCGGCCCGAACACGCCGGGCCTGCCCGACACCGTCGTGGGCCTGCGCCGCGCCCGCGCCGCGTCGAGCCTCATGCTCTCGCTGCCCGGTTCGAGCTACCTCTACCAGGGCGAGGAGCTCGGCCTGCCCGAGGTCATTGACCTTCCGGACTCCGCCCGCGAAGACCCCACCTGGTTCCGCACCAAGGGTGAGCGCTACGGCCGAGACGGATGCCGCGTGCCGATCCCGTGGGAAGCCGCCGCACCGTCCTATGGCTTCGGCACGTCCAGCAAGAGCTGGCTGCCTCAGCCCGCCGAATGGGCCGGGCTGGCGCGTGACCAGCAGGCCGGCGTCGAGGGATCAACACTCGAGCTGTACACACTCGCACTGCGCCTGCGCCGCGAATTCGCGCTCGGAGTCGGCTCTGTCGACTGGCTGCCCGGCTTTCCCCCGGAGGTCGTCGCGTTCCGCTCCGGAGGTGTGACGGTGATCGCCAACACCGGCGACGCATCCGTCACCCTGCCCGTCGGCGACGTGCTGCTCTCAAGCGAGACTCTCACGGGGCGCACGCTGCCGGGCGACACGACCGTCTGGCTGCGCTCCTAACCGCGACCACACGTGTCACCGCAGGGCCCACTCTCCTCGAGGGTGGGCCCTGCGGTGTTGTGCGCGCCGAACGGGGATGAACACACCCGTCGGTGGCACTGGAAGACTCGGCACCGAGGCGGAACACGTCACGATCGAGGACGTCGCTCTCGAGTCGCCAACATCTGCCCCATGAAGGCAGGAGCGCCACGCGAACCGACACAAAACGCCCCATGACGGCCGAGCAAGGGGCCTATATTGGCGAGTCAGAGGGGCCTTGGGGCCAAAGATGTCATCTCGCGCGCGAAACGCCAACATCTGCCCCATGAAGGCAGGAGCGCCACGCGAACCAGGTCGGAGACGGGCAGCGGGAGCGTAGCGCGGCGCTAGTTCGTGTGGGCGTAGAGCCAGGCCAGCGGGTCGACCTTGGTGCCGTTGACGCCGCCCTCGCGAATCTCGAAGTGCAGGTGCGGGCCGGTCGACATCCCCGTGCTGCCGGTCTTGCCGATGACTTGGCCGACCTTGACCGCATCACCCTTCGCGAAATTCATGGAACCGTGGATCATATGCGCGTACACGCTCGAGACGAGCTTGCCATCGATCATGTGGTCGATGATCATGTGCACGCCCAGGCTGGCCTCGCCGTCTTCGGCCACGCTCACGACGCCATCCGCGATCGCCTGGATGGGGGCACCAAGACCCGGGTTGAAGTCCTGACCACCGTGGTTCGCAGAGCAGCCGGCGCAGCTGCGCGGGCCGATCTGATCCCCGATGTGCACACCCACGGCGAAAGGCCACTGGATCGTACCGTTGGGGTTGTTGGTGAAGGTGGCTTCCATGCGGATTCCGCTGGCGGCAGCGACCTCGGCGATGGTGCTCGACTCGTAACCGTCGCGGGTGGTGGTGACCGTGTCGCCACCGGCGATGTCGATGGATTGCACGCCCTCGGTCTGGGACGGACGCTGTGCGGCGAGAGCGGATGCCTGCACGTCGGCGGTGGACAGTAGCGCCTGAGCCGGCAGGGAGGTGGAGACGGCCATCAGGGCGACGAACGACATCGCCGCCACCGTCATGCTCTTCGCCACGAACTTGCGCATGCGGTCGCTCACGGGCTGCGCGTGCGGCGAGGCCCGAGGAAGTGCAGCCGCCGGCACGAACGTGCGCTGCGGCGCATACGGGGCCGCGGGAGCCGATGCTGCGTCGGGCGCGTCGGTGTGAACGCGACGCGACCGTGTCGTGCGAGCCTGCTCGTCCCGACGCAACTGCGAACGGGTGGGAAGCGGGATTGACGTCGTCGATGTCTTTCCGGGAGTCAGGAGCATGTCGACGTCCGAGTCGCGCACCTCGGCCACCGGCGGTGCGGTGAAGTCGGCGAGCGGGGCCTGGACGAGCGGAGCCTGCGTCAGCGGGGCCGATACGAGCGGAGCCGGCATGACAAGGGCGGGCATAACCGAAGCCGGCATAACCGGCGCAGAAACGACCGGAGCTGAATCACTCGGGAGAACGGGCGCTGGCGACACGTCGACATGCGCTGCGGACAGCGGAAGAGCCTCGGCTCGTGCGTCGGCGGAAGATTCCTGTCGTTCGCGCTGTTCACGCAGCTCTCGACGGGTGAGAGGGAGAGCGTGTTGTGCGTCGTCACTCGCGTCAGACACGGGGGCGTCTGAGGGGGAGGAGTGACGTGACAAAGGGGCTCTTTCTGCGGGCTGAACGTAAGGTCAGTGCGGCTTTGTTGCTCGATCTAGCCAAAATGAAATATAACGAATCGGTCAAGGCTAGCGCGTCCGGCCTCAAAAGACACTCTCAGGAACCGGTCCGCCCTCGAACGCGGGCCGCGACGCGGCGGCTATTCCTTGGCGAACCGGGCGAAAAGCCCCGCCAGCAACGGCTCGAAAGTGGCGAAAAGATCAGGCGCGGCGGCAATGAGCAGGTCCTTTCCTTCCGCTTCAGCGCCGAAGCCCCCGACGCGTGCGCCGGCTTCCGAGGCCACCAGACCCCCGGCCGCGTGGTCCCACGGGTGGAGGCCGCGTTCGTAATACAGGTCCAGCCGACCGGTGGCCACCGAACAGAGATCCAGGGACGCGGCACCCATCCGGCGGATGTCCCGCACCTCGCCGATCAGGCCCTGCACGACCTCGGCCTGCCACACACGTCGCGTCGCCTCGTACCCGAACCCGGTTCCAGCCAAAGCGAGGGAGAGAGGCACTCCGGTCTTCACTCGCAGGCGGCGATCGTTGAGGAACGAGCCCTCACCGGCCACGGCCGTGTACAGCTCGCCCAACGCTGGATTGATGACAGCTCCGGCGAGAGCGGTCCAGGTGCTCGGCGTCGGGTCGCCCTCGACGACGCCGATGCTCACCGCATAGTGCGGAATGCCATACAGGTAGTTGACGGTGCCGTCGATCGGGTCGACCACCCAGGTGAGCCCGCTGGAGCCGGCACTCGCCTCGGACTCCTCCCCGTAAAAGCCGTCATCGGGCCGGGCTTCGGCGAGCCGCGCCCTGATGAGCAGCTCGACCTCACGATCGGCGTCGGTGACCACGTCTTCCGGAGAAGACTTCGAGGCTGCGATATTCACGCCCTCCGCGCGGCGCCGGAAGGCGAGCGCGCCGGCCTCGAGGGCAATCGTGCGGGCGAGAGCGAGCAGGTCGGAGGAAACGGCGCCAGTCATGATTCCACGCTACGGGATGCACCCGAGGTTCGTCGAAGCAACGGTTAACGCACAAAGGCCCGGATTTCTCCGGGCCTTTGTGCTGAATGTGGCGAGTGCGAGGTTCGAACTCACGAAAGCTACGCCGTCTGATTTACAGTCAGATCCCTTTGGCCGCTTGGGTAACTCGCCAGCTGCTGCCGACTCGATAATCCACCGAATCGGACGTGCGGATCTAGAATACAAGACGAAGTGCCCCAGCGTGAAATCAGCCCGCGTGGGCGTGTGAAAAGTTCCTCTCGATAAGATCAAACACCCGCACTTTTTCCCACTTGACAGGATGCCCATGGCCGGAATCGAGGACGTCGCTCGCCTCGCTGGGGTGTCCACCGCCACGGTGTCGCGCACACTGAGCGGCAAGGGACCGGTGTCAGCGGCCACTCAACTCAAGGTTGAGGCGGCCGCCGGGCAGCTCGGATACGTCGTGTCCTCGAGCGCGTCGAGCCTCGCATCCGGTCGCACGAAGAACATCGGCGTCGTCGTGCCATTCCTCGCCGGCTGGTTCTTCTCCAGCGTCGTGGAGGGAGCACAGCGCGCCCTGCTGCGCAGCGGCTACGACCTCACGCTGTACAACCTCGCCGGCGGCGGCGATGAGCGCGCGAGCGTGTTCGATAATTTTCTGCTGCGCCAGCGACTGGATGCCGTCATCGCTGTGTCCCTGGAGCTCACCGAACATGAGGTGGACCGTTTGTACGCCGTGGGCAAGCCCCTCGTGGGCGTGGGCGGCCCGATCGGCGGCGTGCGCACCCTCACGATCGACGACCGCGCCGTGGCCCGGCTCGCGACAGAACACCTGCTCTCGCTCGGCCACACCCGGATCGGCCACATCGGAGGCAGCAAGGAATTCGACCTTGACTTCCACCTTCCCACCAACCGGCGCTTCGGCTACGAGGGCGCCCTCGAGGCGGCAGGCATCGACATCTCGGTGGACCTCTTCGAGCCGGCCGACTTCACCATGCGTGGCGGGTATCAGGCGGCACGACGGCTGCTCGAACGCGACCAGTTTCGCCCGACCGCGATCTTCGCGGCCTCCGACGAGATGGCCATCGGCGCCATTCTCGCCGCCCGTGACCTGGGGCTCTCTGTTCCGCAGGACGTGTCGGTGATCGGCATCGACGACCACGAACTCGCGGACTTCTTCGGCCTCACCACGATCGCGCAGTTCCCTCAGGGTCAGGGTGAGAAGGCCGTGGAGATTCTGATGGAAGAGCTGCACGCCGGCGCGCTCGAGCCGATGGGCCTGAACATCTCGATGCCCTTCGAACTCAAGCTGCGCTCCAGCACGGCCGGCCTGCGCCCGTAGCGGCGGCGCCCCACGGGTGACCGGATATCATTGCAGACATGGCAGACTCAACGTTCGACATCGTCAGCAAGGTCGACCCGATGGAGGTCGACAACGCCCTCAACCAGGCTCACAAGGAAGTTGCCCAGCGCTACGACTTCAAGAATGTGGGTGCCTCGATCGCGATGAGCGGCGACAAGGTGCTCATGAAGGCCAACACCGAGGAGCGCGTCAAGGCCATCCTCGAGGTCTTCGAGGCCAAGCTCATCAAGCGCGGCATCTCACTGCGCAGCCTCGACGCCGGCGAGCCGTTCGCCTCCGGCAAGGAATACCGCATCGAGACCAGCATGAAGGCCGGCATCGACCAGGAGAACGCGAAGAAGATCGGCAAGATCATTCGCGACGAAGGCCCCAAGGGCGTCAAGAGCCAGATCCAGGGCGACGAACTGCGCGTGAGCTCCAAGAGCCGCGACGACCTGCAGGCCGTGATGGCCTTGCTCAAGGGCAAAGACCTCGATGTCGCCCTGCAGTTTGTGAACTTCCGCTAACGCGACCCGGGTCCGACCCGCGGCATCCGCTCGTGCGGTGAAGCGGATGGCGCGGCTCCGGCCGCACGGTGGCGGGTGGGAACACTCCTCTCGCCACGATCGGTGCGCCACGGAGACCGGTGTCCTCCGAAGAGCGGTGTCCTCCGAAGAGCGGACTGGCGGGTGGTGAACGACAGGGACATGATCTCGGCGTAGTTCACCTGATCCTCCCGTCCACCCAGGGTTTGGAGTTGAGATGTCGCGCCACGATGTGAATCTCACTGTTGCCAGCCTGCTGACAACAACCGCAATTCTTCTGTCCGTCGGGTTCGGTGTCGCACCGGCACACGCCAGCGGCGTCGCCGACAGCCAGACCGCGACCAGCTACGCACCCGAGTGTCTCGCAGCGGTCGCCTCGGCACGCGCAGCGGATCGGGGCGTGACGGTCTCCGCCGAGCTGTGCCGCGTCACGCGCGGCGTCGCCGTGGGTACCGCGGCACCGGTCACGGATCGTGACATCGCAGCGGATGCTGCCCTGTCGGTCGCCCAGAAGACCCAGATCCTCGCCCAGTCGCGGATAAGCGGAATCACGGCACGACACTGGAGCCAATTCACGGCGGGAGGTGTATACAACGTCACGCAGAACGGCACGTTCTACTACAACGGAACGCGAGTCTGGGTGACCGTGGCCTATGCCGGATTCACGGGGTCGCACGCGTGCTTCACGAACTATGCCGCGGGCGTGAGCATCAGCCACACCAGCTGCTCGGAGAGCGGCGGCACGGCTTCGCGCACGCTCTACGACGGCTGGAGCGTTTCCGCCCTCATCAAGGGCGGCCCCATCTCGTACGGCAATTCCATGACCGCTGTCGTCAGGAGCAACGGCACGATAACCGGCTTCGGCAGCACGGTGGGCTAGGCGGCCTTCCCACGCGCGCTGGCTCGCAGTACGCTGTCGCGCGAAAGGCCACGAAGAGAAAAGGGTCTCTATGGACTGGTTGGGAATGTACGGGGGCCAAATAGTTGTGCTGCTGGTGGTTCTTTCCTATGCGGCGCTCATCGTTGTGTCACTCTCGCAAATATTCCGGTCCCACATCCCGGAGAACAACAAGATCCTGTGGGTGATCGCGATCCTGATCGCCCCGTTTCTCGGCTCTCTGGTCTGGCTCGCTTTTGGAAACCGAAACCAACTGAGTTAGCCGGCCGCGCGGATGCCGGGCGGCCGGCCATCAGGTTTACTCGCCTCGCGAGACCCTGACCATCTCGTCGCGCGGAACGACCTTGACGCGGGTGCGTCCTGCCGCCTCGCCCAGGGCCAACTCGTGCTGGTCGAGGTTGTGCCAGCCGTCGAGGTTCGTGTACTTCACACCGCGCTCGTCCAGCAGCGCCACGATGCTCTCCTCCGACGGGGACTCCGGGCGCCACCAATTGCCCTGGTCGTTGATCACGTGACGGACCGTCTCCATGGCGTCGCTCTTGGTGTGGCCGATCAGGCCCACCGGTCCGCGCTTGATCCATCCCGTGGTGTAGACGCCGTACATCTGCTGGTTGAACAGCCCCGTGCCGCCCTCGGGATCGCGCCGTAGCACCTGTCCCTCGCGGTTCGGAATCACGCCGCGCTTCTTATCGAAGGGCACATCGGGCAGCTCCGAACCGAAGTAGCCGACCGCCCGATAGATGGCCTGGATCGGGATCTCGCGGATCTCCCCGGTGCCCACCACCCCGCCGGCGCCGTCAGGCTTCGTGCGCTCCCACCGAAACGCGCCCACCCGGCCGGTACCGTCGTCGACAACCTCGAGCGGCTTGGCAAAGAAGTGCAGGTGCAGTCGGCGGCTCGCGGAGCCGGTTTCTCGCTCGCGCCACCTGTTCAGAATCTTGTCGATCACGAAGACCTGCTTGTTGCTGGCGACCGCATCGCGCGCCGCATCGTCGTAGTCGAGGTCCTCGTCGTGCAGGATCATGTCCACATCACGCAGTTCGCCGAGCTCGCGCAGTTCCAGCGGCGTGAACTTCACGGATGTCGGTCCTCGGCGGCCGAAGATGTGCACATCGGTCACCGGTGACGTGTTCAGCCCGGCGTAGACGTTCTCGGGGATCTCCGTGGGCAGCAGATCATCGGCGTGCTTGACCAGCATGCGTGCCACGTCGAGGGCCACGTTGCCGTTGCCGATCACGGCGATCTCTCGCGCCTCGAGTGGCCAGGTGCGCGACACATCCGGGTGGCCGTCGAACCAGCTCACGAAGTCCGCGGCACCGTACGACCCTTCGAGGCCGGCACCGGGAATTTTCAGGTCGGCGTCTTTGACGGCGCCGGTCGAGAAGATGACCGCGTTGTAGTGCTTCTTCAGGTCGTCGAGGGTGAGGTCGACGCCGAAGCGCACGTTGCCGAACACGCGGATGTCACCGCTGTCGAGCACGCCGCGCAGAGCCGTGATGATTCCCTTGATGCGCGGGTGGTCAGGGGCGACTCCGTACCGGACGAGCCCATAGGGAGCAGGCAGGTGGTCGAACAGGTCGATGGAGACTTCGAAGCCGCGTTCCGCTTTGAGCAGGATGTCGGCGGCGTAGATGCCCGCCGGGCCTGCGCCGACGATGGCCAATCGTAATTTGGTCACTGAGGCCTTTCTAACTTGAGCGCTCGACGATGGTCTCGGCGAATCGGGTGAGCGCCTTCTTCACCGGCCCGGTGGGCAGCGGCGAGAGTGCGGAGACGGCGTCACGGGCCCAGGAATGAGCCTCGGCCAAGGTTTCGGCGGTCACGGGGTGTTCCCGCAACGCGGTGATGGCGGAGTCGGCGGCCTCGGTGGCGATACCGTTGCTCGTCATGACGTCACGCTCGAGACGGGCGAGCAGGGCAGCATCCGCCTCGTCGCCGGCCGCACGCTCGCGCAAGCGCAGCAGCGGGAGCGTTACAACACCGGCGCGCAGGTCGGTGCCGGGCACCTTGCCGGTCTGCTCGGGCTGGGGCGACAGGTCAAGAACATCGTCGATGAGCTGGAAGGCCACCCCGATCTTCTCGCCGAATGTGACGACGGGCTGCTCATACTCGGCGGGCGCGTTGGAGAACACAATGCCGGCCTGCGCGGCCGCGGCAATCAGCGATCCGGTCTTGTCGGCCAGCACTCCGATGTAGTGCTCCACCGGATCCTGGCCGGGCCGCGGCCCCACGGTCTCCCGAAACTGTCCGAGCACGAGGCGCTCGAAGGTGGCCGCCTGCAAACGGATTGCCCGCTCGCCGAGACGCGCCATCAGCTGGCTGGCCCGCGCGAACAGGAGGTCACCGGTCAGAATCGCAATCGAGTTGCCCCACACTGACTGGGCGCTCGGCACTCCCCGACGCTTGTCCGAGTCGTCCATCACGTCGTCGTGGTAGAGCGAGGCGAGGTGAGTGAGTTCGATCGCACTCGCAGCGGTGATCACATCGGGCACCGCGCCGTCGCCAAGGTGCGCCGTGAGCAGGGCGAGCATCGGGCGCACGCGCTTTCCGCCGGCATCGAAAAGATACCGGGTGGTCACGTTGGCGATTTCGTTCGCAAAGACGAGCTCGGTGACGAGCGAGGACTCGACCTCGGCGATGCCGAGATCGATGTTGGCCGCGAGGCCGCGGTCGGCTGCCGTCGAGAAAATCCGCTCGCTGAGGCCGAGCTGACTCGTCACGGACGGGCTCCGCCGCACCACGGGGGCTCTGGGTTTCACTGTGTCAGCCTAACGAAGAGGGAGAGAAGAGCTAGGAAGCTGCGTTGTCGGGCTTGGTGCCACGGTGCAGGGCCACGATACCCAGAGTGAGGTTGCGGTACGCAACCCCCGTGTAGCCAGCGCCGCGCAGCCAGCCGCTGAGCGTGCTCTGGTCGGGCCACGCCGCGATCGACTCACCGAGGTAGTCGTACGCCTCGGCGTTCGACGAGGCGAGGCGCACGATGGCGGGCATGACGTGGTTGAGGTAGGCGAAATAGCCGAGCCGCACCGGGGTGAGGGGCGGGGTGGAGAACTCGCAAATCACGACGCGTCCGCCGGGCTTGGTGACCCGGTAGAACTCGGCGAGCGCCTTCTGGGGCTCAACGACATTGCGCAATCCGAAGGAGATGGTGACGGCGTCGAACTCGTCGTCGGCGAAGGGCAACGCCGTGGCATCCGCTTGCACGAACTCGATGTTGGAGTTGTCGGCGTGACGCTGACGCCCGACCTCGATCATGCCCTCGGAGAAGTCAGCGGCCACGACCCGGGCACCCGTGCGCGTGAGCGCAGCGCTGGACGTGCCCGTTCCGGCGGCGATGTCGAGAATGCGCTCCCCCGCCTTCGGCCCGACGGCGCGCGTGGTGGCGATGCGCCAGAGTGTCGCGTTGCCCATGGACAGCACGGCGTTGGTGCGGTCATAGTGCGCCGCGACCTCGTCGAACATGGCAGCCACCTGCGCGGGGCGTTTGTTCAGGTCTGCTCTATTCACCACACCAGTCTAGATCGCGCAGGCGCACGCCCGATGGACACACGGGCGGGCGTAGTCTATTCACGTGAATGTGCAGGCTCTAACGGTCGAAACCTCCCCGATCCCCGACATCCGCCAACTGGTTCTGCTCCTCGATCAGCGTCAGCCGCTGCTCTGGATGCGCCGCAACCAGGGGCTGGCCGGTATCGGCACCGCGCTGCGGCTGGAATTCTCGGGGCCCAACCGCATGACGGATGCCGCGAGCGCCTGGCAGGAGGTCGTGGCCGCGGCCACGGTGACGGATCCGCTGCAGCGCACAGGCACCGGCCTGCTCGCGTTCGGCGCGTTCGCCTTCGACGAATCGTCGACCGAAACGAGCGTGCTGATCGTGCCCGAGATCATCGTCGGGCGGGAGGACGGCCAGTGTTGGGTGACCCGCGTGTGGCACACCGGGTCGGCCGCGCCGACGCATCCGCTTACCCTGAATCCACTCGGCAACGAGTACCGCCTCTCGCTGTTGCCGGGCGCGCTGAAGCCCGCCGGATACCGCGAGGCCGTCGCCGAGGCAGTGGAGCGCATTGGATCACTCGAGCTCAACAAGGTGGTGTTGGCCCGTGACCTCGTGGGCCGCCTGCCCGACGAATCAGACCTGCGCCGCACCATCACCAAGCTTGCGCTCGGCTACCCCGACTGCTGGACCTATGCGGTAGACGGGCTCGTGGGCTCCAGCCCGGAGACCCTGATTCGCGCCGACCACGGTGAGGTGAACGCGCGTGTGCTCGCGGGCACAATCTCCCGCGGAGCGGATGCCGTGGCCGACACCGAGGCCGCACTGGCCCTCGCCACGTCCAGCAAAGACGGGGACGAACACGAGTTCGCGGTGCAGAGCGTGGTGAAGTCGTTGCGTCCGCACACGTCGGTGCTGGCCACGAGCGATATCCCGTTCACGGTGAAGCTGCCGAACCTGTGGCATCTGGCAACGGATGTCGAGGGCACGCTGAGCGACGGCTCCACCTCACTCGACCTGATCGCGGCCCTGCATCCGACGGCAGCGGTGGCCGGAACGCCGACGGCGACCGCGCTCGCGCTCATTCGTGAGCTGGAACCCTTCGACCGCGGGCGCTACGCCGGGCCGGTGGGCTGGGTCGGCGCCGACGGGGACGGCGAGTGGGCGATCGCGCTCCGCTGCGCCCAGGTGAGCAGCACCGGCGACGTAACGGCATATGCCGGTTGCGGCATAGTTCTCGATTCCGACCCGGAGCACGAGCTCGCCGAGACCCGGATGAAGTTCCGTCCCGTCGTCGAGGCCTTCGGCTAGCAGCCGCGACCCTCTTCCGCTGTCCCCCTGGCATAACTCCTGCAGATTCTGGACCCGCCACAATTCGGGCCCGGAATCACGCGGCCGTCCGGCTGAGCCACGCCGATTTGCAGGAGTTATGCGTCAGGAAGCCACCTAGATGTTGAGCACCAGACCGGGGGTCGTGGCACGGGAGACGCAGGGGTACATGATGCGGAGCGACTCCTTGTCGGCATCGTCCATCACGGAGTCGAGGTGTTCCGGTTCGCCGGCGAGAACGCGCACCTCGCAGGTGCCGCAGACGCCCTTGCGGCACGAACCGAGCACCGGAAGGCCGTTCTCCTCGAGAGCGTCCAGGATGCTCTGTCCGGCCGGAACGTCGAACGCCTTCCGGCTCTTGCGGCACTCCACGTGCACGGGCGTGGCGGGGCGGGCGGCTCGATCGAGGGCGACGAATCGCTCGAGGTGCATGCGTTCGGCGGGCACGCGGGCGGCCACCGCGCTCATCAGAGATTCCGGACCGCAGCAGTAGACCTGCCCGACCGCCCGACCCACCACCTCATCGAGGTTAAGGCTTGTGGTGCGCTCGTCACTGGCCTGGATGAGTACCCGACCGGCGTAGCGTGCTTCGAGCTCGGCGGCGAAGGCCATCGTGCGGCGGCTGCGCCCCACGTAGACGAGGCTCCAGTCGCGTTGCGCGGGCAGCGACTCGATCATGGCCTTCATGGGCGTGATGCCGATTCCGCCGGCGATGAAGAGGTACTCCGCAGCGGGTTCCAGCTCGAAGTGGTTGAGCGGGCCCGAGACCTGGATGGTCATCCCGGGAACCACGTTCTGGTGGATCCACTCGCTGCCGCCCTCCGAGTCGATGGTGCGCAGCACGGCGATGTCGTAGTGGTGCCGGTCGGCCGGGTCTCCGCAGAGAGAATACTGCCGTTCGAGACCGTTCGGCAGGTGCAGCGTGAGGTGCGCGCCCGGGTGCCACAGCGGCAATAGTGCCCGATCGGGCCCTTCCAGACGGATGCCCAGCACACCGTCCGCAACCGGCGTCGCGCTGACCACGGTGAGGCCACGCTGTTCGGGCTGCGGAACAGGGGAGGCCCCGCCGGGGGCGGCGCGCTTCGCGTCGATCTTGCGTGCGGGCCGAGTGGCGGTTCCGGTCGAAATGCGGATGATGATGGCAATCGAGGCGATAGCGATCAGACTCACGGCCACGATTTTGTACCAGAGCGATCCCACATCCGTTCCGGTGAAACCGGCATGGAACGAGATCAGGATGAGCGCGGCAAAGCTCGAGTAGTGCACGCCCTTCCAGAATTTGCGCGGCAGGCGGTTCATCAGCAGCGAGGACCCCTGAACGGCGACGAGAATGTAAAATGCCAGGATTCCCAGCGCCACCGGGAGCGCCTTGAAGTCGGTCGCGAACGGCACGAGCACCTCGGTGGGGGTGAAGGCGAGCCACTTGTCGAAGATGAGCGAGACCATGTGCAGGCCCACCATGATCAGCATCGTGCCGCCGAGAAAGCGGTGCAGGTCCTGCAACCAGGCGGGGTTGTCGACGCGGCGCATCACGCGGGTGGAGAGGAGAATGCCCCAAACCACGGATGCCGTCATGAGCACCCAGGCGATGATGGCGCTGGCCCGGGAGATGTACCACCAGAGGTGCGGCTCGGTCATGAGTAATTCTTCCAATTCGCTGAAGATGTCAATGTGCCCGTGTCGTCGATCACGAGGCCGGCGGCGCCCACGGTGGGCAGCCAGGCGAGATACTCGATGGTATCCCTGAGGAACCCCGGTTTGGTCAGGGATTCCGCTCGAGCCCCCGTTGCCGCGATCACGGAAACGGTCTGAATGCTGGTGAGCGCGCTGTCGTGGGTACGTGGGCTGATCAGGTGGTGTCGTTCCCCGCCGGACGTGCTCCAACGCCTTTTGCGCTGGCTTGAGGTGACGAGAGAACCGGAGGCCAGCCGCACGATCGCGGAATGTTCCGGCGCGGAGTCAGGGTCGGCCGCGCGCGCACGCAGGGGGTTCTCCACGCCGAGCCGCCAAGCCACCTCGTCGGGCGCCTGCCCGGCCACGACGACATCGCCGCCGATTTCGGCGAGCGCGCCCCAGGCTCCCCCGGCGAGCGCGTCCTCGCAGACGAGGTCGGCGGTGAGCCCTTTGCCGATGCCGCCGGGGTCGATCGTCGTGCCCAGCGGCATTCGCACGGTGGTGCCGTCGATGACGACACCGCGCAGATTGCCGGGCGCTCGCGCCGACTGCGGCAGACTCGTGACGCGGTCGGGGTCGAGAACGGATGCTGTGTAGCCCGCGGCCACGAGGTCGGGCAGCAGGGTGGGGTCGTAGTCGCCGGACGTGAGGGCAACAGCGTCGATCATGGCGGTGATCAACCGCACGGTGAGCGGGTCGACCTCGATCGCGCGGCCCTCGGCCCAGTTCAGCCGGGTCACGTCGCTGTCGGGCAGGAATCGACTCCACAACTGCTCACAGCGGTCAGCGAGCGCGAAGGCCCGGGTGAGCGCGGTGGAGCCCCCGCCCACGAGCATGACGGAAGCCCGCCCGCCCATCAGCGTCTGGGCACGCGAGACGCACTCGGGTCTGGTTTTCGTTTCGGAGAAAACAGCACGGAGCGCGTCCCGCGCGATCTGGGGGTCGGACACGGGTCAGCCGCCGGATCCGGCCGATGTGGCCTGCACGGGAGCGGCCACGCGGGCCGGTGCC
>NZ_JPRS01000104.1 GCF_000738085.1 Cryobacterium sp. MLB-32
CGGCTCAGCAAGCGCGTGAGCCTGAGGGGACTGTGAGTTCCCTATTCATCTTTAGGCGAACACACACCCTTCCCCCAGTGCAGGCACGCTAGCTTAGGAGCACCATGAACGTCAAGAAGCTTCTGCGCGGACCTATTCTCTACATCATGCTGGCCGTCATCGCCGTGTGGGTGGGATCCAGCCTCATCACCATGTCCGGATTTCGCGAGGTGTCGACCCAGCAAGGGCTCGAGTTCCTCAAGAACGGGCAGGTCTCCGAGGCAAAGATCGTCGACGGCGAACAGCGCGTCGACCTCACCCTCTCGCAGGCCGCCGGTGACCTCGGCACGCAGGTGCAGTTCAACTACGTGACCCAGCGCGGCGAAGAAATCGTGAACGCGGTGAACGCGGCCAACCCCAAGGATGGCTTCACGGACGAGGTGCCGCAGCCCAACGTGCTGTTGTCGGTCCTCGGTTTCCTGCTGCCGGTGCTGCTCATTGGCGCGTTCTTCTGGCTCATGCTCTCTGGCATGCAGGGTGGCGGCAACAAGGTCATGCAGTTCGGCAAGTCGAAGGCCAAACTCGTGTCCAAGGAAAGCCCGCAGGTGACCTTCGCCGATGTCGCGGGCTCCGACGAGGCCATTGAAGAGCTCGAAGAAATCAAGGATTTCCTCAAGGAACCGGCCAAGTTTCAGGCCGTCGGTGCCCGAATTCCGAAGGGGGTTCTGCTCTATGGCCCTCCCGGAACCGGCAAGACCCTGCTGGCCCGCGCCGTCGCGGGCGAGGCGAGCGTGCCTTTCTACGCCATTTCCGGATCGGACTTCGTGGAAATGTTCGTGGGTGTCGGCGCGAGCCGTGTGCGCGACCTGTTCCAGCAGGCCAAGGAAAACGCCCCGGCCATCATCTTCATCGATGAGATCGACGCCGTCGGACGCCACCGCGGTGCCGGGATGGGCGGCGGACACGATGAGCGCGAGCAAACCCTCAACCAGCTGCTGGTAGAGATGGACGGCTTCGACGTCAAGGCGAACGTCATCCTGATCGCCGCCACCAACCGCCCCGACATCCTCGACCCCGCGCTGCTGCGCCCGGGACGGTTCGACCGCCAGATCGGCGTCGACGCTCCGGACATGCTCGGCCGCAAGCACATCCTCGAGGTGCACTCCAAGGGCAAGCCGATGGCTCCCGGCGTCGACCTCGAGGTTCTTGCCCGCAAGACCCCCGGGTTCACGGGGGCGGACCTGGCGAACGTGCTCAACGAGGCCGCACTGCTGACGGCGCGCTCCAACGCCCAGCTCATCGACAACCGAGCCCTCGACGAGGCCGTCGACCGCGTCATGGCCGGTCCGCAGCGCCGGTCGCGCGTGATGCGCGACAAGGAGAAGCTGATCACCGCGTACCACGAGGGCGGGCACGCACTCGTGGCCACGGCCATGCGCAACACCGACCCTGTGACCAAGATCACGATTCTTCCCCGCGGTCGGGCTCTCGGCTACACGATGGTGATGCCGCTCGAAGACCGTTACTCCGTGACCCGCAACGAGCTGCTCGACCAGCTCGCGTACGCCATGGGCGGACGCGTCGCGGAGGAGATCATCTTCCACGATCCCACCACGGGCGCCTCGAACGACATCGAGAAGGCCACGGCCACCGCCCGCAAGATGGTCACCGAGTTCGGGATGAGCAGTGCCGTCGGCCCGCTCAAGCTCGGCCAGGGTTCTGGCGAGGTCTTCCTCGGCCGTGACATGGGCCACCAGCGCGACTACTCTGAGCGCCTCGCCGAGCGCGTCGACAACGAGGTGCGCCAGCTGCTCGAAGACGCCCACGACGAGGCCTACGAGGTGCTGATCAAAAACCGCACCATCCTCGACGAGCTCGCGGCTGCCCTGCTCGAGCACGAGACCCTCGACCAGCACGCCCTCGCCGACATCTTTACCAACGTGGAAAAGCTCCCGCCGCGTCCTCAGTGGCTCTCGAGCGACAAACGGCCCGTGTCCGACGTGCCGCCCATCGCGATGCCCGCTCCCAAGGCGCCCATCGATGAAGGCGTCGTCGACGGCGGCGTGACGAGCGGTGACGAGGCAACGGTCAAGCCGAAGCGCGCGCCGAGCCGTAACCCCCGTCCCGCAACCGCCTAGGTCGCAATGGGGGTCGACAAGACGCGCATCCAGGCGGCGGTGTCAGAGATCCTGGCGGCGATCGGCGAGGACGTCGAGCGTCCGGGGCTTGAGTCCACGCCGAAACGCGTAGCCGAGGCCTACGCCGAGTTCTTCGGAGGTCTGGGGGTGGATCCGCTGGACCACCTGCGGGACTCCATCCCCGTCGGCCCGCACACCGGTGAGCTCGTGCTGCTGCGGGACGTGGCGTTCCGCTCGATCTGCGAGCATCACCTGTTGCCGTTTCTCGGCACGGCCCACCTTGCTTACCTGCCGAACGAACACGTGGTCGGCCTGGGACGTCTCCCGGCCGTGGTCGAGACGATTGCGGCTCGTCCGCAGATGCAAGAGCGGCTGACGGAAGAAATTGCCGAGGCCCTCCAGGAGGGCCTCAACCCTCTCGGTGTGCTCGTGGTCCTTGACGCCGTGCACGGCTGCGTCGGCACCCGCGGACCTCGGCAGTCGAGCAGTTCCACCGTGACGATGGCCAGCCGGGGGGCGCTGTCAGACCCCGCAGCGCGGGCGGAGATCATTGCGCTGATTGCCGCCGGCTCGTGACGCTCATCATGGGCGTGCTCAACGTCACGCCGGACTCCTTCAGCGACGGCGGCCGCTGGGCCTCCACGGATGCCGCGATCGAGCATGGGCTGCGTCTCGTCGCCCAGGGTGCTGACATCGTCGACGTCGGCGGGGAATCGACCCGACCGGGCGCGACCAGAGTGTCGCCCCCCGACGAACGCTCCCGCGTGATCCCGGTCATCACGGCGCTCGCGCGCCAGGGTGTGCGCATCAGCGTCGACACGCTCAACGCCGACACAGCGCACGCGGCGGTCGCCGCGGGGGCGAGCATCATCAACGACGTGTCCGGGGGACTGGCCGACCCGTTGATGGCCGCAGTGGCGGCGCGGAGCGGCTGCACGTACGTGGCCATGCACTGGCGCGGGCACGCCCAGGAGATGGGATCCCGTGCCGAGTACGGCAATGTCGTGGCAGACGTGCACGCCGAGTTGGCGGCCCGCGTCGTGGTTCTCACGAGCGCTGGTGTGAAAAGGTCTGACCTTGTTCTGGACCCCGGACTCGGCTTCGCCAAGCGCGCGGACCATGACTGGGAACTGTTGGCGAATCTCGCGGCCTTCGACGACCTCGGGCTTCCCATGATGGTCGGGGCCAGTCGCAAACGCTTCGTGGCTGCGGTGCTTCCGGCGGATGCATCCGTTCTCTCTCGTGACCTGCCGACGGCCGTCATCAGCGTTCTGGCCGCGCAGGCGGGCGCTTGGGCGGTGCGCGTGCACGATGTCTCCGCCACGCGAACCGCGTTCAATGTGCTCGCCCGCGTCGCCGCTGCTCGGCAGCCCGGGGCCCGTGACGACTCGGCAGGGCACGACGCATGAGCCACAATGGAAGCATGACCGACTCGATCACCCTTACCGGCCTGCGCGTCAAGGCGCACCATGGCGTGTACGACTTTGAACGCGAAAACGGCCAGGACTTCGTCATCGACGTCACGGTCTGGCTGGACCTTCGCAAGGCCGCCGCAAGCGACGACGTGGCGACCACGATCCACTACGGCGAGCTCGCCAACGAGGTGACGGAGGCGGCCCGCCACAACCCGGTTGACCTGATCGAAACCGTGGCCGAGCGTATTGCCGCCGTCGTGCTGTTACACCAGGCGGCCGAGCGCGTTCAGGTGACCGTGCACAAGCCTCAGGCGCCCATCGATGTTCCGTTCACGGACGTCGCGGTGCGCATCGAGCGGTCCCGGGAATGAGTCCGGCTTCGGCCAGTCATGTCGTGCTGGCGCTGGGCAGCAACCTCGGTGACCGGGCGGCGACTCTCGCCGAGGCCGTGCGCGATGTGGCCGCGATACCGGGCTTCGAGCTGCAGGCGGTCTCGCCCGTGTTCGAATCCGCGGCGCTGAAGCTTGATGGGGTCGACGAGTCGGCTCCGCGCTATCTCAATTCGGTTCTGACCGGCAACTTCTCTGGATTTCCTCATGACCTGCTCAGGGCAGTGAACGTGATCGAGGCCGACCATGGCCGGGTTCGCGCCGAACGTTGGGGTGACCGCACGCTCGATATCGATCTGATCGCCGTAGGGGCGCTGACCATTGACGATGACCGCCTCACGCTCCCGCACCCGCGGGCGTGGGAGCGTGATTTCGTGCTTGCACCGTGGGTCTGCATTGAAGCGGATGCCGAGATTCCTGGTCGAGGCCGCATCAGCGACCTACTTGCCGCCACCGACAGCACTCTGGTGAAGGTCATCGACCGGGTCGTGGCCCCGTGAAGCGCACGCACGCGACACCGCTGATCGGCCTGGGCCTGATCGGCCTGGTGCTGGGGTTCCTGCTGGAAATCGGCGCCGCGGCATCCGGTTCGGCCATCATCGTTCCACCCGTGACCCTTCCGCTCACCCTCGTCGTGATGGCTGTCATCGTGGTCGTGCTGGCCTGGCGGGTGCGTCGGTCGACGCGGCGTCGGGGCACCCGGCGGATGGACCCGTTCTGGGCGATGCGCGTTGCCGTGCTCTCAAAAGCATCGAGCCTGAGCGGGGTGCTGTTGCTCGGTGCGGGCCTCGGAATCGTCGTGTACATCCTCACTCGTACGGTCGTCGCGACGGCGCCCTCGCTGTGGCTGGCCGTCGCCACGGCGGTCGGTGCCCTGCTTCTGCTCGTCGGTGGGCTGCTGGCCGAGTTCTTCTGCACCCTGCCGTCAGACAAGGATGAGGGCAAGCCCGGCGACAAGCCCAATGGAGATACGTCCGGTGCCGCCCGTGCCTGATTCTTACGGTGTCCCCGAGCCCGTTGAGCCCGTTGAGCCCGGAGATCTCGGTAACCCCACCGGAGATCCCGCCGGCGAACGTTCCGCGCGCCTCGACCTTGCCGAGGTCGGCGAATGGCAGCGTGTCGCGCCGCGGTACGTCGTGGTTGAAATAGTCGGAAGCGTCATCTTCGGGCTTCTCGTGTGCGGTGGTGCGGCCCTGCTCTGGTTACTGGCCGACATGCGCTGGGCGCTGTTCGCCGGTGCGGCCTTCGCGGTGGTCACGATCATCAGCATCATCATCGAGCCGCGACGCGTGCGTGCCATCGGGTACCAGCTGCGCGCCGACGACCTGCTGTTTCGCCGCGGGATCATGTTCCAACGGTTCGTGTCGGTGCCGTACGGTCGCATGCAGCTCGTGGACATCACCCGGGGCCCGGTGGCCCGCTGGCTGGGCCTCGCCGACCTCAAATTCGTCACGGCGGCCGCCACCTCGGGCGTCGCGATCCCCGGGCTCGACGAGGCGGTGGCCGAGTCCCTCCGTGACCGGCTCGTCGAGCTGGCCGAGAGTCGCCGGGCCGGGCTGTGACGCTCCCGGTCGATCCGCCGGTCGACCCGCCGGCCGCCTCTCCTGCGCATCCCCGTGGCTCTCCGGCAGAGCTCGCGGGCCAGCTCGCCGTGCCGTCGATCACGGACGGTGAGTGGCACCGGCTGCACCCGGCCACCCCGTTGTTGCGCGGTGGAATCTTCATCATCGCCGTTCTCGGGTTCGTCATTGCCAACCTGCGCGAACGGCTGGTGGAACTCTTCTTCAACGAGCCGAACTACGGGGGAGACCCCATCGACGAGATCGTCAACCGCGGTGCCGTCGGGTGGGCGCTCCTGGTCGTGGCCGGCATTCTCATCGTGATCCTGGTCGTGTTCACGCTGTCATGGCGGATGCACACCTTCCGGGTGACGGCCGAGGTCGTCGAGGTACGCAGCGGAGTCGTCTTTCGCAGCAGTCGTCGGGCTCGCCTCGACCGTGTGCAGGGCGTCAACCTCGTGCGACCGTTCCTCCCGCGGTTGTTCGGTGCGGCCCGCCTTGAGGTGAGTGTGGCCGGCCAGGACGGCAACGTGCAGCTCGCCTACCTCAACTCCGCGCTCGCCGACGGCCTCCGACGCGACATTCTGCGCCTGGCCGTGGGGCTCCGTCATACTCCACCCGTAGCGACACGACAGAGCGAAACGGATGCAGAGCAGGCCGCCGCGCAGGCCGTCGATGGGCGCGCCGTGGTGGCCCGTGGGCCGTCCCTGAGCGGCGTGGCGCAGTCACGCGTCAACGAATTTCTGGCTCCCGAACTCGACCCGGATGCCGCCCCGCCCGAGTCGGTTGTGCGGATTCCGGCGGGACGCCTGATCGGGTCACTGATTTTTAGCGGCTTCACCGTCTTTCTCCTGATCGCCGCTGTCGGGCTGATCGTGAGCGTGGCCGCGGGCAGCAGCCAGTGGCTTCTCTTCGCCATCCTGCCGGGGATCATCGCCAGCTTTGGATATTACTTCTCCCGTTTCACCAAGTCCCTGCGCTACAGCATTGCCGGTACGACCGAGGGTGTGCGCGTGGGGTTCGGCCTGTTGTCCACGAGCAGCGAGACCCTGCCTGCCGGCCGCATCCATGCAATCGGTGTGAGCCAGCCGCTGCTGTGGCGCCCCTTCGGCTGGTGGCAGGTGCAGATCAATAAGGCCGGGCAATCCACCAATCAGGGAGCAGCGGGGGCGGCCAACACCATGACCCTCCCGGTGGGCACGCTCGCCGACGTGGCCAGAGTGCTCGAGTTGGTGGTACCCGGCTTCGCCACCGAGGAGCACCGCTCGCTGATCGAGCGGGGCCTCACCTCCCGTGGTGGAGACGACGGGTTCACCAATGCTCCACGATCGGCGCGCTGGCTGCGCCCGTTCTCCTGGCGGCGAACCGGGTATGCGGTTCGTGACCACGTCGCCCTGCTGCGTCGCGGGGTCATCGCCCGCGAACTCGTGCTCGTACCGCTCGCGCGGCTGCAGAGCGTGCGGATCTCACAGGGACCCCTGCAGCGTCGTCTCGGTCTCGCGAACGCCGCCCTGCACACCGTCGCGGGTCCGGTTGCGGCGACTCTCGGCGTGATAGACAGGAACGAGGCCGTGCGACTGTTCGAAGCAGTTGCTCGGGAAGCCGTCATATCGGCCGACCTGGACACCAACGAAACACCCGACAGGGGCAGCACAGTGACGCAGGACACCGCGACAGGAACGACAGAATGATGCAGCGACCGGGGCGCCTGGGCGTCGGCATTATCGGCGCCGGCCGGGTCGGCCCGATCCTCGGCGCTGCGCTCGCCGGCGCGGGGCACGCGATCGTCGGCATCAACGCCATCTCCCAGGCGAGCCGCGATCGCGCGGAAGCCATCCTGCCGCTTGTGCCCCTGCTCACCGTGCCGCAGATCGTGGAGCGTAGCGAACTCGTGATCATTGCCGTGCCGGACGCTGAGCTCGAAGGCCTTGTCAGCGGCCTCGCCGCGACCAAGACCTGGCGGCCCGGACAGCTCGTGCTCCACACCTCGGCACGCTATGGCACGGACGTTCTCGCTCCCGCACTCGCCGGAGGCGCGATCCCGCTCGCCATTCATCCGGCCATGGCCTTCACCGGAACAAGCCTTGACCTCACGCGGCTCGCTGACAGCTACTTCGCCGTCACTGCGCCCACACCGGTGTTGCCGATCGGCCAGGCCCTCGTCGTGGAGATGGGCGGCGAACCGATCATCGTCGCCGAAAAGGACCGGCCGAGTTACGCCGAGGCTGTCGAAACGGCCACGGCATTCTCCACGTCCATCGTCGAGCAGGCCACTCAGTTGCTTGCCGGCATCGGGATCGAGCGCCCGGGCGCGGTTATCGGCCCCCTCGTGCGTTCGGCCATGGAAAACGCACTGGGCCGACTCAGCCCCGAGCAGCTCGATCTCACGGGCCTGGACGGTCTGCAGGAGCCGGCTCTTCGTGACAGGCTTGACGATGGCCCACGCGACCGATTCAACGACCACGACCCGGAGGACGAGTGACTGTGCTCACCATGCCAGAAGTCATTGGCACCATTGACGAGCTGCGCAACCGACTCGGTGAGACCCGTGACAAGGCCGCGATGCTCGGTGGGGACACCCGCGTTGTGCTCGTCCCGACGATGGGCGCCCTGCACGCCGGACATATGGCGCTCATCCGCCGTGCCCGGCAACTCGGCGACATCGTGTTCGTCTCCATCTTCGTGAACCCCTTGCAGTTCGGCGTGGGCGAAGACCTCGACCGCTACCCGCGCACCCTCGAGGCAGACCTGCAGGCGCTCGCCGCCGAGGGCGTGCCCTTCGTGTTCGCGCCGACCGCCCGCGAAATGTACCCGGCGAGCACCAATGACACCCGGGTGGTCGCGGGACCGGTCGGCTCGCTCTACGAGGGTGCCGCCCGTCCCGGCCACTTCGACGGCATGCTCACCGTGGTCGCGAAGCTGCTCAATATCGTCACGCCGGATACCGCCGTTTTCGGCCAGAAAGATGCCCAGCAGGTTTTCCTCGTTCAGAGCATGCTGGCGGACCTCAACGTGCGCGTCGCCGTCGAGGTCGTGCCGACGGTGCGCGAGGCGAGTGGACTCGCCCTGTCAAGCCGCAACAGCAATCTTGATCCGGCCGAGCGCGAGGCCGCGACTGCTCTCTCTGCCGGGCTGACCAGCGCGCAGCTGGACGCCGCGCAGGGGGCCGCCGCAGCCCTCGATGCGGCCCATGCGCTCATTGACGCCCAGCCCCTGGTTAAACTGGACTATCTCGTTGTCGTGCACCCGCAGACGTTCCTCCCCATCGAGTCCGACTATCGTGGGCCGGCCAGAATGCTGGTCGCCGCGATCGTGGGCACCACCCGGCTCATCGACAACGTTTCACTCACGCTGGCCTGACAGCCGGCAGTCCCGCTCACACAACAGTCCCGCACAACCAGCACCCCGCACACCCCGCACGACCCGCACGAGACAGACCGACACACACCGAGCCCGCCGCACACCGACGGGGGCCTCGGGTAATGGAGACCCGCATGAGCATGAACCCCGACGCCGAGCTCACCCCCGCTGAGATGAACGAGCAAAAGCTCGTGCGTCTGGCCAAGCGTGACCGCCTGAACGCGGCGGCCACCTCTCCGGCCGGCGGCGCCTACCCGGTGTCCGTCCCCGTGACCGACACCATCCCCGCGGTGCGTGCCCGGTTCGGCGACCTCGAAGCGGATGCCGTGACCGGCGTCACCGTCGGACTCGCCGGGCGAGTCGTGCACTCCCGCAACACCGGCAAGCTGTGCTTCGCGAGCCTGCAGTCCGGCGACGGCACCCGTATCCAGGCCATGGTCTCCCTCGGTGAGGTGGGCGACGAATCGCTCGCCGGCTGGAAAGACCTCGTCGATCTTGGCGACCACGTGTTCGTCTCGGGCCAGGTCATTTCCAGCCGCCGAGGCGAGCTGTCGATCATGGTGAGTGAGTGGCAGATCGCCGCCAAGTCACTCTTGCCGCTGCCCAACCTGCACACGGAGCTCAGCGAAGAGACGCGGGTGCGAAGCCGCTACCTCGACCTGATCAACCGCCAGCAGGCGCGGAGCAACGTGATCGCCCGGTCGAAGGCCGTCGCGAGCCTGCGCAAGACGTTCACCGACCTCGAATTCCTGGAGATCGAAACACCGATGCTGCAGGTGATGCACGGCGGAGCATCCGCTCGTCCGTTCGCCACGCACAGCAACGCCTTCGACACCGAGCTGTTCCTGCGCATCGCCCCCGAGCTGTTCCTCAAGCGCGCCGTTGTGGGCGGCATCGACCGTGTGTACGAGATCAACCGCAACTTCCGCAACGAGGGCGCCGACTCCACACACTCGCCCGAGTTCGCCATGCTTGAGGCGTACGAGGCCTACGGCGACTACAACTCGATCGCCGACCTCACCCAGAAGCTCATTCAGGACGCCGCTTGTGCGATTGCCGGATCGCATGTGGTGACCTGGGCAGACGGCACCGAATTCGACCTCGGCGGCGACTGGGCCCGCATCAGCATGTATGACAGCCTGTCGGCCGCGGCCGGAATCACGATCACCCCGCAGACGCCGATCGAGGAGCTCAAGGCCCTCGCCGCACGCGAGGAACTCGACATCGACCACCCGATCCACGGTAAGTACGTCGAGGAACTGTGGGAGCACTTCGTGAAGGGCGACCTCACCCGCCCCACGTTCGTCATGGACTTCCCCATCGACACCAGCCCGCTCGTGCGCGGCCACCGCTCGATCGCGGGCGTCGTCGAGAAGTGGGACCTCTACGTGCGAGGCTTCGAGCTTGCGACCGGTTATTCCGAGCTCGTGGACCCGGTCGTGCAGCGCGAGCGGTTCGTCGAACAGGCCCGCCTGGCCGCCGATGGCGACCCTGAGGCCATGCGCCTCGACGAAGAGTTCCTGCGGGCCCTCGAGCACGGCATGCCGCCGACCGGTGGCATGGGCATGGGCATCGACCGTATGCTCATGGCTCTGACCGGTCTCGGTATCCGTGAGACCATCCTGTTCCCGCTTGTCAAGTGACGGTGTCCGCACTACCTGAGACGGAAAGGCCTGGTTCCCATGAGCTACCTGCCCAAAGATGAGATCGAGCCCGACAAGGGCGGACGCAAGCCGCCGTCGCAGAGCCGAATTGCCCTGTGGATCGTCGTCAGCGGGGTGGGCCTGTATCTCGTGGGGTCCGGCCTGTACGGCATTCTCACCAAGTAGCGCGGTAGTCTGATCTTGTGATTGAGAACTTTTGGGGTAACGCGCTCTTCTCGGTTGTACCCACGATCTTTCTGGGACTGCTGTTCTGGGGTCTGCTGCGCTCAATTCTTCGGGCCGACCGCACCGAACGGAAGGTGTATGCCCGCATTGAAGCGGAAGAACGCGAGCGCCTCGGTCTCGACAAGCCCACGACCTAATACCCCATGTTCGATTTCGGTGGGGTGACCATCACCGTACTGGTGGCCTTTGTCATCGACTTCGCGGTGAGAATCGTCGCGATCATCGTGGTGCCACGCAAC
>NZ_JPRS01000105.1 GCF_000738085.1 Cryobacterium sp. MLB-32
AGGCCGCCCGCGTCGCCGCACTCGCCGTGACCAACACGCCGGCCGGAGCGAAGGCCTTCGCCCAGTCCCTCGCTTCCTCGAAGTACGGCTGGGGAGCCGACCAGTTCTCGTGTGTGAACCAGCTGTGGCAGAAGGAATCGGGCTGGAACTACCAGGCCTACAACCCGAGTGGCGCCACTGGCATCCCCCAGGCGCTGCCCGGCAGCAAGATGGCCTCGGCCGGAACCGACTGGGCCACCAATGCCTCCACCCAGGTGGCCTGGGGCCTCGAGTACATCAAGGCTTCCTCGTACGGCACGCCATGCGCCGCGTGGGCGCACTCGCAAGCAAATAACTGGTACTGATCAGAACGGGGGCCGCGTCGTCCATTCCGTGAACAGACGGAATGCCGGCGCGGTGACCAGCGCGAAGATCGGCGTGGTGACGAGCGCGAACACCAGCAGGTTGGCGACGACACTCACCCAGAAGGCCGAGCGAAAGCTCGCCTTCCGGGTTTTGTGGCGGAGCACCTGCTGGGCGACGATCGCGCCCGGCCAGCCGCCAAGGAACTCCAGCGTGTGCAGGGTCTTCTCTGACACGCGCCAGCCGCCCGACTGCGCGCGGGACTTGTCGACCGCGTAAGCGATGAAACACACGACGCTGGCCAGCACGTAGACGCCGATGACCCAGATCGACACCGGCCAGAAGACGTTGACCGCTCCGAGCCCCACCACGAACACCACGATGGCGAGGTAGTTCGCCCTCCCGGCGACCGGACGCGAGCTGCGCGGTGCCGTGCGCGACTGCGGCGCTTGTTGATTCCGGGCGATGGCCGGAGAGCGGCCCGCCGAGCGCACGCGCACGGCCTGCCGCTTGCCCTCGGCGATCTCCACCTCGAAGCTCAGAGCCGCGCCGAGCTTCGGCCGCCCGTCGCCCGGCGCGAAGGCCGTGATGTGCGCGAAGACGTTCTCCCCGCCGTTCACGGGCGTAATGAATCCGAAGCCGCGGTCGTCGTTCCATGACGTGAGCGTGCCGTCCGCTCTTCTCGGTGCATGACCCATGGTCAGAGCGTAACTGCGTCGGCACGCCGCCCACAATTGGCCCTTGTTCTGGGGTAATGACTGTGTTTTTTCAGTATAGATTATGCGGTATCATGCTAAATTTGCTTCTGATAACCTCCTTGGTTATTGCGGAGGCGACGCACGTGTGATCGACAGGGGCGTCTCGGCCGGAGGCGAGCCGCTGAGCAGACTGGGCCTACAGACTGCACCGTGGTCCGCGCGAATCATGCGCAGCAGAAAGACCGGTGCACGACATGGCCACCCTGGGACGCGAGCGCTGGCACATCGTTCCTCGTCGATTCGGTGCGCAGCTCGTGGCCGCCATGCTCGCCGTGGCGCTGCCCCTGATGGTGGTGCTGGCGCTGCTCATGACGGCGAGCTCGTCGGCTGCCCTTACCGCGGCCGCCCAGGACGAGGGAGTCTCTCTTGCCTCTACGCGCGCCGTGAAAGTGGACGCCTGGATTGACGGGCGGCACGCCGACATCATGGTCATCGCTGAATCTGTGAGGGGCGAGCTCGACAACGCTGACACCGCCCAACTCGTGGCCACAACCGTGGGGGCGTCGGACGGCGCCTATCAGATGATCGCGGTGACGGACGCCGCGGGCAAGGTTCAGTCCTCGAGTCCGCCGGGCACCGAGCTGTCTGTCGCCGGAGAGCCGTGGTTCCCGCAGGTGATCTCCGGTACGGCGGTGACGACCTCTTTCGTGGAAAGGCAGGGCGGCATCGACTGGATTCTGGCCGAGCCCATCCTTAACGCGGACGGCACCGTGAGAGGCGCCGTGGTCGCCAATCTGAATCCCCTGGAGCTGTCGAAGCAGTTCGCCGCCGGAGGAGAAACGAGTGCCCGGATCGAGGTGTCCGACGCTGAGAACAATCTGATCTTTGACAGCAGGATCACGGCGGACAACATCAGTGCCCTGCTCAGTGCCGGTGTGCTCAGCAGGAAGATCGACAACCAGGCCACACGTGATGCCCTCAGTTCCGAAGGCTCCGGCTGGGCGAGATTCGTTGATGCCGACGGCGTCGACACCATCGGCGGCTACGACTTCGTGAAGAATCTGAATTGGGTTCTCGTCGTGAACCAGACGGCGGACGACGTGCTGGCCCCCGTGGCCGAGCAGAGGTGGAAGGCCCTGTTGTTCGTCGCCGTGGGCGCGGTACTGGCCCTCGTCGTGTCGATCGGCCTGGCGATGAGAGCCGTACGTCCCATCAGTCGGTTGACAGCCATGGCGCAGCGGGTGACCGAGGGCGACTTCGCGGTGCGTGCCGTACCCGACGGGGCCACCGAGACGATCGTTCTGGCGGAATCGTTCAATACGATGGTGTCGACCATGGAGGCCCTCATCGGCCAACTGGACACAGCCGGCGTCGAGGTGACGCAGGCGGCGACGGAGCTCTCCGCGTCGTCAGAGGAGCTGGCCGCCATCACGACCCAGCAGAGTGCCGCCGTCACACAGGTGACAGCCACGACAGAAGAACTGGCCCGGTCGTCGGCATCCATCGTGGAGACCGTCGATGCGGTCGAGCGCCAGACGTCGGAGACCCGCGCCAACCTGGAAAAGGCCGAGACCAGCATCACCCTGTCGAGCGAGCGCACTGTCGCCCTCGCCGAAAGGGTCACTGACATCGACGCGCTGCTCGTTCTCATCAACGACATCGCGGACCAGACCAATCTGCTCGCCCTCAACGCCGCGATCGAGGCGGCCCGGGCGGGCGAGCACGGCCGCGGGTTTGCGGTTGTTGCGGACGAGGTGCGACGCCTTGCCGAGCGGTCCAAGTCATCCTCTCGGGACATTGCCGTGATCGTTGCGGCGGTGCAGCGCGAGACCAATGCAACCGTGATAGCGATGGAAACCGGTGCCAAACAGATGCAGCACGGCCTGATCCTGCTTGAGGCCGTCACCGACGCCAATGAACAGGTGAGCCTCACTACCCAGCAGCAGCGCAGCGCGACCGCCCAGGTGGTTGAGACGATGGAACAGCTCACGGATGCCAGCCGCCAGGTATCCCTGACCGCTCGGCAGATCGCCGGCTCGGCCAACCACCTCGCGGAATTGGCGCAGAACCTCAAAGCCACCGCAGACGTCAGCAGCAATCGCCCATGACCGAACTGCACGTCGTGCTCGCCCCCGTGGGGGTTGATGTCTACGCCGTTCCCGTCGACCGTGTACGGCAGGTCGTGGCCGCACCGATGCTGACGCCGCTGGTCACGGGCCCCTCAACCGTGCTCGGCCTGTTCAGCCTGCGCGGCCAGATCGTGCCGCTGCTCGACACGAGTGCCCTGCTCGGCCTGGGTGCCGCGGAGCCGTGTGCGTTCGTGCTTGTTCTGCAATCCCCGGAGGGACTGGTCGGGCTCACATCAACGGCCTTGCCCGAGCGCGCCAGTCTCGGTGAATGCGTTGGCCCCTCCGTGTTGTCGGGCACCGACGGAAGCTACATCGTGGGTGGACAGGTCGTGGTTCTGCTCGACCTCGACACGCTCCTGGCCGGTGGGCGGAACGGGGGAGAACGATCCCGACGCGAGATCGCCCGCGCCGGGGTCTCCACGAACGGCGTCCGCCGATGAGCGGGCTTGAGCTGGCGGAGATTCGAGCGCTCTTCGTTCAGGAGGCCGACGTTCGACTCGCTCACCTCGAACAGCTTCTGCTCGAGCTGGAGAAGAACGGCGGAGACGAGACTCTCATCCGTTCCGTGTTTCGGGAATTGCACACGCTGAAGGGATCGTCCGCCGTTGCCGGGCTGCCCGAGATCAGCGCGATCGCGCATGAGCTTGAGGAAGTTGTTGACGATCTCCGGGCGGGGCGACACGTGGTCACACCCGACATCATCGATCTGCTCCTCGCCGGGGCCGACCGCTTGAGCCGGTGCATCCTCGATTCGGTCGCTGCGGGGCCCGCCGTCGCCGCAGCGGGGCGGACGCCGATAACGGCACCGGATCGTGCCGCGGAGGCACCAGAGGCACCAGAGGCACCAGAGGCACCGGAGGCACCGAAGGCTCCGAAGGCTCCGGGTCTCCAACCGCTTCCGCCCGGCCAGGCCCCCGAATCCAGCGCCGTCGTGATGGTCCCGCTGGAGCGGCTCGACGAGATGGTGCGGCTGATCGGCGAGTCCGCATCCGCTCACCTCCGACTCGGCCGGATGATGATCGACACCTTCGGAGTGGATCCCACTCTCACGAATGAGTTCACCGAGCTGTCCCGCACCCTGAATGAACTGCAGGATCGCGCCATGCGCACTCGGATGGTGCCCCTGGCGACCATCACCGACAGGCTGCAGCGCGCCGTTCGCGACCTCGCGCGCGCCGAGGGCAAACCCGTGCACTGGGACGTGCAGGGGGCAGACACCGAATTGGACAGGGGGGTGCTGGTAGCGCTGTCCGAGACCCTCCTGCATCTGGTGCGCAATGCGGTCGACCACGGCATCGAGTCAGCCGAGGTCAGAGCGGCGCAGGGCAAGCCGGCAGAAGGCGCCATTGCCCTGCATGCAATGCAGGTGGGGTCCGAGGTCATCATCGTTGTGAGCGACGACGGCGCCGGCATCGACACCGGCCAGGTCAGGGAGCAGGCCGAACGACGTGGTATCGACACCGATGGAATGGACGAGGCCGAGCTCACCGACCTCATCTTTCGGGCCGGACTCTCCACCTCGACTTCCGTGAGTGACGTGTCCGGTCGCGGGGTCGGCCTCGACGTGGTTCGAACAAGCGTTGAAGCGTCGCATGGTCGTGTCGAGGTGGTGTCGCTCCTGGGGCGGGGCACCGAATTTCGCGTTATCGTGCCCATCACCCTCGCCGTGATGCGCTGCCTCCTCGTGGAATCCAGCGGGCAGGTTTTCGCCCTGCCCTTTCACCGCGTGGTGGTGTCGCAGCGCTATGACCCGACGAACGGGTCCAGTTCCGAGGGGGGACCGGTCGTCGTGCTCGACGGGCAGCCCATCCCTGTGTCCACGCTGTCCGACGCGCTCGGCCTGCCGTCGAGCGAGCCCTGCACGGGACCGATCGTGGTTCTGGCCGACACGAACCGTCGACACGGCTTCCAGGTAGATCGGCTCATGGGCCAGCGCGACGTCGTGGTCAAAGGCCTCAGCGGCCTCATGGTTCATCTTCCGGCCATCGCCGGCGCAAGCGTCGAGCCGGATGACTCGGTGCTGATCGTGCTCGACCCACCCGGACTCATCCAGCGAGCCCGCGCAACGGGTCCTGGCCGGTTCCTGCCGTCGCGGTCACCCACGTCGACGGTGTCCGCGCAGCGAATCCTCGTGGTTGATGACGCCCTGACCATCCGCGAACTTCAGCGCAATATCCTTGAACGGGCCGGGTTTGTCGTTCGGGTGGCGGTCGACGGAGCGGATGCCTGGGCGCAGCTGACCCAGGAACCGTGTGAACTCATCCTCACCGACATTGAGATGCCCAATGTGAACGGTTTTGAACTGACGCAGGCCGTGCGCTCGCACGCTTCCCTGGCCAACATCCCGGTGTTGATCCTGAGTTCGCGGGCGAGCGATGCTGACCATCGGCGCGGACTCGACGTGGGTGCCGACGGCTACCTCCTGAAGAGCGGGGTCGACGAGGGCAGCCTCCTCCTCGCCGTGAACCGCGTGATCGGAGTGAGGCCATGACCCGCTGTGATGCCACCGCAGTGCGGGTCCTGATCGTGGAGGACACCCCGAGCCGGAACGGCGCACTGACCCGTGCCCTGCAGGTCAGGGGTGAGGTGGTGGTCTGCGCTCAGACGGTCACCGGGGCGGTCTCGGTGCGTGTCGTGAGCAGGGAGGCGCCCGACGTCATCGTGCTGAGCTTGAGCACCGACGATGGCACCGGGCAGCGTTTCATTGAACTGGTCATGGCGCTCAGGCCGACACCCATTCTCGTGCTGTCGCCGCGGATCGAGAATCGACAGTCGTTGCTGGCGATTCAAGCGCTCGTCGCCGGGGCGCTCGAGACCCTTCCCACCCCGACCCAGTGGAACGCGGATGCGGAAGCCCAGTTGCGGCGCACCATCCGTCGGCTGAGCACGGTCCAGGCCATTCGGCATCCGCGCGGACATCTGGCGCGCTCGGCTCGGCGCGGCTCGACACCCTCCGTGCGGCAGGCCGTCGTTGCGCTCGCGGCGTCGACCGGCGGCCCGAGAGCCCTGGCCGAGGTTTTGGCCGGCCTGGAGGAGCTGCGCGCCCCGATTCTGGTTGTGCAGCACCTGCATCCGGATTTCATCGACGGTTTTGTGGGTTGGATGTCACGGGAATCGGCGTTGCCCGTGGAGATGGCAACGCACGACCAAATACTGCAACCCGGACACGTCTATCTGGCTCCCGGACACAAGCACCTGAGGCTGGCCGCAGGCCTCCGCACAGAACTGTCCTCGGGTCCGGTCACGCTTCACCGGCCGTCGGCTGACGAGCTTTTTCGCTCGGTCGCCGTCCACGCGGGGTCCGCCGGCGTGGGGGTGATCCTGACCGGAATGGGCGATGACGGGGCGAGGGGCCTGCTGGCATTGCAGCGCGCCGGTGGGCAAACGTTCGGCCAGGACGAAGCGTCTTCCGCGGTTTTCGGGATGCCGCAGGCCGCGCAGCAGCTCGGGGCGCTCAGCAGCCTGCTGCCCCTGAATCAGCTCGCGCCGGCTATCAAGCGGGCCTCGGCCCTGGTGCAGGCATGATGGCCGTGGACCCATCGGACGCCATTATCGACCTCGTGGCGGCCCTGCTGGAAGCGACGGTCGGCCTCCAGACAGCGTCGAGCCACCGCGCCCGGCTCCGAGGACGTATTCGTGATGAGGCCGCTGCGCTCGGGCTCAGCCCCGAGGGCTATTACCGGGAGCTGACTGCCCGTCCGTCGTTGCGCCAAAACCTCATCAACCGCATCACCGTGCAGGAGACGAGTTTCTTCCGGCATCCGGATTACTTTGACGTGCTCGCGCGAAACATCCTTCCCGTCCTCACACAGCCGATTACCCTGTGGAGCGCCGGCTGCGCCAACGGTCAGGAGGCCTACAGCCTGGCAATGCTGCTCGAAGAACAAGGAATCGCGGGCAGCGTCATTGCCTCGGACGTATCGACAGAGGCCGTGAGACGAACATCCGAGGCACGGTATTCAACCCGGGAAATTGCGGGATTGTCGACCGAGCGGATGTCGCGCCATCTGATTCAGGTGGGCGACGAGTGGGAAATCAGTCAACGACTGCGGAACCGAGTCGTTGGGCTG
>NZ_JPRS01000106.1 GCF_000738085.1 Cryobacterium sp. MLB-32
GTGAAGAAGGTCTAACCTTCGTTCATGGGTTGAGAGATAGCGCTCGATTCGCGTCAGCGATTCTTGTAATAGCTGACTGGGTGACACTATCGAGAATCGGGACTCTTCCGATTACGGCACAACGGTATGTTCCCTGCCCCGAAATCCAGCCCCAAGGACTCACGCAATGCCACAAAGCCTGATTCGTTCGAGCCATCTTCCCCGCTCCGTTGCAGGCCTGTCACTCGGACTGCTGCAAGACCTTCAACAGCTGGCCCGCACACCGTCGTTGCTCGTTGCGTGCAACTACGGCGGCACGCTGTCCTATCACGGCGATTCGGCCGTTCCCTCGCAGCCGCTGGCCGAATCTGCCACGGCGTTGCGCGCCCTGGCCGCCCTGCCCAACACCCACACGGCCGTGCTGTCCGGACGCCCGTTGCGTGACCTCGCGGCCGATTCGCGTCTTCCGCGCGAGGTGCACCTCGTCGGCTCGCACGGAGCCGAATTCGATTCCGAGTTCTTCGCCGCCGCCGCCACCTCTGGCGAGGCCGAGGACTCCGGCATCGCCCTGGATCGGCTGCGCACCCGCCTGGGTGTGAGCGCAGCCTTTTTCGCCGGTGACGCGGCCAGTGACGAGCACGCCATGAACACCCTGCACGGTCCCGACATGGGCGTGCGCGTCGGTGCCGGCGAATCCGTGGCAGCGCACCACATCAGCGGCCCCGAGGTTTTGGCGCAGATGCTGGCGCTGCTCTTCGAGCTGCGCAAGGACTGGCTGTTCGGTCAGGAGGTCGTGGCCATCGAGCGCCACTCCATGATCGGCGACGGCACCACGACGGCACTCGTCACCCCGGATGCCCGCATCTGCTGGATGACGCATCCGCTGCCCGACTCCGGATCGCTGTTCGCCAGTATTCTGGGCAGCGATGAGGCCGGCCACTTCTCGATCGAGCCCGTGAAGAAGTCCCGGGTGCTCGGACAGCGCTACCTCGACAACACGATGATCGTGGAGACGCGCTGGGCGGATGTCACGGTGAAGGATTACATCGAACCGTCACCGCTCGGCATCACGAACCTCGTGCGCGTACTCACGGGCACCGGCTCGGCCAAGATCATCTTCGCGCCGCGCCCCGACTACTCGGCGGCCTACTTCAACATGCATGCGGATGCCGTGGGCGTGCACATCACCGGCACGTCCGATCCGATCACACTCTCGTCGCCGGGCGTCGACTTCGCGATCACCTCCGACGGGCGCAACGCCACGGCAACCGCCGTCGTTGACCTGTCGAAGGGACCGGTTGTGCTCAACCTGCGCTGCGGCGACACCGATTCCCTGGCTCCGGACGCGGCTGGGGAGCCCGAACGCCGCGCGGCCGTCGCGGCATCGTCGCGCGCCTGGGTCGGCAAGCTCACGCTTCCGAACGTGAAGCCGGCCCTCGTGGGGCGTTCGGCCCTCGTGCTGCGCGCCCTGACGTACGAGCCCACCGGTGCGGTCCTGGCCGCGTCGACCACGTCCCTGCCCGAGGGCATCGGCGGAACCCGCAACTGGGATTACCGCTACTGCTGGCTCCGCGACGGGTCCATGACCGTGAAGGCGCTCGTCGACCTCGGGTCCACCGTCGAGGCCGAAGGCTTCCTGCAGTGGCTCGATGGAATCCTGCAGCGCAGCCCGGGCGCCGAGTGGCTGCATCCGCTTTACTCGGTCTCGGGGTACTCGCTCTCGACTGAAGCCAGCCTCGAGTCGCTGCCCGGCTACGCCGGCTCACGTCCGGTGCGTATCGGCAACGCCGCGGACAATCAGGTGCAGCTCGACGTGTTCGGTCCGATTGCCGAACTCATCGACACGCTCAGCGCGCGTCGCGGAGAACTGACCGATTTCCAGTGGGGTCTCCTGGGGCAGATGGTCGACGCGGTCGAGAGCCGCTGGCAGGAACCCGACCATGGCATCTGGGAGGCCCGTCGCTCCCCGCGCCACCACACCTACACGAAGACCATGTGCTGGGTCACGATCGACCGCGCTCTCCGTGTCGCCGCCCGACACGGCCGCACGCCCGAGCCGCACTGGGAGCTGCTCGCCGAGACGATTCGCGAAGACGTGCTGATCGAGGGTTGGGATGACGACGTGAAGTCGTACACCGTGGCCTACGACAGCCCTGACCTCGACGCCGCCGTGCTGCACATCGGTCTGTCCGGGCTGCTCGACGTGAACGACCCGCGTTTTTACCAGACCGTCAGCGCGGTCGAACGCGAACTGCGCGTCGGCCCGACGGTGTTCCGCTACCGCTACGACGACGGCCTCCCGGGTCTCGAGGGCGGCTTCCACATCTGCACGACGTGGCTGATCGAGGCGTATCTGCTCACCGGCCGGTTCGACGAGGCCGAGGCCCTGTTCGACCAGTTGGTCACCCTCACCGGACCCACCGGCCTGCTATCCGAGGAGTTTGACCCCGCCACGGAGATCCACCTCGGAAACCACCCGCAGGCGTACTCCCACCTCGGGTTCATCCGCTGTGCCCAGCTGCTCGACGAGCACCGCAAGCGCGACGCGGTGCCCTACATGCTGGCCACCGCCCGCTGACCAACTCGTTGGTCGAGGCGCGACGAAGGAGCGCTTGGATCGAGCCTGTCGAGATCGAAACCGCGCAAGCTGACTCTCAGACTCGGCTCACCGGGTCTCGAGACACGCCGTAGACGGCGTTCCTCGACCAGCGGAATGGGGAAACCGCGGCGCTTTTCCCCCGCCTCAGGAGATGCAGCGCCTCTCCCCCTCTCGCTGGTCGAGGCGCGACGAAGGAGCGCTTGGATCGAGCCTGTCGAGATTGAGACCGCGCGAGCCGGCCCTCGGACCGGACCCGGGTCTAAGGACCGTCTTGCCAGGTCTCCTAAGGAGATACGGCGCCTCTCCCCATCTCGCTGGTCGAGGAGCGAGGAACGAGCGTCTCGAGACCGCGCAACCTGACTCTCAAACTCGGCTCACCGTGTCCCGTGTCTCGTGTCTCGTGTCTCGACAGGCTCGACAACCGGCGCCGTAGACGGCGTTCCTCGACCAGCGGAATGGGGAAACCGCGGCGCATCTCCCCCTCCCACGATGGCGCGAAGCGCCCGACCAGCTCGATCGCTCGTTCCTCGCGCCTCGACCAGCGGGGCGGTGCCTGCACGCGTGCTAGCATCCCGGGCATGAAGCAGGCAGAGTTGTTCCTTCAGGCGGATGCCGCGTTGCGCTCCGTCGTCGACCGGATCACCCCGCAGCAGCTCGGGCTGGCCGCCCCTGCCGAATGGTCCCAGAAGCCGAATCCCACGCTGCGGGACGTTCTGGCGTCCCACGCCCGGGACGAGGCTTGGGTTCCCGACGTGCTTGCGGGCCGCACCATCGAGGACGCCGGCACAACCTACGACGGCGACCTGCTCGGGGACGATCCGGTGGCCAGTTACGACCGGCTGAACGACCGTGCGACGGCCGCCATCACCGCCGACCTCGACCCCGAGAAGGTCGTGCACCTCAGCTACGGCGACTTTCCACTCGCCGAGTACCTGCAGCACGTGAGTGTGTATCGGGCATTCCAGGCCTGGTCGATCGCCCGGCTGATCGAGGTGCCCTTCCGCCTGGGCGACACGCTCGTCGACAACCTGTGGGAGGAGATAGTGCCCCAGATCGACGGCTGGCGCGAGATGGGCGTTTTCCCGCCCGAGGTCGCCGTGCCCGCCGACGCCGGTCGGGAGACACAGCTGCTCGGCAAGGCGGGGTACTGGCAGGAGTGAGGTGTCGCGTAGTTGGTGACCGCTGAATTGGCGCGAATGGTGTTGATGATGCCCGAGAAGTCCTGGCCGCTACCGCCGTCCTCCTCGGCGAAGCGGCGGTAGATGGCGGCGGCCAACGTGCCCAGCTCGGCACTCACCCCGGTGCTTTCGAGGGCGTTGACGGCGAGACCGAGGTCTTTGGCCATCAGGGCACCGGCGAAACCGGGCTGGTAATCGCGGTTCGCCGGGCTCGTGGGCACCGGCCCGGGCACGGGGCAGTTCGTGGTGAGCGCCCAACATTGGCCCGACGCCGCCGACGCCACATCGAAGAGGGCCTCGTGCGTCAGTCCCAGCTTCTCACCGAGCACGAACGCCTCGCTCACGGCGATCATGGAGACGCCCAGGATCATGTTGTTGCAGATCTTGGCGGCCTGACCACCACCCGAGCCGCCGCAGTGCACGATTCGGGCCCCCATTACCTCGAGCACCGGCTTCGCCGATTCGAAGTCCGCAGCCTCCGCTCCCACCATGAAGGTGAGGGTGCCGGCCGTCGCCCCGCCCACGCCGCCCGACACCGGGGCATCCAGACCACGGTGACCCGCCGCGACCGCGAGGTCCCGCGCAGTACGCGCATCGTCCACATCAATCGTCGAGCACTCCAGAAAGAGCGTGTTCGGGGCAGCGGATGCGATCAGCCCGGGGGTGGTCTCATCGCCCTGGTATGCGCCGAGCACGTGCCGCCCGCTCGGCAGCATCGTGATGATGACCTCAGCGTCGGCTACGGCCGCGGCCGCGGACTCCGCCACGGTGATTCCATTGATGGTGGCCTGTTCGAGCGCCGCCGGCACCAGGTCGAACCCGGTGACCGTGTGGCCGACCGCCACGAGGTTGGCCGCCATGGGCCCGCCCATGTGGCCCAGCCCGATGAATGCGATTCGTGTGCTCATGACACTCTCCTGTTCAATTCGTGTGGGGGCGGGCGAGCTCCGTGAGGCGAAGCTCATCCGGACCGAGGTCGGTGAAGTGCGAGGCGACCTCGTCATCGCTGACGTCCTCGAGTGTGCCGGGTGACCACTGCGGGGTTCGATCCTTGTCGATCACCATGGCGCGAATACCCTCACGGAAGTCCGGCCGCTTGAGGCTGTGTATCGAGACGCGGAATTCCTGTTCGAGGACCGCTTCCAGGCTGGGCAGCTGTCGGGCGCGGCGCAGGGATTCGAGTGTCACCTTCACCGCGGTGGGGGACTTGGCCAGAATGGCGTCCGCCGTGGCGCGGGCATCCGCGCTGGTGGACTGCTGCAGGTTTGCCACGATGAGCTCCGCCGTCGGTGCCGAGTAGCAGGCGTCGATCCACGCCACGGACGCGAGGAGGGGCGCCGGGGGCGGCGTCTCGGTGACGGAGTCCAGTGTCGCCGGCAGGTCGTCCACGTGGCTCATCTGTTCGAGGGCCCGCACGAGGGCAGGCAGGTTCTCGCTGGGCATGAATCGGTCCGCGAGACCGAGCATGATCGCGTCGGCGCCCGTGGCCGTGCCGGCCGTGAGGGCGAGGTGCGTGCCGAGTTCGCCGGGGGAGCGCGAGAACAGATAGGTGCCCCCGACATCGGGCACGAAGCCGATCGCTGTCTCCGGCATCCCCACCTTGGTGCGTTCGGTGACGATGCGCACGGCGGCGTGCGCGGACACGCCCACGCCGCCGCCGAGCACGAGTCCGTCCATCACCGCGATGAAGGGTTTGGGATACCGGGCGATCTGCAGATTCACCGGGTACTCGCCGGCCCAGAACGTCTCGGTCCCGGTACCGCCGGCCACGGTGTCGCGGTAGATCGCCACGATGTCGCCGCCGGCGCAGAGCGCGCGCTCCCCGGCCCCCGTGAGGAGCACGGCGTGCACCGCGTCATCCGTCGCCCACTCGGTGAGCGTGCGACCGATGGTCATCATCATGCCGTGGGTGAGGGCGTTCATGGCCTTCGGGCGGTTCAGGATGAGGTGGCCGATGCCGCCCTCCCGGCGCACGAGTACCTCGGGCTCCGGTTCCTGCGCGGCGGTCACGAGGCGTCCGCCAGGCTGCGGCCGATGATCAGGCGCATAATCTCATTGGTTCCTTCGAGGATTTGGTGCACGCGAAGGTCGCGCACGACCTTCTCGATTCCGTACTCGCTGAGGTAGCCGTAGCCGCCGTGCAGCTGGATGGCCCGATTGGCCACCGAGAAGCCGGTGTCGGTGGCCACACGCTTGGCCATGGCGCAGAGTCTCACCCGGTCGGGCGCGCCACGATCGAGGGCATCCGCCGCGCGCCAGATCATGGTGCGGGCGGTTTCGAGTTCGGTGTCCATGTCGGCGAGTTCGAACAGCAGGGCCTGCTGGGCGATCAGCGGTTTGCCGAAAGCCTGACGCTCCTTGAGATAGGCCACGGTCTGGTCGAGCGCCCATTGGGCCCCGCCGAGAGAACAGGCGCCCATGTTGATGCGCCCGCCGTTGAGGCCCTTCATGGCGATGCCGAAGCCGTCGCCCTCTGCGCCGAGACGGTGTGTCACGGGCACCCGCACGTCTTCCAGAATCACCTGGGCGGTGGGCATGGCGTTCCAGCCCATCTTCTTCTCGTTCGGACCGAAGGACAGCCCCGGGGTTCCGGCCGGAACGATGATCGCCGAGATGCCCTGGTTGCCGGTGTCGCTCGTGCGGGCCATCACGATGTACACGCTCGACGAGCCGGCGCCGGAGATGAACTGCTTCACCCCGTTCAGCACGTACTCGTCGCCGTCACGCACGGCCCGGGTGCGCAGGGCACCCGCGTCAGATCCGGCGTCGGGTTCGGTCAGGCAGTAGCTGCCGAGAGCCGTCATCGCGGCCAGCCCCGGGATCCATTCGGTGCGCTGCTCGTCGGTGCCGAAGGTGTCGATCATCCAGGCCACCATGTTGTGGATGGAGATGTAGGCGGCAATCGTGGGGTCACCCTTGGCGAGTTCCTCGAAGATTCGCGCGGCATCGCTTCGGGTGAGGCCGGAGCCGCCCACATCTTCCTTGACGTAGATGCCGCCCATGCCGAGGCCGCCCGCCTCCTCGAGCACGTCGATGGGGAAGTGTTTCGTCGCGTCCCATTCCACGGCGTGCGGGGCGAGCGCTGTCGTGGCGAAGTCGCGCACCATCTCCACGATGTCCTGTTGTTCATCCGTCAGCTGGAACATGCTCAACCCATCGTCGGAATGACGAAACTGGACTCATCCTTGACACCGTTGGGCCAGCGTGAGGTGACCGTTTTGGTCTTGGTGTAGAACCGGAACGAATCCGGGCCGTGCTGATTGAGGTCGCCGAAGCCGGAACGCTTCCACCCGCCGAACGAGTGGTACGCGATCGGCACGGGGATGGGCACGTTGACGCCCACCATGCCGGTGTTGACGCGGGCGGCGAAGTCCCGCGCGGTGCCACCGTCGTTGGTGTAGATCGAGACGCCGTTTCCGTATTCGTGCTCGCTCGGCAGGCGGAGGGCCTCCTCGTAGTTGTCGGCGCGAACGATGATCAGCACGGGACCGAAGATCTCCTCAAGGTAGATGCGCATGTCGGCCGTCACGTTGTCGAACAGGCTCGGGCCCATGAAGAAACCGTTTTCGTAACCGTCGAGACGGAAATCCCGACCGTCGACCACGAGGTCGGCGCCCTCGTCGATACCCACCTGGATGTACTCGGAGACTCGATCCACGGCCGGCTGATTGATGAGGGGGCCGTAGTCGGCTTTCTCATCGAGGCAGTGGCCGACCTTCACTGTCTTCACGCGCTCGATGAGCTTGGCTACGAGGGCATCCGCCGTGGCCTTGCCCACGGGAACGGCAACCGAGATGGCCATGCAGCGCTCGCCGGCGGCCCCGTAGCCGGCACCGATCAGCGTGTCGGCGACCATGTCGAGGTCGGCGTCCGGCATGACGATCATGTGGTTTTTGGCGCCGCCGAAGCACTGCGCTCGCTTGCCGTTGGCGGCGGCCCGCTCGTAGATGTACTGAGCGATCGGTGTGGAACCGACAAAGCCGATCGCCTTCACGCGAGAATCCTCCAGCAGGGCGTCGACCGTGTCCTTGCCGCCGTTCACCACGTTGAAGACCCCGGCAGGAAGTCCCGCCTCAAGGAACAGCTCGGCGATGCGCAGCGGCACAGACGGGTCGCGCTCCGACGGCTTGAGGATGAACGAGTTACCGCTCGCGAGAGCGGGCCCGGCCTTCCACAGCGGGATCATCGCCGGAAAGTTGAAGGGGGTGATGCCGGCGACCACGCCGAGCGGCTGGCGCATGGAGTAGACGTCGATGTCGGTGCCTGCCCCGGTGCTGTACTCGCCCTTGAGCAGATGCGGGCCTCCGGCGGCGAACTCGATCACCTCGAGGCCGCGCTGGATATCGCCCTTCGCATCGGCGATCGTCTTGCCGTGCTCGGAGGACAGCAGGCGCGCGAGGGAGTCCATTTCGGCGTTCACGAGGTCGAGGAAGCGCATGAGCACGCGGGCGCGCCGCTGCGGGTTCCACGCACCCCAGGCGAGTTGTGCTTCCTCGGCGTTGGCGATCGCGGCCTCGGTCTCTTCCCGGCTGGCGAGCGGCACACGAGCCTGAACCAGGCCGGTGTTGGGATCGAAAACATCGGAGAACTGGCCCGATGTGCCGGCAACGTGCGTGCCCCCGATGAAGTGCGTCAATTCGCGAACCATGCCGAACCTGCTTTCCGTAGCGACGTCCTTGTGCTGTCTCAGCCAAGATACTAGGAAGACCTAGTAATTACTAGGTCTTCCTAGTATCTTGGTCAAGACGCACGCCGCCGCCCTCGAAGGAGAGAAGCACATGAAGATCGTTGTTCTGGTCAAGCAGGTCCCCGATACCTGGGGCGAACGCACCCTTCGGGCCGACGGTACCGTCGATCGGGAGTCTGCCTCGGCCGTCATCGACGAGATCACCGAGCGGGCGGTCGAGACGGCGCTGCAGCTCCGTGAGGCACACAAGGGCACGGTGACGGTGCTGACAATGGGGCCGCCCGGGGCCGTGGATGTGCTCCGCAAGGCGCTGTCCATGGGCGCCGATTCGGCGATGCTGGTGACGGATGCGGCCTTCGCCGGCTCAGATGCCCTGCAGACATCGGCTGCGCTCGCCGCCGCGCTGCGCACCCTGGACTTCGACCTGGTGATCGCCGGCACGGAGTCGACCGACGGTGCCACGGGTGCGATCCCGGCCATGCTCGCGGAACGGCTCGACCTGGCCCAGCTCACCTTCCTGAGCACGGTGGTCGTGGACGGCGATATCGTGAGCGGCAGCCGTGCGGTTGAGGACGGTTCCCTCGATGTTCGGGCCCACTTGCCCGCAATCATCTCCATGACCGAGCAGGCCCCCGACCCCCGCTTTCCCACCTTCCGCGGCATCATGGGAGCGAAGAAGAAGCCCCTGACCACACTCTCCGCCGCGGACCTCGGGCTCGAACCGACAGAACTCGGCGGCGCCCACGCCTGGTCGCTCGTGCGCGACGTGACGGCCCGACCGCAGCGCAGTGCCGGCACCGTGATCACGGATGACGGCACGGGTGCCACGCAGCTCGCCGACTTCCTGGTCGCCGCCAAGCTCCTCTAGATCGACTCGACCGAACCGACTCGACCGAACCCAACTTGACCGAACCCGAATGTGAAGGACACCATCATGGGACAGATTCTCGTGCTCGCCGAGCACTCGCAGGGAACGCTCACCGCCGTCACCGGGGAACTTCTGGCCGCTGCCGCACGACTCGGCGAGCCCAGTGCGGTTCTCGTCGGCCGCCCCGGCACCGGCGACGCGCTCGTCGCCGCGCTCGGGGCGCTCGGGGCCCAGCGCGTGTATGTGGCTGAAGCGGATGAGGCCGAAACCCTGCTGATCACGCCGGCCGTGGCCGCGCTTGAGGCCGCCGTGGCAGCGGCCGGCGCCGTGGAGGGCGTGCTGATCACCGCGAGCATCGCGGGCCGGGAAATTGCCGCGCGGCTCAGCGTGCGTCTCGCCGCGGGGCTCATCAACGATGCCGTCGACATCGAATCGACCGACGACGGCATCGTGGCCACCATGCAGGCCCTCGGCGGTGCCTACATCGTGCGGGCGGCAGCCAAGTCCCTGCCCGTCGTGACGATTCGTCCGCACTCCATAGCGGGCACGGTACCGGCCACCGAACCGGAACGAGTCGATCTGGCGATCAGCCTCAACGGCGCGCATGCGGCGCAGATCACCGCGGTGCACGCCGAGACCGCCGCAACCGACCGGCCCGACCTCATGTCGGCGAGCGTGGTGGTGTCCGGCGGGCGCGGCCTCGGCTCGCGGGAGAATTTCACGCTCGTGGAGCAGCTGGCGGATGTTTTCGGTGCCGCCGTCGGGGCGTCTCGCGCCGCCGTCGACGCCGACTACTGCGACCACAACAGGCAGGTCGGCCAGACGGGCGTGACCGTGTCTCCGGACCTCTACATCGCCCTCGGCATCTCCGGAGCGATCCAGCATCGTGCCGGTATGCAGAGCGCGAAGACGATCGTCGTGATCAACAAAGACGCCGATGCCCCGCTGTTCGAGGTGGCCGACTTCGGCGTCGTCGGTGACCTGTTCACGGTCGTGCCGCAGCTCATTGAGGCCGTGCGAACGCGCCGACAGGCCTGAACGGGGATTCCGTCGCCTCGCGACGACGGAATCCCGGCGGTGCTAGAGGGCTGCGAGCAGGTCGTTCATCTGGGCGATCTCGGCGGTCTGTGAGGACACGATCGCCTCCGCGAGGGCCTGTGCCTCGGCGCTCTCCCCGTCGGCGATCTCGGCCTTCGCCATCACGATCGCCCCCTCGTGGTGCATGATCATCTGCCGCAGGAAGAGCGCGCCCGCATCCGCTGCTGAGGAGTCGCGCAGGGCCATCATGTCATCGTCGCTCATCATGCCGTTCGAGCCGTTACCCATACCGCCGTCGCCCATGTCGCCCATACCGCCCATGCCGCTGGGGTCGGTCTCCTCGGCGCCCCACTGCGTGAGCCAGCCCTGCATCTGATCGATTTCGGGCTGCTGGGCGGCCTTGATGGCGGTCGCGATGTCGGTGACCCGGGAATCGACGCCCTCCTTGGCGAGCAGGTCGTCGCTCATCTCGACGGCCTGCTCGTGGTGCGGAATCATCAACTGGGCGAACAAAACGTCGGCGTCGTTGAAGGCTCCCGTGCTCGATGACGGGCTCGAGGTTGACCCCGCCCCCGGGGCGGGAGCGGGGGCCGCGACCGCGCAGGAACTGAGGGTGAGTGCCGCGGCAATGGCGGCGGCGGCGAGAAATGACGTGCGTGTGGTGATCATGGTGTGTCCAATCAGAGTGAGCATGGGGGAACCTCGGAACAGCGCGACGGGGGTCGCGGGAGCGGGGCTCGGCCTACGTGCGGCAGATGGACAGCAGGGTGAGGGTGGGGCGGTGGGTGTGCCGCGGTGCCGGGTGGGGCTCTGGTGCAGGGATGTCTGCACCGCCGGTCTCGAGGAGTAATCGATGGCGCTCCGGGCGACGCAGCAGCAGCACGAGCAGCACAACGACCGCGAACATCACGCAGGTCAGCGCCAGCAGGGCACAGTCCAACATCCCGCTGTGCATGCTCGCGGACAGGGCCTCCGGCATCAGCATCACGGTGGCGGATGCCACGGATGCCACGGATGCGCCTGTTGCGCCTGATGTCCCTGATGCCCCGGCCGACTCGGGCATGGCCAGGGGAGAATGCGCGGCGACGGCTGTCGTTTCAGGCAGCGGGATGCTCATGGAATACCCGGTCTTCGCGGAATGCATGGCCAGCAGGCCGAAGAGCAGGGCGGCCAGCGCGACGACGGCGAGCACCGCGGCCACCGTCACTCGTGGGCGAGAGTTGTCGGCCATCTCACCACCCGTCACCGTCAGCATCCGATCGAATTGTAATACCCCCACAGAGTATCCGATGAGCACGCCCGTGCTGCCATGGGGCATGTGAAAACCATGTGAAAAAGCTGAGGGTGTTCGCCCGTTCCCGCCGCGACCGAGGTCGCGGTATCGGTCTCAGAACCAGCGAGCGAGGGGCCGGCGGCGGGGTTCGCTGCCCACCGAAAGGGGGGCGCGAACCTGAGTGCCCAGCTGGCACGGAGGCTCGGCAACGAAAGCATACCTATGCTCGGGCAATGCCCCCGTGGCACTCCGGCGATGGTCGGGAGCCACGAGCTATCGAAAGGAACAAAAAATGCCCCAGAACCACACCTCCAAGGCGTTCAACACTCCCCTCAAGAAGAAGATTTTCGGCGGAGCCATCACCGTGATGACCGCAGGATCCCTGCTGGGAATCGGCGCGGTCGGAGCACAGGCGGCGCCGCTCGACCACGTGACCGACACCACGGGAACATCCGCAACAACGACCACAGCGGCCGACGGTCAGGCCAACACGACCGACGACGTTATTGCCGCCGTCAGGGAGCAGCTCCGCGCCGCCGCGTCCGGGGAAGGCAGCGTAGGTGAGAAGGCCCAGAGGATCTCCGCGACCGTGGCCGGCCAGCCTGCGGTGTTCGAGAGCCTGCCCGCGAACCTGCAGGCCGACCTCACAGCGCTCAACGCGGCATCCGGTTCCGAGCGTGACGCGCTCGCCGCCCAGATCGGCACCACGGCCCTCGCCGGTGGCTACGGCGCGGATGCGCAGAGGATCGCGACGGCCGTTCAGGATAACCCGAAGCATCCCCTCACCGCGGCCCTGCACGCCCTCGCCGGCCCGTCCGGCGACCACTCCGGCGAACACGCCGACCGCAGCGCAGAGCGCACGGCGCAGCGCGTGACCGAGGCGCTGATCGAGAACCCCGATCTCTTCGCGAACCTGCCCGCGAACCTGCGGGATGATCTGACCGCGCTGAAGGATGTGCCCGACGCCGAGCGGGCCGCCGCCGCGGATCAGATCGAGTCCAAGGCCCTCGCCGGTGAGTACGGCACCGAGATCCAGAACATCGCCGGACACATCCAGTCTGATCATGAGGTAAATGCCGATCACGATGTAAAGGCCGGCGGCGATGTGAAGACGGACGCCGACGTGCAGACGGACGCGGACGTGAGCGCCGGCAAGTAGCCGACACCACCCTCTGTCGCGGTGGTCGGGAGCGCGCGCTCCCGGCCACTCGTGCGTGCGGTGGCATAGTGTGGCACCACATCCACTGACGTGAGGTACACAATGACCGGCTGGCGGCTACGCGACTTTCACCCCGACGATCTCGACGGAATCCTGCGACTCTGGGAGGAAATCAAGGCCTCCGACACCGAGCCCGTCTACGGGCTGTCCGAGGTGCTCGCCTCCTGTCAGAAGGACTACGCGATCGTCGCCGTGCACGGTGAGGAGATCGTCGGTGCGGCCGTGGGCCGTGCCGCCCACGCGCAGGGCTGGATCGTCTTCCTCGCCACGGCGCACGACTGGCAAAGCCAGGGCATCGGAACGGCAATTCTCGCAGCCCTTGAAGCGCGGATGGCCCCGCACGGCATGACAAAGCTGTCGGCCCTCATGCCCGAGTCCGAGACCCGAGTGGATGCCTTCATCAATCGCGGCTTCGAGGTGAAGAAGAACCTGCGGTACTTCGAGCGGCACATTCCGGTGCAGCGACAGGAACTCAAGCTGCTCACCGAACTCGGGGGCCGGCTGCTGCCCCGAGACCTGTGGAGCCGGGTGGGTGGCATGCAGCAGGAAAAAGAGCTGCTCGAACGACGACTCGTGATGCCGCTCGCCAAACCCGACCTCGCCGATCAGTATGGCGTCTCCGCACCCAAGGCGGTGGTGCTCTTCGGCCCTCCCGGCACCGGCAAGACCACCTTCGCCAAGGCGATCGCCTCCCGGCTGGAATGGTCGTTCGTCGAAGTCTTCCCGTCACGGCTCGCCGCCGACCCGCAGGGGCTCGCCGGGGCACTGCGCGAGACCTTCCTCAAGATCGCCGAGCTTGAGCACGCCGTGGTGTTCATTGACGAGGTGGAAGAAATCGCCGCCCAGCGGCAGGGCGACCCGCCCTCCGCGATGCAGGGCGTCACCAACGAGCTCTTGAAGATCATCCCCGCCTTCCGCGACCAGCCCGGCCGGCTCCTGGTCTGTGCCACCAACTTCATCCGCGCCCTGGATTCCGCGTTCCTGCGTCACGGCCGCTTCGACTACGTCATTCCGATCGGCCTGCCCGACGTGGCCGCCCGAGAGGCCATCTGGGAACGCTACATTCCCGAGGCCGTCACCGGGGTGGTCGATCTCGCCGCGCTGGTGGAGAAGAGCGAGGGGTTCTCGCCGGCCGATATCGAATACGCGGCGCACCGAGCCTCGCAGAACGCCCTGGAGAAGGCCCTGTACTCCGATGAGGAATCCCCGGCGCTGGCGGGCCCGAGCACCGAGGACTACGTCGCGGCCATCCTGTCGACGCGCACCACGGTATCCGCCGAGGTCGCCGCCGAGTTTCTGGAGGATATTCAGACACTCGCGCGGCTCTGATCCTCGCGGGAGCTGCCGCTGAACCCATAGTCTGGAACCGTGACACGGGGTGCCGTTGCAAACAGCCGGCTGAGAACAAACCCGTTGAACCTGATCTAGTCAGTACTAGCGAAGGGATGTCCGAGTGAATTCTCGTCTGTCAACCAACCATGCGGTCGCCGTTGCGGAGCACCTGGCGGAGCTGCGTCGCACGGCGCCGCTCGTGCAGTGCATCACGAACTCGGTGGTGACCAATTTCACCGCGAACGTGCTCCTGGCCGTCGGGGCCTCGGCGGCCATGGCCGACGTGCCGACCGAAGCGGCGATGTTCGCCCCGATCGCGGCGGGACTGCTGGTGAACCTCGGTACGCCGCACGCGGAGCAGCGGGTGGCCATGCTCGAGGCGGCACGTGCCGCCTCGCTCGCCGGAACACCCTGGGTGCTCGATCCGGTCGCGATCGGCCTGCTGCCGGTGCGCACCGCGCTCGCCGGCGAACTGCTGTCGCTGCGTCCCACCATCATCCGCGGCAATCCGTCCGAGATCCTCGCGCTTGCCGGAACCGGCGCCGGCGGTCGCGGCGTCGACTCGACCGACTCGGTCGAGGCCGCACGGCCGGCCGCGCGCGACCTTGCCCTCAGATTCGGCTCCATTGTGGCCGTGTCCGGGCCGGTGGACCTCGTGACGGATGGCGCCACCGACGTCCGCGTGCACAACGGGACCGAGCTGCTGACCCGGGTGACCGGCGGCGGGTGCGCCCTCGGCGCCGTGATCGCGGCCTTCGCCGCCCTCGGCGAGGACCGACTGTCCACGACGGTGGCGGCGTGTGCCGTGTACACGATCGCGGCCGATCAGGCGGCGGCGGTGTCCCACGGCCCTGGCAGTTTCGCGGTCGCCTTCCTCGACGCCCTGGCTTCGGTGAGTGCGGAGGACGTGCGGAACCTGGCGATGATCGAATGACCGGGCCACGGGCATCCGTCGACCTCTCGACCTATCTGGTGACCGACCCCGGCCTGAGCGGCGCCAGAGGGGTGCTCGCCGTGATCGAGGCCGCGGTAGCCGGGGGAGTCTCGGTCGTGCAGATTCGGGACAAGAACGCCTCCACGCGCGAGCTCTACGCCCTGCTGCTCGAAGCCGCGCGACTGACCGCCGGGCGGTGCGCACTCGTGATCGACGACCGAGTCGACGTCTTTCTTGCCGCCCGGGCCGTGGGTGCCGTTGTGGACGGTGTGCACGTGGGCCAGTCCGACCTGCCCGCCACCGTGGTTCGGGCACTGATCGGGCCGGGCGCGCTGCTCGGTCTCACCGCCAACCAGCCCGCCCACCTCGACGCGGTGCACGCGCTCGCACCGGGAACTGTCGACTACCTCGGCATGGGCGTGATCCGGCCGACCCTCACCAAGAAGGACCACCCGCAGCCGCTCGGCATCGAGGGCTTTGCCCGGCTGACCGCCACCACGTCGCTGCCCTGCGTCGCCATCGGCGGGGTCGCCCTCTCCGACACGGCTGCCCTGCGCGCTGCCGGGGCGGCCGGGCTGGCGGTGGTCTCCGCCATCTGCGC
>NZ_JPRS01000107.1 GCF_000738085.1 Cryobacterium sp. MLB-32
CGGATGCCGCGGCCACGCTCGCCCGGCTGGCCGCCGAGAACGTGCCCGGCGCCGCCGTCACCCAGTGGTACGGCCTGGCCGAGCCCAGCACAGAGCGCCCGCTCAACGACCCGGAGGCCGGTGACGACGCGGTGCGTGTCTCCCCGTCGCGCATGGCCGCCTTCGAGACCTGCCCATTGCACTGGCTCATCGGACAGGTCGGTGGCGGAACCTCGAATACGGCGGCGAACCTGGGCACCATTATTCACAAGGTGATGGAAGACGCCACCGATCGCAGCCCCCAGGCGCTGTGGCAGGGGGTCGAAGCGCGCTGGGACGAACTGCAGTTCGACGCCGAGTGGCAGTCCCGGGTGCAGAAGGTTGAGGCGCGTGCGCTCACCGACCGCCTCGCGTCCTACCTGCTCGATTTCGAGCGCACAGGGGGAGAGCTGCTGAGTGCGGAAGGCACCTTCCAGCTCGAGGTGGCCGGCGCCGTGCTCTCCGGCACGATCGACCGGGTGGAACGGCTGAGCGACGGCCGGGCGGTCATCGTCGATCTCAAGACGGGGAAGGGGGACCCGACGAGCGATGCCGGGGTGGTCGAACACCCGCAGCTGGGCGCCTACCAGCTCGCGTTCGCCGAGGGGGCAATCACGGGTATTGCGGCGGACACGCCCCTTGCCGGCGCGAGGCTCGTGATCGTGTCGTCCGGCACCGTCAAGCAGAACTACCGCAATCCCACCCAGCCCGCCTTCAGCCCCGCCGAAATCGAGGCCTTCCGGGCCCGGGTCGGCGTGGATGCGGCCGGTATGGGCGGCGCCACCTTCCTCGCCGAGATCAGTTCGCACTGTCTCGATCCGCGTTCGCACGGCTCATGCCGCATCCACGTCATCAAGCAGGTCAGCACATGAACCCGTCAGTCACCTCCCACCGAACCGCCGTATCGGCACTTCAGATAGCGGGTGCTCTCGGACTGCCGGCACCCACCATCGAGCAGCAGGCGGTGATCGAGGCTCCGCTGGCCCCCACCCTGGTTGTCGCCGGGGCGGGCAGCGGCAAAACAGAGACCATGGCCAACCGGGTGCTGTGGCTGCTCGCGAACGGTCATGCGCGTCCCGACCAGATTCTCGGGCTCACCTTCACGCGCAAGGCCGCGGGTGAGTTGTCCGAGCGTATCAACCGGCGCATTCTCGAGCTTGACGCGGCGGGGCTCCTGCCGAGCGCCGAGATGATCCGCGCGGATCCGGATCCGGATGCGGACGGTGTCGGTCAGAGTGGTGTGGATGAGACCAGTATCGATGAGACCAGTATCGATGAGACCAGTATCGATGAAACGCGCGCCCACGTGGCCGATGCCGGAGACCTGTTCAACACGCCCAGCGTCTCCACCTACAACTCCTTCGCCAGCCGGCTGTTCACCGACAATGCGCTCCTGCTCGGGCGTGAACCCGAGTCAGTGCTGCTCACCGAGACCTCTGCGTGGTTGCTCGCCCGCCGGGTCGTGGTCGAACACGGAGATGCCCGCCTGGTCCCGTTCGGTAAAAACGTGGATGCGGTGACGGATGCGGTGCTCTCGCTGAGTCGCGCGCTCGCCGAGAACCCGCCCGACTTCCGCCCGGGTGAGATCCGGGTGCCTCACGATCTGGGTGCGCTCGCCGCGGGCTTCGACTATCTGACCGACCTGCCGTTCGGCAACCCGCGGAAGAAGGTACCGTATGGGTCCGTCGGTGACTCGCTCGGGGCCGTGCTGCCGCTGCAGGTGCTTGCCGAACTCGCCGCCCGATACAGCGACGAGAAGCGCCGGCTCGGGCTGATCGAATTCTCCGACCAGGTTGCCCTCGCGCTGCAGGTCTGCCAGAAGGTCGATTCCGTCGTGGCCCGGTACCGCGAGCAGTACCGGGTCGTCCTCCTCGATGAATACCAGGACACCTCCGTACTGCAGACCGAGCTGCTGCACACGCTCTTCTCGCGGCACCCCGTGATGGCGGTCGGGGACCCGCACCAATCCATCTACGGATGGCGGGGCGCCAGTTCGGCCAACCTGCTCGGCTTTTCGCAGGACTTCGCCGGGGTCTCCAACCGATCCGCCCCGGCCATGAGCCTGTCGGTGACCTGGCGCAATCCGGTGACCGTGCTCGACGTCGCCAACACGCTGGTGTCGCCGCTCAGCGAAGCCTTGCGCGCACGCCCCGACGGCATCCAGGTCGAAACGCTCACTGTTCCGCCCGGCAAGGACCAGGGGCGGGTCGAGGCTGTCATGGCCGAAACAATGGCCGACGAGGCTCGGGCCGCTGCCGCCTGGTTCGCGGAGCGGATGCCGTCCGGCAGCCAGGGGTCTGGGGCGATGCTCTTCCGCGCCCGTCGGGACATGGAATACTTCGCCGAGGTGCTGCGCGAGCACGGCGTTCGCGCCCACGTGCTCGGTCTCGGCGGGTTGTTGTCCACCCCGGAAGTCGCCGACGTCGTCAGCGCCCTCCGGGTCGTGCACGACCCCGCGGCGGGGAGCGAACTCTTGCGCCTGCTGAGCGGCGGCCGGTACCGCATCGGCGTGCGGGACCTCTCGGCCCTCGCGGGTGTGGCGCGCTGGCTCGCCGCCCACGACTGGGCGCAGAAGGCCGTGCCGAAGGAACTCACGGAGAAGATGCGGGCGTCCGTTGCGGCGGACGAGGGAAGTTCCCTCGTCGACGCCCTGGACTTTCTCGCATCCGCCCCCGAAACGCACGGCCAGTTCGCTGCCTTCACCGATACCGGGCGCACCCGCCTGCGGGCTGCCGGGCGCCAGCTCGCCTGGTTGCGCTCGCGGGCCGGGCTTCCGCTGCTCGACTTCGTCCGCCTCATCGAACAGGAGCTCCTTCTCGACATCGAGCTCGTCGCCAATGAGTCCAACGGGCTCGGCCTCGCGAATCTCTACGCCTTTCACGACACGGTGTCGGGGTTTCTCGACAGCGACGAGCAGGGAACGCTGGGCAGCTTCCTGCGGTGGCTGGGTCGCGCCGCCCAGTCCGACGACATGGGCCCGCGCCTCGAAGTTTCGGAAAAGGGCACGGTGCAGCTGCTCACGATCCACGGTGCCAAGGGGCTTGAGTGGGACTTCGTGGCCATTCCCAACCTCACGGAGAAAAGCCTCCCGGCACAGAGCCGGGACACGTCCGGGTGGATGCGCTTCGGTGAACTGCCGTATGCCTTCCGCGGCGACCACGCGGAGCTGCCCGAGCTTGAGTGGCGCAAACACGAGACCCAGCTGTCCTACGACGACGCCTTCACGATCTACAAGGCGGAATTGGCGGCCCGGCACGACGACGAGGAACGACGGCTGATCTACGTGGCGACCACGCGCTCCCAGCGTGAGCTGCTGCTGACCGGCTCCTTCTGGGGCGCCGGCAGCACGCAACGCACACCGAGCCGATACCTGCTGGAGCTGGTGGAGGCGGGCTTGATCCCCGCGGTGCCCGAGACCAGTGACGTCAGCGAGAAGCCCGAGGACGCGCAGAGTGGCGCAGAGACCTGGCCGTTTGATCCTCTGGGCGTGCGCCGCACGATCGTTGAGGCCGCGGCCGAACGGGTTCGCGAAGCGGCCGAAGCCGACCAGGTACGGGAGACCCGCTGGTCCCACACCGTCACGCTGCTTCTCCGGGAACGCGCGCTCCGCCTCGCCGGCACCGACGGCGCTCCGCTTCCCACCCGCATCCCGGCATCACGCTTCAAGGATTACGTCGATGACCCGGCCGGGGTGGCCGCTCGGCTGCTTCGTCCGATGCCGGAACGGCCGTACCGGGCCACCCGGCTCGGCACCCTGTTCCATTCCTGGGTCGAACAGCGCGGGGGCGGATCCGCCCGCGGCGACGTGATCGACGCCGGGCTCGAGGAGCTCGACGGCGTCGATGCGGTAGATCAGTTCGACCTGCCCGCGGATTCGCTCGATTCGGCCGCGAGTGCCGTGAGCTGGGCAGACGCCGAGCAGCAGGCACTCGAACGATTGAAGGCGACCTTTGAACGCTCAACGTGGGGCCACCGTCAGCCCGAAGAGGTCGAGATCGAGATTCACCATCCCCTGGCCGGGCAGGTCTTCGTCTGCAAGCTCGACGCCGTCTATCGCACCGCAACCGGGTATCAGGTCGTGGATTGGAAGACCGGACGCGCGCCGAAGGATGCTGCGGACCTGGAACTCAAGCAGACCCAGCTCGCGCTGTACCGCCTCGCCTACGCCCGGTGGAAGGGCATCGATCCCGACCTCGTCGATGCCGTCTTCTATTTCGTGGCCGACGACACGATCGTGGCCCCTGACCGGCTCTATTCGGAGGCGGACCTCCTGCGGGCCTGGTCATCGGTTTCCGCGTCATCGTCGGGCAGCGTAATCGGGCCCGTCGTGTCGTCCACGTCGCCATCGCTGGCGGACGTCGACGGGGAGAAACTCGTCGACTGAGCATCGGTGTTCGACTGGCTGTTGCTGTTTGACGAGCTGTTGGTGTTCGACGAGCTCAGATCCAATTCGCCCGACTGCAGGTCGGAGAAATTGTAGCTGTCCGTGTGCATCGAGCTGTCGCCGGGCGCCGCCGCGTTCCGGCCACGGCCGGTCTCCGGCCTGGGTGTGTGGTCGAGCATGCTCTCCACATCGGCCACGTCGAGGATGGGCCCGGTCGCCGGGGACAGCGGATGCATCGTGTGACTGTGCACGGTTTCCACGAGGCCGTCGAGCATCGTCACCGCGTCGTCGACGATGGCCTGATTGCGTGTCACCGTGCCGTGCAGCAGCCAGCGCGCCAGTTCGAGCTCGGCATACAGCATGGCCCGCTGGGTGATGCGGGTATCACCGCTCTGCCGTGCGGCGGTGTAGGTGGAGATTGCCGTTTCGGCCGCGTCCCCCCTGGCGGAGAGCAGCCAGTGCAGATCGCGGCCCGGGTCGCCCACGCACAGACCGGACCAGCCGAGAACGCCGGACACGGAATCGTCCGTGATCAGGAAGGAATCGGCCGACATCGTGCCGTGCACCACGGTGGGCGCGAATTGCCAGAGGGCGTCGTCATCCGTGGCCTGTTCCCACCGGCGCAGCAGCGCGGCGGGAAGGTAACCGGTGTTCGCCGCCTGGTCAATGACCTCGATCGTCGAGGTGCGGCACTGCTCCGCGCTCTGCTGCGGGAGCCCGGCCGCGCCCACGAATGCCGTCGGCAGGCCGTGGATGGCGGCAATCGCGCGTCCGATCGAACCCGCCACTCCCTCGTGCCCGGTGAGGGCATCCGAGTCGAAGGTGTCGCCGGCCAGCAGCTCGTACACGATGGCGCGCGTGCCGGCGATCGGGGTCTGACCCACGAATTCGGGCACGTCGAACGGCAATCGGCTGCGGTTTCCCGCTGTGAGCGCACGCAGCGCCACGAGGTCGGCGGACTGCTCGGTCTCGGCAGATTGACTGTTGGGAACGCGAATGATCAACGTTCGATCGTCAGCGGTCATGATGAGTGCCGAGTCGAACATTCCGTGTGTGCCGGAGCTGTGTCGACGCGTCTGGGCAACGTCGAGCCCCGAGACGGCGGACGTGGCCAACGCGGCTAGAGTGAGAGGGGATCTGGCCATGCCTCCTAGGTTAGGTCGACTTCCCTGCGGTGCGCCTGTTCGCCACGCCCGCACAGAATTTCCATGCGTCAAAGCCCGGAGAAAACACCCATGTCGTTTAGATTCACGACGCGGCTGCCGCTGTCGCGCCACGCCGTCGACCGCGATCACACCGTTCGCACCACACCCGGCCTGATGCACCAGCTCTGGGCGGATGCCGACACGCGCGTTCTCCTGCTCTGGCACGGCAAGGCCCTGCTTGAGTGGCCTCCCGGTGCGGCAGCCTCCGAAGAGGAAAGAACCGCCGCGGCCCCGCGGCTTGACCTCGTGCCGGCACATCGCGTTCCCGAAGCCGCATTCAGCGTGTATCTCGGCCGTTCGCTGCCCCACGACGCGCCGGAACCGGCCGGCACCAGGCTGGTTGCCGCCGTGCTGACTGATGAGCAAGCCGCCGCCGTCGAGCCCGATGAGGAACGGTGGGCGGGTCTGCGCGCCGTCGTCACCCAGCTGGGAGACCGTGACGCCGGCCTGTTCACCGAGGCGCTCGGGGTGGTCAACTGGCACGGTTCGCACGGATTCTGCCCGAGGTGCGGTTCGGCCACGGCGATCGAGGACGCCGGCTGGGTGCGTCGCTGCGCCCACTGCGGCAACCAGGTCTTTCCGCGCACCGACCCCGCCGTCATCGTGCTGATCACCGATCGTGACGACCGTATTCTGCTGGGGTCCAACGCGCTGTGGGAGAACAACCGGTATTCGCTTCTGGCCGGCTTCGTCGAGCCGGGGGAGCCGTTGGAAGCCGCCGTGGTGCGCGAGATGTTCGAGGAATCCGGTCTGCGCGTGAGTGATCCCGTCTACCTCGGCTCGCAACCCTGGCCGTTCCCCGCGTCGATCATGTGCGGCTTCACCGCCCGGCTGGCCGACGATCAGGCCGCCGTCGACCTCGTGCCGGACGGCGAGGAGATCCTCGACCTGCGCTGGTTCAGCCGGCAAGAGCTGCTCGACGCCGCCGAATGGATGATCCTGCCGGGAGCGTCGTCGATTGCGCACGCCATGATCGAGCAATGGCTCACGGCAACGCCCGCCGCGCGAGCGGAATCCGGGCGGCCGTGACCGTCACCACGAGCTCCCTGCTCGCCGGACTCGACGACCAGCAGCGAGTCGCGGCGGAGGCCCTCATCGGACCCGTGTGTATGTTGGCTGGCGCCGGTACCGGCAAGACCAGGGCGATCACGCACCGCATCGCCTACGGGGTGATGAGCGGTGCCTATGCGCCGAACCGCGTGATGGCCCTCACCTTCACGTCGCGCGCCGCGGCGGAACTGCGCGGGCGCCTGCGTCAGCTCGGGGCCGGCGGCGTGGCCGCCCGTACGTTTCACGCCGCCGCCATGTCCCAGCTGAATTACTTTTGGCCGCACGTCGTCGGGGGAGTGGCCCCACGGATTCTCGATGGCAAAGGCCGCCTGCTGGGACATGCCGCGGAGGCGTTGCACCTCAAGCTCGACACCGCAACGCTGCGCGACCTGGCGGCCGAAATTGAATGGCGCAAAACCTCCGGGCTGGGCATAGATCAGTACGCGGCCGGACTCGGGAACCGGAGTCTGCCCGGGCGGCTCGACCTTGACCAGGTCGTCGCCATGCAGCAGACCTACGAGCGGCTCAAGGATGAGCGCAAACAGATCGACTTCGAGGACGTGCTGCTGGCCATGGCCGGCATGATCGAGGCCGAGCCCTCCGTGGCGCTCCAGGTGCGGGAGCAGTATCGCTTCTTCGTCGTGGACGAGTACCAGGACGTGTCGCCGCTGCAGCATGACCTGCTGGCTCTCTGGCTGGGCGACCGACGCGACCTGTGCGTCGTGGGTGACGCGAGCCAGACCATTTACTCCTTCGCGGGAGCCCGCAGCGAGTACCTGCTCGATTTTCCCAAGCGCTACGAGGATGCCACTGTCGTGCGCCTTGAGCAGAACTACCGGTCAACGCCGCCGATCGTCGCGGCGGCCAACCAGCTGATGCGCGGTCGTCCCGGTGCGCTGACTCTCCATGCTGCATCCGCGGAAACGGGCGTCGATCCACAGGTCCATGACTATGCGAGCGACATGGCCGAGGCGCGGGGTGTTGCCCAGCAGATCGTTGAACTGATCGAGGCCGGGGCCAAGCCGGAGGACATCGCCGTGCTGTTTCGCGTCAACGTGCAGGCAGCCCTGGTGGAAACAGCCCTCGGGGATGTCGGCGTGAGCTACCAGATTCGAGGCGCGAAACGCTTCTTCGACCTGCAGGAGGTGAAGCAGGCCGTGATGAGCCTGCGGGCGGCATCCGTGTCGATCAGGGGAGAGCCCCTCTTCAAATCGGTCAGTGACGTGCTGCGATCACTCGGGTGGAGTCAGACCGCGCCGGAGGCACGGGGTGCCGTGCGCGACCGATGGGAATCCCTCAACGCGATCATGGGCCTCGTAGACCAGGCCGCACCGGGAACGACCTTCCGGGCGTTCACCGATGAGCTCATGGAACGCCAGGCCGGTCAGCACGAACCGACGGTCTCGGCCGTCACGCTGGCCACAATGCACTCGGCCAAGGGCCTCGAGTGGGACGTGGTGTTCGTGATCGGGCTCAGCGAGGGACTCGTGCCGATCAGCTACGCGAGTACCTTCGACCAGATCGACGAGGAACGACGCCTGCTCTACGTAGGAATTACCCGGGCCCGCAAACGACTCGCGCTCAGCTGGTCCAAGCTCGGACAGCAGCAGCGTTCCGGACGGGAGCGGTCTCGTTTTCTGACAGAGATCGGCAGCCGCACCGCTCGTGCGGGCGGTGTGCGCGGCGGGTGACGCCACCCGTAGCGGCGTCGATCACGAGCGAGGCGGCCTCGACGGGTGTTCCGCGGAGTGTCGGTCTCCCCGTGCTGATGCGCTTGAACGCGACGAGAGCCGCCCGCGCCGCCACTTCAACGGCACGCGTCGGCGTTTCGGTCACGGCGAGTTGTCTGACGAGCTGAGCAGCCAGGGCCGGCCATGCCGCGTCACGATCAACATGGTGCAGTTCGACGCACACCAGGCAGGGCCCGCTACCGGGCTCGACCAGTGGGCCGATCCGGATTTCCGTGTCGCTGAAGACCACCGGCAGCTGCGGCACGTCTCGGCGCAACCACGGGGTGTGCCGAGACGGCTCAAGAACATAATGGCCGATCAACACCGCGAGAGCAGGCTCGTCGGACGACGCGCTATCCTCGCCGACCACGGACACGCCGAGGTCGTGCAACAGGGATCGGATGCGCTCAGCAGTAGGGCCCGACCCATCGACCAGCACGGCGCCGGTGGGACGGGGGCCGGGTAGTGCGGTGACGTGTGGCGCGGACGTGTGCAGTGCGGGGCCGAGTTCGTCGAGGAGCCGCTCGACGGCAGCGACGGATGCCCCGGCCTCGGTGCCGATCAGCAGAGCGCCGGACCGGGGGAGCCCGGAGCGAAGCGCCCAGATGACGGCCTCGAGACCGGCCGTGACACCGCTGACCACGACGACGGGTCGGTCGATCCCCACCTGGATGGTGTCGGGAGAACGCCAGACCACCGGCAGGAGCGGGTTCAACTGAATCACCATGCCGGAATGATGCACCCGCCGTGCCCGCCCGGGGAGTTATCCACAGACCGGGCGCGAAACACCCCCGCTGTCGCGTGGGAATTCACGGACAACGGGGGCGGGTATTCGTGCGGTGCGGATGCGCCTGTCGGTGGTCAGGCGCCTGTCGCAGCCGGCTAGTACTCGATAACGACGCGGCCGTCGATCTTGCCGCGCTTCATCTCCTCGAGCACGTCGTTGACCTCGTTGAGCTTGCGCGTGGTCACGGTCGGGTGGATCTCACCGCGGGCGTAGAACGCGAGGGCTTCTTCCATATCCTGGCGCGTGCCGACGATGGAGCCGCGGATGGTGAGGCCTTTGAGCACGATGTCGAAGATCGGGGCCGGGAAGTCTCCCGGCGGCAGACCGTTGAAGACAATCGTGCCGCCGCGCCGGGTCATGCCGATGGCCTGGCCGAAAGCCGCGGGGTGCACCGCGGTCACGAGAACACCGTGTGCGCCGCCTGTTGCCTTCTGGATGGCCTCGATCGGGTCTTCGTTCAGTGCGTTCACCACCACTTCGGCGCCATGCTTCGTGGCCAGGGCAAGCTTGTCGTCGGCGATGTCCACGGCGGCGACGCGCAGGCCCATGGCCTTGGCGTACTGCACGGCGATGTGGCCGAGGCCACCAATGCCGGAAATGACGACCCACTGACCCGGTCGGGCCTCGGTCATCTTCAGCCCCTTGTACACGGTGACGCCCGCGCAAAGCACAGGGGCGATTTCAATCGGGTCCGAGCCGGCGGGAATCTTGACCGCGAAGCGGGCGTCGACGAGCATGTACTGGCCGAATGAGCCGTTGACGCTGTAGCCACCGTTTTGCTGTGCCTCACAGAGCGTCTCCCAGCCCGTGCGGCAGAACTGGCAGCTGCCGCAGGCCGACCAGAGCCACGCGTTGCCGACACGTTCGCCGATCTCAAGGTTGGTGACGCCCTCGCCCAGCGCGACGACCTCGCCGACACCTTCGTGACCCGGGATGAAGGGCGGGCTCGGCTTGACCGGCCAGTCGCCTTCGACGGCATGCAGGTCGGTGTGGCAGACACCGGTGCTGATGAGCTTGACGAGCGCCTGGCCGGGGCCCGGTTGCGGCACGGCGACCTCATCGATGGTGAGGTCCTGCCCGAATTCCTTGACGACTGCGGCCTGCATTGTTGCGGGTGTGCGAGTTGACTCATAACGAGCTTTGAACTCGTCTGTTGCACCGTCCTGAGTGGGCTGCGCGTAAATAGTCATGACCTGGCTCCTTCGGTTGGGACGTCTCTGTCCGTTGCCAGAACACTAGGGCGAGCTACGTTGCAGAAACGTTGCAGGCGGGTTGCAGTGCCATCCGGCACCGCAACCCGCCTGCCGAACCGCGGAGCCGGCTATTCCTCGATCGGGCGTTCCGTGCCGTCATCGCGCAGCAGGTCTTCGAGGGCCTTATCCATCTCATCGAGTTCTGGTTCGACGCCCTGCGCGGCGCTCGTCAGGCGCGCCACGAGGGCTTGTGGGTCGTCGATATCCTCAGAGGTCGGCACGATGTCGGGATGCGACCACAGGGCGTCTCTCGCCTCGTTGCCCACGGCATCCGTGACGGCCTGCCACATGGCGGCCGCCTCGCGCAGGCGCCGCGGCCGCAGTTCAAGGCCGACGAGCGTGGCGAAAGCCGACTCGGCGGGGCCCCGGAAGCGCGACGTCGCTTGACCGTTTCGGCGATCGCATCCGCCTTGGGTAGACGACTGGTGGCCTCGACGGTGACCACGTCGACCCATCCCTCGATGAGTGCGAGCATCGTCTCGAGGCGGCCGAGGGCCTGCAGCTGCGCCTCGGATTTGGGCGGGATGAGGGAGCCGTCCACCATGGCCTGGCGCAGTTCCTCCGGGTTGGCAGGGTCGAAGCCGGCGGCGAGGTCTTCGAGTCGGCTCGAGTCGATGGTGATGCCGCGAGCGAATTCGGTGATGGAGCTGATCAGGTGCAGCCTCAGCCAACGCGCGTGGCGGAACAGCCGGGCGTGCGCGAGCTCGCGCACGGCGAGGTAAATCTGGATCTGGTCGTCCGGCACATCGAGGCCCTCACCGAACGCGGCGACGTTTTGCGGGAGCAGCGCGGCCTGCTGCTCACCGAGCAGAGGGATCCCCACATCGCCGCCGGACACGACCTCGCTCGCCAGCTGGCCGACAACCTGCCCGAGCTGCATCGCAAAGAGGGTGCCACCGATGCTGCGAACGATCTGGCTTGCATTGGCGATCATGCCCTGCAACTCTTCCGGAGCCTGCTCCGTGAGAACGCGGGTGAGCGAGTCCGAGATGCTCGTGGCCACGGGCTCAGCGAGCTGGGTCCACAGCGGCATCGTGGCCGTCACCCACTCTCGACGGGTCATCAGACGCGGTTCGACCGTGAGCTCAGCAACGCTGATCACGTCGTCCAGCCACAGCGCCGCGATGTGGAACGCTTGCCGGAGCTGTGCCTGCTGCTCGGTTGTGGGACTCAGCTGGCCGGTTGCAGCCCGCTCCTGACCCTGAGTGAGAGCAACGTCCCAGTTCACGCCGTCTCCGCCCTGGCTATTGTTCAGCGCACCCTGCAACTGGCTCATCAGTGCGGCGAGGCTGGCCGGGTCCCCGGCCAATCCTGCTGCTCCGGCCAACTGGCTCGGATCAATCGACGACTTGCCCGACAGAATGTCACGCAGCATGTCGCGGAATTCGTCCTCGGGGTTCTGACCCTCATCGGGTCGGGAGTCTTCAGCCACTTCAGGCACCTCTCAGTTACGTACTTCTACGCTAGTGCGAGAACACCGTCGCAGCTGGGAAATGGCCTAAGGTAGAGGGTTCGGCTGTCCGCCTGTCGCGAACAGTCCGGGCACGACCTGCATGACGAGCACGACCTGCATGACGAGCACGACCTGCATGACGAGCACGACCTGCATGACCCGATCGCACAGACGGAAGGAATCCGGTGGCTCTCTTCACCGACCAGTCCAGTGAACGCACTGGTGAACCCCGTCGTCGTGGTGGGTTGAAGGGTTGGGTGGTCCTCGGTGTCGCCCTCGTGGCCGGAATCGCTCTGGGAGTGGTTCCGTCTCCCTACGTGATCGAGCAACCAGGTCCCGTTTTCAACACCCTCGGCACCGCACCGAACGCCGATGACGTGGAGACCCCACTCATTACGATCCCAGACGAGACCGTTTATCCCACGGAAGGTAACCTCGACCTGCTGACCGTTTCCGTCTTCGGTAACCGTGAGACGCGGCCGAGCTGGCTGGCTGTGGCCACGGCATGGTTCGACCCGAGCCGGGCGGTCATTCCCCTCGATCAGGTCTTCCCCGACGATGTCACCACTGAGCAACGGGACTCCGTGAATCAGGCCGCCATGGTCAATTCCCAGCAGGATGCCATCGCTGCGGCCCTGACCCACTTGAAGTATGACTACCCCACTAACGTGTCGGTCGTGAGCCTGCCGGACGGCTCACCGGCGGAGGGAATCCTGCAGGAGGGCGACGTCATCATCGCGGTCGATGGCACATCCGTCGGCAGTATCGGTGCGTTGCGTGCGGCACTGCAAGAAACCGGACCCGACGCTCCCGTAGCCGTGGACATCCTTCGCGAGGGCGCGGCCCAGACGGTGCAGGTCACGCCGGTCGAGAACGCCGGAAGCGTTGTGCTTGGCATCAACGTGACAACGACCTACCAGTTTCCGTTCACCGTCGACCTCGAACTTGACCGGGTGGGCGGTCCGAGCGCCGGGATGATGTTCTCCCTGGGTATCATCGACAAGCTCACGCCCGGTTCGCTTCAGGGCGGGGCGCACGTGGCGGGCACCGGCACGATCGATCAGGCCGGCGACGTGGGCCCGATCGGCGGCATTCAGCAGAAGCTGTACGGCGCCAAAGACGCGGGCGCGGAATGGTTCCTCGCCCCGGCCGAGAGCTGCGGAGACGTGACCGGACATATCCCGGACGGACTCACCGTCTTTTCCGTGAAGACGCTTGACGATGCCCTCACCGCCCTCGACGCGATTCGCACGGGGGCCGACACGAGCGCCCTGCCGTCATGCCCGACAAAATGATGTGAGTCCTGCGACAAAATGATGTGAGTCCTGCTCAGAGCGCCTTTCGGTGTTGACCCCGAGCTGAATTTACTAAGATAGGGGGGTCCCTAATCTGACAGAGCATGAGGCTTATTCGTGACATCTTCACCCGACAGCGCTCCACGACGGAGCCGAACCCCGCTTGCCATCACGGCAGCGATAGTTGCGGGGTTGGTGATCCTGTTCTTTATCTTCGCTGGGCTGTACACCGATGTGCTGTGGTTTGACCAACTCGGGTTCCTGAGCGTTCTGACCACACAGTGGATCGCGACAGCGGTGCTGTTCATCGTCGGTGTGCTCGCGATGGGCGTTCCTGTCTGGATCAGCATCCAGATCGCGTACCGCATGCGCCCCGTCTACGCGAAGCTCAATTCGCAGCTGGATCGCTATCAGCAGGTCATCGAGCCGCTGCGCCGTCTGGCCATGTACGGCATCCCGGCACTTCTGGGTCTCTTCGCCGGAGTGGCCGCGGCCACTCAGTGGCAGGTTGTACTGATGTGGCTCAACCGCAGCGAGGTCGGTCGCACGGATCCGCAGTTCGGGTTCGACATTTCGTTCTATCTGTTCGACCTGCCGTTCTATCAGGCCATCCTCGGATTCGCCTCCGCGGTCGTGCTCATCTCGGCTTTGGTGGCTCTCGCCACGAGTTATCTCTATGGGTCCATCCGGGTGAGCGGTCGGGAGATCATTGTCTCCAAGGCGGCACGCGTGCAGATCGCTGTCACCGCCAGCCTCTACCTGCTCCTGCAGGCGGTGAGCATCTGGTTCGACCAGTACTCAACCCTCACCAACCAGGGCAGCCTTATTACGGGCGCGAGCTACACCGATGTGTTCGCGACCATCCCCAGCCGGGCCATCCTGGCGGGTATCGCCGCCGTCGTCGCCCTGCTCTTCATTCTGACGGCGGTCATCGGCCGCTGGCGCCTGCCCATCATCGGTACCGCGCTGCTGATCGTGTCGAGCCTCCTGATCGGATCGCTCTACCCCTGGGTCGTGCAGCGCTTCCAGGTCGACCCGAGCGCCAAGTCCCTCGAGGCTCCCTACATCGAGAAGAACATCAACCTCACCAGAGATGCCTACGGCCTGTCCGACGTGGAAGAGATTCCGTACAACGCGACGACCACCGCCGAGCCCGGTGCGCTGCGCGCCGACGCCACGACCACGGCGAACATTCGAATTCTCGACCCTGCCCTCGTGAGCGACTCTTTCGGCCAGCTTCAGCAGTTCCGTCAGTACTACCAGTTCCCGTCGAACCTGGACGTTGACCGGTACATGATCGACGGCAAGTCCCAGGACACCGTGGTCGCCGTGCGTGACCTCAACCTGACCGGCTTGAACGCGGGTAACACCTGGGTCAACTCCAAGACGGTTTACACCCACGGTTACGGTGTCGTCGCTGCATACGGAAACCAGCGCTCGGCGGATGGCCAGCCCGTGTTCCTCGAATCGGGCATTCCGACCACCGGTGCCCTGGGCGACTTCGAGCCGCGCATCTACTTCGGAGAGACCTCCCCGGAGTACTCCATCGTCGGTGCCCCCGAGGGTCAGGACCCGATCGAGCTCGACTACCCGTCGGGATCCGAAGGGGTCGGACAGACTTACACCACGTTCTCCGGAGATGGTGGACCGAAACTCGACAACCCGTTCAAGCAGCTCATCTACGCGCTCAAGTTCCAGTCGGAGCAGATCTTCCTGGCGAACGCGGTCAACGACAAGTCGCAGATCCTGTACGACCGCGACCCGATCACCCGCGTGCAGAAGGTTGCGCCGTACCTCACCCTCGACTCCGATGCCTATCCCTCCGTCGTTGACGGTCGGGTCAAGTGGATCGTCGATGGCTACACCACGAGCGCCAACTACCCGTACTCGACGTCGGTGAGCCTGAGCGACGCGATCACGGACACAGAAACGCCGCCGCAGCCGTTCGCGCTCGACAACATCAACTACATGCGCAACTCGGTCAAGGCCACCGTGGATGCCTACAGCGGAGAAGTCACCCTCTACGCCTGGGACGCCAAGGAGCCCATGCTGGAGACCTGGCAGAAGATCTTCCCGTCGACGGTCAAGCCGATGAGCGAGATGAGCGGCGACCTGATGAGCCACGTGCGCTACCCGGCGGACCTGTTCAAGGTGCAGCGCGCCATTCTCGGTCAGTACCATGTGACTGACCCTGGATCCTTCTACTCCAAGGACGATGCTTGGATCTCCCCGAACGACCCGGACTCGCCGGCCACGAATCCGACCCTGCAGCCCCCGTACTACCTCACCATGCAGGTGCCGGGACAGGACTCGCCGTCGTTCTCGCTGTACACGACCTTCCAGCCTGAGGCCACCGGTGCGTCCAGCAGGAATGTGCTCTATGGCTACCTGGCCGTGGACGCCGACGCCGGCTCCGCCGACGGCACTCGTGCCGACGGCTACGGCAAGATGAGGCTGCTCACGCTGCCGAAGGACGGAACGGTGCCCGGCCCCGGCCAGGTGCAGAACGTCTTCAATGCCGACCCGACGGTGTCGACCGAGCTCAACCTGCTGAGGCAGGGCTCATCGACGGTGTTGAACGGCAACCTGCTGACCCTCCCGGTCGGTGGTGGGCTGCTCTACGTTCAGCCGGTATATGTGCAGTCCACGGGTGAGACGAGCTACCCGCTGTTGCAGAAGGTACTTGTTGCCTTCGGCGACCAGATTGCGTTCGAGGACACCCTGAACGGAGCTCTGGACGTGCTGTTCGGTGGAGATTCGGGAGCCACGGCCGGTGACACCAATGTGCCGGTCACGTCGACGGACACGTCGACAACCAGCCCCACCGATGGGACCGCCGCGCCGACTACCCCCACGACGACGACGGGTGACCCGGCGACGGATGCCGAGTTGAAGACTCTTCTCGCCACGGCCAACTCTGCCCTTCAGGAGAAGCAGGCGGCACTATCGTCCGGCGACTTCGCGGCGTACGGCGTCGCCGACGCTAAACTATCCGACACGATTGCGAAGATGCTGGCTCTCCTGGGGCAGTAGACGCAGCCGCACAAACAAGAGCCTCGTACCCTTTTTGGGTGCGGGGCTCTTGCGTTTCCCTGCTCATTCAGCATAAATTTATGGGTAAGAGTGGCAAGCGGTCACGCGATGCTTCAGTGTGTGCTAAATTTGTACTTGTAGCGCGGGGTGGAGCAGTTCGGTAGCTCGCTGGGCTCATAACCCAGAGGTCGTAGGTTCAAATCCTGCCCCCGCAACAGAAAAGTCCAGATCAAAACTCGTTTCTCGGTCCCTCAACA
>NZ_JPRS01000108.1 GCF_000738085.1 Cryobacterium sp. MLB-32
CGGTTCTGCTGGGACTCAACGTCGCGACCCCGACCTCGGTCGACCTGAACCTGCTCAACATCAACGACTTCCACGGACGTATTGACGCAAACACCGTCAAGTTCGCCGGAACCATTGAGCAGCTGAAGGCGGAGTACGGCGACGCGAACTCGCTGTTCCTGTCCGACGGCGACAACATCGGCGCATCCCTGTTCGCATCGGCGTCGCAGAATGACCAGCCCACGATCGACATGCTCAACGCCCTCGGCCTCGCGGCCTCCGGTGTGGGAAACCACGAGTTCGACAAGGGCTTCGGCGATCTCACCGGCCGCGTGGCAGATGCCGCGAACTTCGATTACCTCGGCGCCAACGTCTACAACCTGGGCACGGAGACCCCCGCGATGAAGGAATACGTCATCATCGACGTGGCCGGCGTCAAGGTGGGCGTGATCGGAACGGTGACGGAAGAAACCCCGTCGCTCGTCTCGCCCAACGGCATCGCAAGCCTTAGCTTCGGAGACCCCGTCGCAGCAGTCAACCGCGTTGCCGCCCAGCTCACCGATGGTGACCCGCTGAATGGCGAAGCGGATGTGCTGATCGCCGAGTACCACGAGGGTGCCGGCGCAGGAACCCCGGATGGAGCGACGCTGGAGCAGGAGCTCGCCGCTGGCGGGGCTTTCGCGAGCATCGTCAACGACACCTCGGCTGAAGTCGACGCGATCTTCACCGGTCACACCCACAAGGCCTATGCCTGGGACGCACAGGTTCCCGGCGCAGCTGACGGCGTGACTCGCCCGGTGTTGCAGACGGGTAGCTACGGCGACAACATCGGTCAGGTCGTGCTCAGCTACGACATCGCGTCCGGTGACACGACCACGGTAAAGAACCGCAACGTGGCCCGTTCCGCCGCCGCTGATGCCGACCTGGTGGCCGCGTACCCGCGTGTTGCCGAGGTGCAGACGATCACGAAGGCCGCGCTGGCCGAAGCCGCAATCCAGGGCAACGTGCCGGTGGGTTCGGTCACGGCGGACATCACCCGTGCCTGCACCAATGGAGTCGCGCCGTGCGTCGAAAACCGCATGGCACCGTCCACCATGGGCACGCTCGTGGCGAACTCCCTGCGCGCATCACTCGCTGACCCCACCATCGGCGGCGCCGAGATCGGCGTCGTCAACCCCGGTGGAATGCGTTCGGACCTGTCGCTCGCTCCCAACGGTGTCGTCACCTACGCCGAGGCGAACGCGGTGCTGCCGTTCCTGAATAACCTGTGGACCACGAGCCTCACCGGGGCGCAGTTCAAGGCCGTTCTCGAGCAGCAGTGGCAGACCAACGCCGACGGCACGATTCCGAGCCGTCCGTTCCTGCAGCTCGGTCTGAGCGACAACGTGAACTACACGTTCGATGCCAGCCGTGCCGCGGGTGACCGTGTGACGGGCATCTGGATCGACGGAGCGCAGATCGACCCGGCGCAGAAGTACCGCATCGGTTCGTTCAACTTCCTGCTCACCGGTGGTGACAACTTCCGTGAGTTCAAGAACGGAACGGAAACCCGCGATTCCGGTCTCGTCGACCGGGACGCCTGGATCTCCTACATCCAGACGAACAGCCCGCTGTCGCCGTCATTCAAGGCCAACCAGGCCTCGATCACCGGTGCGCCGACGGCGGCAGTCAACCCGGGTGACACCCTCACCTTTACGGTGGGCAGCCTCAACCTCACGTCACTCGGCGCTCCGAAGAACACCCAGCTCGCCCTGCGCTGGTCGGGCACCGACGTGGGCACGGCAGTCGTTGACTCGACGGGTACCGCTACCGTCACCGTCACGGTTCCGACCGACGCCGTGGCAAACAGTGTTCTCGAGATGACGACCGCGGAGTCGGGCACCATCGTGCGCCTCGCCGTTGCCGTCACTCAGACGGACCCGACGGACCCGACGGACCCGACGGACCCGACGGACCCGACGGACCCGACCGACCCGACAGACCCGAGTCCGAGCCTGCCGACGCTGCCCAACCTGCCCGCGACATCTGCTGCTGAAGCCGCCCTCACGACGGCCCTGCAGCGCATGATCGACACCAACAAAGGCCTCTACGTTGCCGGTGAAGCCATCACCATCAACGTGGGAGCGGAGCATGCCGGAGAGTACGTGTCGGTGTGGGTTCGATCAACGCCGATGCAGCTCGGCGGCTGGCTTCAGGTCAACGCTCAGGGCGACGTGACCGCCACCCTGCCGAGCAACATGCCGGCCGGTGCGCACCGCGTCATTGTGCAGGATACCAACGGTAACGTTCTGGGTTGGTCCGACATCACGGTTGCCGCCGTCGGCGGTTCCGCGCTGGCCAGCACCGGAACAGACACCACCCCATGGCTGTATGCGGGTGGTTTCCTGCTCCTGCTCGGCGCTGCTCTCGTACTGAAGCGTCGTCGCCTCGGTATGGAGTAGATCCCCGCGACAGGGTCGACCCTCCACCGGAATTCTCCGGTGGAGGGTCGACCCTGTGCATTCCCTCAAGAAATTGCCTCCGACACGCGCACGATGAGCGGGTCTCGGCGCCGAACATCAATACCCTAGGGGCATGTCGACGATCAAGCATCCTCTCGGCCGCCAGTCCAGCAAGGTGTACCGGCGCCGGCGTTTAGTAGTTGGACTCGGTCTCCTGGCGGTGATCGTCATCATCGCACTGGTCATTTTCAGACCCGGGGCGAGCAACGGCGAGACCGGCGGTGGCAGCGCCGACGCGGCCGTGACAAGTGACTCCACTGCTGTGCCGACGGACACTCCGACCACGGTTCCTGCGGCAGTTCCCGCTGTCGACGGGGCTCCCTGCGATGCCGCCAACCTCACGGTTGAGGCGCTCACCGACAAGAGCTCCTACAACCCCGGTGAACTGCCGCAACTCACGCTCAGCCTGCTGAACAACGGCACGACCACCTGCGTGATCAATGCCGGCACTGCGGCCCAGGTCTTCACGATCACGAGCGGCAAAGACACCTACTGGACCTCCACGGACTGCCAGACGGCGCCGAGCGACGCTGACGTGACGCTCAAGCCCGGCGTTCCGGTCAGCTCGTCCACGCCCATCGCCTGGGACCGCACGCGCTCGGCCGTGAGCACGTGTGATGCGGCCACTCGTGATGCGGCGCCGGCCGGAGGCGCGTCCTATTACCTCAACGTAACCGTTGATGGTATTGCGGCCGCAAGCCCGAAACAGATCCTCCTCTATTAGTCCGTCCCGCCGACCGGGCGTCCGGCGGCGTTCGCTGGGGGCATGCGCTGCAGCCTGCGCCACGGGGCATACGCCTGATTGAATGGACGAGTGACAGACTCAGCAGCTTCAGAACAGTCCTCCTCCTCCGAAGAGGCAGAAACTCCCCCCGTTTCGACCCGGTCGGTGGCGCTCGCGACCGCTCTGGCCCAGCAGGACGTCGTTGCCGTGGCGTATGCGCTGCGTAACGACGTGATGATCGTTCCTCAGCTCGTGGTCAATGGGCACGCGGAGCAGGTGCGCGTTTTCGGCCGAGAGGGCACAGACAAGCGGATGCTGTTGCTCTTCTCCTCCGCCGAGAACTACGCCGCCATGGTGCCGGACGACGTGAACCCGCAGGTGATGGTCGCCGATGGCCAGTGGCTCCGCGAGTTCCTCACCGTGCACGAACGTACGCTCGAAATGGTGTTCTTCGATATCGCCGGACCGAACGTCATGCAGGCGGCACCCGCCGACCTCATGCGCGCGCTCGGCGATCAGCCTGGCGAGGGTGCCCCGCACGATATCTCGAGCCTTGACTAGGAACCGTATCCCGGTCTCACAGGTCTAGCGAAAGGCCTCGTCGAGTTCGATGTCCCTGGGGTCGCTGCCGGTGGTCAGCGCAAAAGCGACGGCCGCCTGAATGGAGCCGCTCGCGGCATCCACTTGGGTGGTGAAGCCCAGGCGCGTGGCCTCGTTTGTGCGTTGTTTGGCGGCGGAGGTCGCCCGGATCTCCCCGGCGAGACTGATCTCTCCGAACGCCACCACGTTGTGGGCGATCGGCAGATTCGTCATGGCCGAAGCGATGGCCAGGGCGATCGCGAGGTCTGCGGCCGGCTCGGTGAGACGGATGCCGCCGACCGTGGACACATAGACGTCCATCGTGGAGAGGTCCATCTTGACCCGCTCCTGCAGCACGGCGAGCAGCATGGCCACTCTCGACGGGTCGATACCGCTCGTGACGCGGCGCGGGTTGGGCGCCTGGGTCTTCGTGACGAGTGCCTGCACCTCTACCGGCATCGCGCGGCGGCCCTCCATGGCGACCGTGACGCAGGTGCCGTAGACGGGCTCGGAGCCGCGGCTGAGAAACAGCCCGCTCGGATCGGGTACTTCTGCGATGCCCTCACCGGTCATCTCGAAACAGCCGACCTCGTCGGTGGGGCCGAAGCGGTTCTTGAGGGCCCGCACGAACCGCAGCGACGTCTGGCGGTCGCCCTCGAACTGGCACACCACATCGACGAGGTGCTCGAGCACTCGGGGGCCCGCGATGGAGCCGTCTTTGGTGACGTGGCCCACCAGCAACACCGGCAGATTGCGGTCTTTCGCCACTCGAATCAGGGTGGACGCCACTTCCCTCACCTGGCTCGGCATGCCGGCCGAGCCGTCGCTGAGCGCGCTCGACACGGTTTGCACGGAGTCGACGATGAGCAGGTCGGGCTTGACCGCGTCAATCTGGCCGAGGATGGTGCCGAGGTCGGTTTCGGCCGCAATATAGAGTTCGGGCTCGAGCGCGAACGTACGTTCGGCCCGCAGCCGCACCTGGTTCACGGATTCCTCAGCGCTCACGTACAGCACGCGGGACTTTGCCGCGGCGGCCTTCGAGGCGACCTCGAGAAGCAGCGTGGACTTGCCGACGCCGGGCTCTCCGCTGAGCAGAATCACCGAACCGGGCACGATGCCGCCGCCGAGCACGCGGTCGAACTCGTCGATCCCGGTGGGCCAGTGGGCGGCGGCATCCGTTTGGGCGTCGGTGATCGGGCGCGCGATACCGTCGCCGGTCACCTGGGTCGCCTTGAGATTGCGGATGATGCCCACACCCTGCCCGGCGTCGACGACGGTGCCCCATTGCTGGCATTCGCCGCAGCGGCCGGCCCATTTGGGCGTGGTCCAGCCACACTCGGTGCAGCGGAAGGAGGAGACGGGTTTGGCCATGTCTCAGAGCCTAGCCGCGGCCTCCGACACTCCCGGTGCGGGGTCGACAATCGGTGCGAAACGATCCGCGATCTGGGCTGTGAGGGAGGGGAGAAAGGCTTGCGCCCACGAGCGGTAGCCGCGGTCGTTGGGGTGGAACAGATCCTGGGCAACGTGGGTTGCGACGCTGCGAATCCCCGCGCGTTTGGTGGTCGCATGAAGCGGCACCACGGCCAGATCACATTCGGCCGCGACCCGGCGGATGATCTCGTTGGCAACGGCCACCTTGCGCTCAGCGTGCGGTAGATGGAAGCACGGCAAGTCCGCCACGAGCGTGGTGCGCGGCAGCACCGCGAACAGTCGGCGGATTCCGGCCTCGAACACCGTGGCATTCCACCGGGCGATGTCGTTGGCGCCGATCGCGACGGTCACCAGATCGGGAGACAATCGCGTGAAGCGCGGGAGCTGGTCCCGCACGGCAAGCTCGACGGTGGCGCCCGAGACGCTCAGGTTGACCACGCGCACCGTACGGCCGGTCGCCTCGCGCAGGTGGTCGGCGAGGATGCCGACGTAACTGCGGTTTGGCTCGCTCGCGCCGATGCCCTGGGCGGCGCTGTCGCCGATGGCCACGTAGAGCAGTTCGCCGCTCTCCTGCGCGTGGTCGCGCCACCACCGCGAGTGCACGGGCAGTGTCTCATTGAGTTCTGCGGCCCCCGCGGCCTGGCGTCGATGAAAGCCGCGCATGTTCAGCATGGCTGCCGCGCCGATGCCGGTCGCGACCAGTAGAGAGCGGATGCCGCGGGCCAGTTCTATCACGGGGAGAGAGTACATTGTGGGGCCGCGCATTCGCTGTGCACATGTCGATTGGCGCGTGGCTCCGCAGACAACTAAGATCGATCCCGGTACCGTGTCCGAGCGGCCGAAGGTGCGACTCTCGAAAAGTCGTGTGGGGGAGACTCCACCGTGGGTTCAAATCCCACCGGTACCGCCATATCAAACCCCCTACATTCCGGTGTTTCACTGGGAAGTAGGGGGTTTTGTCATGTCGCCAGGAGTCGCAGTCGTAACGGAATATCTGTGAATCGGTGTGTGAGCAAGTGCTGGTGAGGGATGCGGTGGGTGGACAGTAGCTGCTTCGCACCGGTCCCCCCGCCTCCAAACAATTCGAGAGATGAGGTTTCAACGTCGTCGTTGAGGTCGCAGCTGGGACGGTGCGCTGACTGGCGCCTGACCGCATCGAGACGTGCGACCTTGACACGCCCGAGCGTGCTGGAAATCTGTTGCCTTCGGGATTCGAAAAGCACGCTCACACACAGTGAACCTCGTTGGAATGTGACCGAGTGGTCGACCGAGAATCCTGAGAATGGTGCTTGCTCGTGTCGGGCAGGTCTTCCACTATTCAGGCCTCCCAAGCGACGACGACAACGCCACGGTTGCGGGGGCGGGTATGCCTCTGCTCCGGTAGCCGTGACAGCTTGCCAAGCGCGAGGCGTTACAGGGATTTCACTGAAACGGGACTGAATTGTACATGTCTATTCGGGGGTAGACGAGCCGCTGACGATCACCGTAGACTCTGGACCGCTCCGCAAGACTGCGGACGGCAATAGGGGGAAACTTGACAATTAAATCTGCCACGTTA
>NZ_JPRS01000109.1 GCF_000738085.1 Cryobacterium sp. MLB-32
GACGACCGCATCGTTTCCGCCTCGCTCCCGCACGACGGCCAGCGCGGCATCCGCTGCGGCACGCAGCGCATCAAAATCGTGTCCGTGATCGAAAGTGTCGGCGATACCGAAACTCGCCGTCAGGCGGATGCTGGATAGCTTCGAGAGCGGATTCTGCACCATGGCGGTACGGATTCGCTCGGTGAGCGCCAGCGCGTCGGTGCGTGACGCCGCCCGGCCGAGTATCAGGAAGCGGCCGGAGTCACTGTGCCCGATGAGGCTCATCACCGGCAGGGCTGCGCGCAGCATGCGGGTGAACTCGCTGATCGCTTCATCGCCGGCCCGCCGGCCGAAGGCGGCGTTGATCGCCGGCAGGTTGTCGATCTCGGCACGCACGAGAACGAGGCCCACCTCACGCTCTCTGGCCCGGTCGAGGTGGTCGATGCTTGCCTGGGCGAACGCCGTCAACGTCAACGCGCCGGCCGCGGAATGGATGCCGAGGTTGCGGTCGCCCACCGCGGTTCGGCCGCCCTGCTCCGCCCGCAGTACCGAAATCGTGATCGTCGCCACGATCACGAACGAGAGGGCAACGAGAGAGGCGAAGCCCCGGTTGAATGACATGACGAAGAGGTTTGGGTAAAAGAGGAACACGACGACACGGAGCAGGCCGAAGAACGCCAGCACGCCGAAGGCGACAGCGAGGATCCGAGCATTCAGATTGCGTTGCAGAGGGGCCCTGGTGGCTTCAACACAGCCCAAACCGCTCAGCAGCGCGGCGGCCAGCGACAGCTCCAGGGTGGCCGTCAATTCATGTTCGCCGGTTCCGCGCAGCATTGCGGCCAGGGCCACGGCGCCCGCCACGAGCAACACCACCCACAGCAGCGATCTGCGCCCGTTGTGCAGACGCAGGCCCGACCAGAGTGCGCCGATGGCAACCACGAGCAAAAAGTGCCCCACCACGAGGGTCCACCACGTTTCGGTGCCACGCATGAGTACCCGCTCGCTGTACGACACCGCTGACATGACAGCCGAGATGTAGGCGATGCTCCAGACCCTTCCGGCGTCGTCACTGCGCAGAAAAGCGGTGTTCGCGATGACAGAGATCCCACAGATAACCGTGACGAGTCCGCTCACCAGCACGAGAGTGGCACCATCCAGCAGCATCAGCGCTTCACCGCCTCGACCGGGGTGGCCCGGGTCGGCAGCGTGGCAATCGCGGTCGTGCCCACGCCGAACGTGGATTCGAGTCGCAGGTCACCACCGTGCCGACGCATGATCTCGCGACTGATGTTGAGCCCCAGGCCGGTGCCGTGCACGCTCGATCCACGCACCGAATCCGCCCGGTAGAAGCGACTGAAGAGGTTCTGCTGCTCATCGTCGGTCATGCCCCGGCCCGTGTCGGTCACGCGCAGCTCGGCGGCCGCTTCCGTTGCACTCAGGGTCACCGTGATGCGGCCGTCCGCAACGTTGTACTTGATCGCGTTCGAGACGACGTTGTCCACCACCTGCCGGAGCCGAAAGGCATCCGCGTAGACCTCGACAACGGGCAGGTCGCCCTGCTCGAAACGGATGTTCCGCTCGGCGGCAAGCGGCAGCAGCGATTCGACGGCGTCGGCCACGATCCCATCGAGGGCGCAGGGCGCCAGCACGATGGTGAGCTCGTTCTTTGCGGTGCTGGCGGTGGTCAGCAGGTCCGCCACGAGCGCCAGAAGGCGATCGGAGTTCTTCGACGCGACCTCGAGCATGCGACGCGTGGAGGGAGCAAGGCTGGCGTCGTCGAGGGACAGTTCGAGGAAGCCGAGGATGGACGTGAGCGGCGTGCGCAGTTCGTGGGACACAGAGGCGACGAGGTCGTCACGGGCGGTGATCGCCCGGATTTCGGCCGTGACATCGCGGGTCACCATGATGCCGCCGTCAGCGTTGCCCTTCGCGTCGAGAATCGGGCGGGTGGAGATGAGCACAGCCGTCTGGGGCGTTCCCGGTTCACCGAGCCACACGGTGACCCGGTCGATGGTGTCGCCCCGGAGCGCCCGCTGATACGGGGTGTCCGAGATCGCGTAGGGAGTCACCCGGTCTTCGCGGAAGACCGGCTCGCGGGCGACGCCACCGGTATCCTCGGCGCCGACGCGGGTGAAGAGCTCGCGTTGGGCCCGGTTGATGAAGGTGGTGCGCCCGGCGGCGTCGAAGCCGACCACGCCGAAGTCGACGGAGTTGAACAGCGCATCGAGAATCGATTCCTGGCGGGTGGAGCGCCGAAGGGCGTCCTCGAACAACACCGCCTGCTGCGTGAGCAGCACCCGTTGCGCCGCGGCCCGCTTCGTTGTGCCGTAGGTTGTCGCGGCGAGGAACGCCAGGGTGACGGGCAGGATGGTCAGCCGCGGAATGTCACCGGCGGCGATGCCGTGCCCGCTCAGAAACAGCACGCCGAACAGCAGAACGGTGGTGAGCACGACGCTGCCGAGGGCGCCGCGAGCCCCAAAATGTGTCGAGAGCCAGATCACCGGAAAAACGAGGAGGAATGAGGCGCCGAGAAGCGTGGTGCCCTCGCGTGCCATCGCGATGCCGATCAGGTCGAGAATGGGGATCACCGCGATCCACCTCTTCTCCAGGCGGTGCCACGGCACACCGGCCGCGACGCCCGTCGCCAGGAAGATCACCAGGATCCCGCCGAAATAGAGCGGGTCTCGCACGAGCTGCGGTGCGACCACGAGGGACACGATCACGAGCACGAGCGTGGCCCCGGTGACGATCAGCTGAGTCAGAAAGACCGCGCGGTTGATTGCTGTGTGCCCCTCGTCGCGCACCGACATGATCGTTACGACGCCGGGAGCGACTCGGTCGGCCGCGTGCCAGAGCGCGCCTCGTCGTCGTGCGACAGCTCGGGGTGTGAGGCAGCCGCGGTCTCGACCGACAGCGCCGACGGTGCGCTACCCGACGCCCGGGCTCGCTCCGAGACAGGCTCGGAGGGTGCGAGGTCGAGCAGTTCGGATTCTGGACGCACCGCCTCGGGAAGCACCGCCTCGGAGCCATACTCTTCGAGGCGTGCCAGGGTCTGCGCGAGGCTCCGCGGAACGCCGTAGTGGAACCCCTGGGCGCTGCGGATGCCCAGATCGATCAGTGACCTCGCCATGGCCGCATTTTCGACCCCCTCGACGATCATCGAGTATTCAAGCTTGTCGCCGAAGCCCTGAAGCGCCGTCAGAACCTCTCGCTGGCGCACATCTTCCAGGTCGTCGACGAGGCTCTTATCGATCTTGAGGATGTCCATGGGCACGCGCACGAGGGAATCCACGGAGGAATCATCCGAGCCGTAGTCATCGAGGGCGATGAGGATTCCGATGTCCCTCAGGTGATCGACCTGCGCCCGGACCTCAAGGGAGACCCTGGCCACGGAGCGTTCATTCAGTTCCAGGCAGAGCGAAATCTCGGGATACCGGTCGGCGAGTTCTTCCACAAACGTGCCGAGCCTCTCCGGCAAGACCTGCAGGGCCTCGACGTTCACGGTCATACAGACGATGCGCGGTTCAACCAGGCGGAATTCGGCCGCAGCAGCCATGGCTTTTACGGCGACCTGGCGAGTGAGCTCGTCGAGGAGGCCCAGCCCCTTCGCCTTGGCCACGAGCGATGGCGGCGAGAGGGCACCCAGCTCCGGGTCGGTGAAGCGCACCAGCGCTTCGAAAGCCCAAATCTGGCTCGTGACGAGGCTCACGATGGGCTGGTACGCCATTTCCAGCAGGTCGTGGTTGATGGCCTCAGCGACGCTGTCATTCACCTGCGGAGAGCTATGCCCCGAGATGCTGATGCTGCTCTCGTGGGCCGGGCCTCCGCTGCGGCGGGACTTCTTGACCGACAGCATGCTTTGGTCGGCGTCAAGAACGAGCTGGGAGACATCCGTTTCACGGTGGGCGGAGTAGGCCAGGCCGATGCTCAGGATGGGGCGCACGGTGTTGTCGCCGAGGACCAGGGGCTCCCCCGAGACCGCGAGAATGGCGTCGGCGATCCCCTTGGCCTCGGCAAGCGAGGACAGCCGGGTGAGGATGATGACGAACTCGTCGCCGCCTACCCGCGCGACGACGTCGAAGGGGCGTACGGCCAGGCGGAGCCGTTTTCCGAGGGCGCGCAGAACGTCGTCGCCGGCCTGGTGTCCCAGCCTGTCGTTGAGGCGCTTGAACTCGTCCAGGTCGAGGAAGAGCACCGCGAGCGCCTCGGAGTAACTGCGGTGATCGTTGATGTTGGCGAGCGCCTCCTGGAAGGCGCCGTAGTTGGGCAGGCCGGTAAGGGGGTCGGTGTTGGCCCGCAGGGTGAGTCCGCCGATGTCGTCGCGGGCTCGCACGACGACATCCGTGGTGTGGGCCAGGGCGTCGAGGGCACGCTGGTCATCGGCGCTGAACGCCACGTCCAGGGGATCGCGGTGCGCCACGATGAAGAGCAGCTGACCTTCGACCAGCGTGACGGCTGAGGCTATTTCCTGCCGGGACCCGGGGTGGTTCTGAATCGTGACGGACTCCGCACCGATGGCCGCGGCGGCGGCCCGGCGCACGAGGTCCGCGAAGGAGGCGGAGTCGGTGGCGTGACCGAACGACTTGGCGTTCAGCGCGGCCGTTCCCTTGATGAGCCCGGTGAAACGGCGACGCATGTCGAACAGGCGCATGCTGGCCTTGCTCACGACGGCGACCAGCGCGACCAGCAGCAGGAACACGACCGCATTGCGCGATCTCACCTCCTCCGTGTAATACGGAAGCGCCGGGTTGTTCCAGAACGCGGCGACGACGGTGAGCACCACGGCACCGAACAGAATGACCGCGCCGCGCAGCGGTGACGTCGCCGCAAAGGCGCCGAACTCTACCGGAGCTCCGATGCTGACACGGCGAACGACTTCGACGAACAGGACCGCCACGACGTAGGCGAAAGCGGAGAGCAGCACGGCCAGCAGGAGGGGCACATCCGTTGCCCGCAGGGCAGTGAAGAGAAAAAGATTGAACCAGGCTCCGGCCGCAACCAGGCCGGCCGCGTAGAGCGCGATCGGCCACCGACCCGTGCGTGCGACCGCGCGCAGGAGGGTTCCGAGGGCCAGGACTCCCAGCGCTGACCCGGCTCCCAGCACCGGTGCCAGTATCGGCAGGGCCATAATGGGCAGGCTGAACGACAGGCTGCGATAGGGCGCCCATCCCACCCAGAACCGGTTCGACTCCAGAGCGACAACGCAGCCTAACCCGACCACGGCGATGAGCCAGTGTGATTCCGACATCCGCGGTATCTGCATCGCGGCGTAGATCATGACGCCGACGCCAGCGCTCGCGAAAAGCACGAACCCCGTCCGTCGTACCCCGCTCCACAACCGATTGTGCCTCACACAACCCAAGTTTAGTCGAGCCGGTGACTCTTTCGGGGGCCAGTTACCCGCCGTGGACGTGTCGCTCGGCCCGCTCGGTTGGGCGGGCCGGCGACGGTCGAGTTCGGCTACGCAGCGACCAGCTCCGCGGCGACCAATTCGGCGATCTGCACAGCGTTGAGGGCCGCGCCCTTTCGCAGGTTGTCGTTGCTGATGAACAGGGCGAGTCCGCGGTTGTCGGGCACGCCCGGGTCTTGCCGAATACGGCCGACGAAGCTCGCGTCCTGTCCGGCGGCCTGCAGGGGCGTCGGGATGTCCGTGAGCTCGACTCCGGGCGCATCCGCAAGCAGTTCACGCGCACGCGCCACGGTCAGCGGGCTGGCGAACTCCACGTTGATGGACAGGGAGTGACCCGTGAAAACGGGAACCCGGACACACGTGCCGGACACGAGCAGTTCGGGCAGCTCAAGGATCTTGCGACTCTCGTTGCGCAGCTTCTGTTCTTCATCTGTTTCGAAGGTGCCGTCGTCGACGATCGAACCGGCGAGCGGAATGACGTCGAAGGCGATCGGGCGGGCGTAGATCGTGGGCTTGGGGAGTTCCACGGCGGTGCCGTCGTGCACGAATCCGAGCAGGTTCTCGTCTTGCACGGCCACTCTCACCTGGGAGGCGAGCTCGAACGCCCCCGCGAGGCCACTGCCGGAGACGGCCTGGTACGTGCTGACGATGAGGCGTTCGAGGCCGGCCTCGTCGTGCAGAACCTTGAGCACGGGCATCGCGGCCATCGTGGTGCAATTCGGGTTGGCGATGATGCCCTTGACGGCCAGCTTGATGGCCTCAGGATTGACCTCGCTCACCACGAGGGGCACCTCGGGGTCGGTCCGCCAGCCGGAGGAGTTGTCGATCACGGTGACTCCGGCGGCAGCGAACCGCGGCGCCTGCGCACGTGAGAGGGAGGCGCCGGCCGAGAAGATGGCCACGTCGAGCCCGGACGGGTCGGCCGTGCTCGCGTCTTCGATCGCGATGTCCGTCCCTTTCCAGGGCAAGGTCCTGCCGGCCGACCGCGCCGACGCAAAGAAACGGATGCTCGCCACGGGAAAGTCGCGCTCGGCCAGCAGCTTGCGCACGACGGCTCCCACCTGGCCGGTGGCTCCGACGACGCCGATGTTGATTCCTGCGGTGCTACTGGTCACGTGATTTCCTAACATAGAGCGGTAATGCGAGCAAGTGCGGTGGCTTGGTTAGCGGCCGGTACCGCCGTGCACGGTGACCGGCACGTCACCGTCAAGCCCGAACGCGGTGTGTACCACGCGCATGGCTTCGTTGATGGTGTCCGCACGGGTGACGACGGAGATACGAATCTCGCTGGTGGAAATCATCTCAATGTTGATTCCAGCCTCGTAGAGCGCTTCAAACAGCTTGGCGGAGACACCGGAGTTGGTACGCATGCCACCGCCGACGAGAGCGAGCTTGCCGATCTGATCGTCGTACTGCAGACTCGCGAAGCCCACGTTGATCTGCTCGTTGGTGAGGGCGGTGAGAACCTTCTCACCCTCCGACTTGGGCAGGGTGAACGAGATGTCGGTGAGGCCCGTGGCCGCAGCGGACACGTTCTGCACGATCATGTCCACGTTGGCGTTGGTCTTCGCCACGATCTTGAAGATGAGCGCGGCCTTGCCGGGGATGTCGGGCACACCGACAACCGTGACCTTGGCTTCACTCAGGTCGGCGGCGATACCGGCGATGATTGGCTCTTCCACTGTCTCTCCATTCGCGCGGGCAGTATCGGCATTGAAGACGATGGTGCCGATGTTGTTGTTAAAGGATGACCGCACATGCAGGGTCACACCGTGACGGCGGGCATATTCCACGGCGCGTATATACAGGACCTTGGCGCCGGCCGCCGCAAGCTCGAGCATTTCTTCGCTCGAGATACGGTCGAGCTTGCGCGCGTTGGGCACGACGCGCGGGTCTGCGGTGAAGACGCCATCGACATCCGTGTAGATCTCGCAGATGTCTGCCCCCAAGGCGGCCGCGAGGGCCACGGCGGTGGTATCGGAACCGCCGCGACCGAGGGTGGTGATGTCTTTGGTGTCCCGGTTGAAACCCTGGAAGCCGGCGACGATGGCGACAGCGCCCTCGTCGAGGGCATCGCGGATGCGCCCGGGCGTGACGTCGACGATGCGCGCGGACCCGTGGCTCGCGTCGGTGATCATGCCGGCCTGGCTGCCGGTGAACGACCGCGCGTCGTAGCCCATGCTCTTGATCGCCATGGCGAGCAGCGCCATGGAGATGCGCTCGCCCGCGGTGAGCAACATGTCAAGCTCGCGCGGGGCCGGCAGCGGGGTGACCTGGTGGGCGAGGTCGAGCAGCTCGTCGGTGGAATCACCCATCGCGGAGACGGCCACGACAACCTCGTTGCCCGCCTTGCGGGTGTCGACGATGCGCCGCGCAACCCTCTTGATGCTTTCGGCGTCGGCGACGGATGATCCGCCGAACTTCTGCACGATCAAAGCCAAAATCACTCCTGAGATGGTGGTAGGTGGGCCGGGCCCAAGCCCCCAGTATAAATGTCGCACCTGCTTGGTGCCCACCATATGACGCCTCGCGACGCTGCCACCGGGCGAGAGAGCGTCGAGCGCGAGCGCGTCCACGACGCCAAAACCGGGGTTTCTGAGACACGCCGGTGCGAAGTGCCACCCCGAGCGGCGTGTCGTGAATTTCACCGGTTTTACGGAACCGGCACGACCGACGTAACGGGACCGGACGGGGACCAGACGGGACTGGACGGGACCGGACGATCCCCGGTCTAAAACCGGGGTTTCTGAGACACGCCGGGGCGAAGTGCCACCCCGAGCGGCGTGTCGTGAATTTCACCGGTTTTACGGAACCGGCACGACCGACGTAAGGGACCGGACGGGACCGGACGATCCCCGGTCTAAAACCGGGGATTCTGAGACACGCCGGGGCGAGGTGCCACCCCGAGCGGCGTGTCGGCGAAAACACCGGTTTTACGTGACCGGGTTTGACCGATGGTGGTTAGCGCGTGACCTCTCGGCGGCCTTCGAAGGCGCGACCGAGGGTGACCTCGTCGGCGTACTCGAGGTCGCCGCCGACGGGTAGACCCGACGCGAGACGTGTCACCTTGATCTCGAGGGTGGTCAGCAGGCGCGACAGGTACGTCGCGGTCGCCTCGCCCTCCAGGTTCGGGTCGGTAGCGATGATGACTTCCTGAACGGTGTTGTCCGCGAGCCGCTGCATGAGCTGGCGGATGCGCAGATCATCAGGTCCGACGCCGTCGATGGGGCTGATCGCACCGCCGAGCACGTGGTAGAGCCCTTTGAACTCACGGGTGCGTTCGATCGCCACCACGTCCTTGGCCTCTTCAACGACGCAGATCAGGGCGGGGTTTCGACGCGGATCCCGGCAGATCATGCAGGTGGGCGCCTCGGACACGTTGCCGCATATATCGCAGAACCTCACCTTGTCGCGCACCTCGAGCAACACGTTGGCGAGGCGCGTCACGTCGACTTTTTCGGTCTGGAGAATGTGGAACGCGATGCGCTGGGCGGACTTCGGCCCGATGCCGGGGAGCTGGCCGAGCTCGTCGATCAGTTCCTGAACAATACCTTCGTACATGGCCTAGTCGCCTCTCGGTCGCGGTGCGGCCGCGAAGTACGGCTGTTCTTCAATGAATGTTGCCCCGAGAATCTCTCGCACCACGGCCTCGCCGTAGCGCTGTTTCTCGGCGAAACTCGGCGCGGCGCCGGTGCGCGGTGGCGCGTTGCGGGTCGGTGCCGCACGTTCCTGGCGATTCGGCTCCGGCGGGGCGGTCCGTGCCGGTGCCGGTGCCGGTGCCCGTGTCGGTGCCGACGGAGCGGATGCTGACGGCATGCGCTCCTCTTGCGGTGCGTCGCGTTCCGGCGGCACGTCGTCGTCGAAGGGCGGCGGCACGTCGTTGAAGGGCGGTTCCGGCTCCCGGTTGCCGGACGCCGGTGCGGATGCCGGGGACGGCACAGCAGGTGTGGGCGATACCGCCGGCGTGACAGGCGGCACGACCGACGCGGCGGGCGCGGCTTCCGGCGGCGTGGTGGAACCGGAACCGGGAATGGCGACCGTGGTCCATCCGTTCGAGGTGGTCGTTTCCGGGCTCGGCACCGGGGCGGGGGCCGGTACCGCCGGCTGAGCACCGGCCGTGGTCGCGGTACCCGAAGCGGTCGGGGCATCCGGAGCCGCATCGGCGGGACGCGACGGCGCGACGGCCGGGGACGACTCGCCCGCATTCCCGGTGGCCCATGGCTCGTCATCGACCGGGGCCTCATCGACCGGTGGCTCGCCTTCCGGGGCGCCATCGACCGGGGCCCCATCTGCCGGAGCGTCGGCACTCGGCGCCGGCGGTGACGTGATGGGAGTACCGGGCGCGGGCGGCCGCGGCGGACGGGGTTCTTCCCGGGCAATGAACTTCACCTTGAGCCCGAGCACGGCCACGATCGCCGTGCGCAGAAAATCACTCACGCCCATGCCGGGAGCGGGCGAATGCTTGAAACTCGCCACGTCCGCCTCGCTCGGGAATGACAGCACCACGACGTCGTCGCCCCGCAGTTCGATCAGGTGCGCCGTGTAGACCACGAGCCAGGCGCTCACCTTGGCGGTGCGCACGGCTTCGAGAATCTCGGGCCAGGAATCCTGCAGCTGCCCGAACGAGACAGGTCCGACCGGCATCGTGCGCACGGGCGTCGGTGCGGCTTCCTCAACGGATGCCGCGGCTTCGGCCTCTCCCCCGGTTCGGTCGGCCGTCGGCACGTCTGCACCAGCGGATGCCGCTGCAACCGCGGCGCGGTCGGCACCCGCGACCGGCCAGTCAGCGCGGGCCGGCGCGG
>NZ_JPRS01000110.1 GCF_000738085.1 Cryobacterium sp. MLB-32
TGGAGGAAACGCATGGGGGTGAGCGGTGAATCGTTGGGGGAACCGAGCTGCGGGTCAATCACGAAGACTCCTTTGTCAGGGTGTACGGGTTGAATGCGTCGTAGGGTGCGAGAAATGCCGTCTTATTTGAAGGCGCTGACCCCGGTGAGGTCTCGCCCGATCAGGAGGGCCTGGACGCTCTCCGTTCCCTCATAGGTGTGGATGGCTTCGATGTCGGCCATGTGACGGATCACGTGGTTCTCGAGCAGGATTCCGTTGCCGCCGAGCATGTCGCGACCGAGCGCCGCGATTTCACGTGCCGCACGGGTGTTGTGGTACTTGGCAAGGGAGGCCTGGATCGGGCGCAGTGTGCCGGCCGCGTCGAGGGTGGCGAGGTGCATGCAGTGCAGCTGCATGGAGGTCAGCCGGGACAGCATCACCGTGAGGCGCTCCTGAACCAGCTGGAATCCCGCGAGCGGCTTGCCGAACTGGATGCGCTGGGTGGAGTAGTTGAGGGCAGCCTCGAAGATGGCGGTGGCATGGCCCAGGGCCGACCATGCCACTCCGAGGCGGGTGGCGTAAAGCACCGCAGCCGTGTCCTTGAAGGTGTGCGTGCCGGGGAGCACGGAGTCGAGGGGGACGCGCACGTTGTCGAACACGATGCGGGCCTGGTGGATGGCGCGGAGCGAGCCCTTGCCGGTCATGGTCTCGGCCAGGTAGCCGGGGGTGGACTGATCGACGAGGAATCCGCGCACGTTGCCGTCGTCGTCGCGCGCCCAGACCACGGTGACGTCTCCCACGGAGCCGTTGCCGATCCACATCTTTTCGCCGTTGATCACCCAGTCATCACCGTCGCGGTGCGCCGTCGTTTCGAGCCCCACGGAATCCGAACCGTGCTCTGGTTCGGTGAGCGCAAATGCTCCCAGCTTTTCGGCTCGGGCCAGCGGCACGAGCCAGGCGGCCTTCTGCGCGTCGCTGCCGAAGAGCGCGATGCTGCGCAGGGCGAGGCCGCCCTGCACCGCCACGACGGTGCCCATCGATCCGTCACCGCGAGAGATCTCCATGTTGATCAGGCCTGCTGCGAGCGGTGACATGGGAGTGAGTCCGGGCCCCTCGCATCCGTCGGTGAGAAGGTCCAGCTCGCCCAGGCGGCGTGCGAGGTGCAGCGGGTATTCGCCCTTGTCCCACGCTTCGGTGAGCTCGTCGAGGCTTTCCTCGGCGAAACCGCGAGCTCGCGCCCAGAAGGCGCGATCGGCGGCGGGAATGCCGGCGAAGACGGCGTAATAGTCGGTGTCGAGGGGCACCGAGACGTCATAGTCGGGAGTCTTCGTGGGCTTCGCGGTGGGGCGTTCGGAGTTCAGGGCTGGTGCGGAAGTCATGTGGTGCTCTCTTTCGGGTGAGTGGGTGACAGGAGGGTCAGGCGGGCACGGGCACGCTGGCCACACCGGATTCGTGGAAGGTGACGCCGTTGGCGGCTCGGGAGGCACCGGATCGGTCAAGCAATGGAGTGAGGCCGCCGGTGTGCTGGGGGTAGTTGGCGCCGAGGATCATGCAGGCGTCGATGTCGTGGGCGCTCGTCACCGTGCCGTCGGCGAGCATACGCCAGGCCTCGTCCGCCAGCCCGAGAAGCAGGAAGGCGCGAATGCCCTCGGACGTGGTGGGCAGGGTGCGCGTCCCGGTAACGGTGCCGGCGACATCCGCGATGATGGTCATGGCCTCTGGGCTGACGTGGCCGTCCGTGCCGAGGTAGCCCGTAAGCCCCTGCTCGACAATGCGAGTGAGGCTCGGACTCACCCGGAAGCGCTCGGCTGCGTCGGCGTGCATGGTCTCGAGAATATGGAGCTGCACCGCCGGGCCGATGTAGGCCAGCAGGGTGAGTGCCGTCATCGGCAGACCGTCGTTCACCAGGGCCGTGTCGACGCTGCGCGCATCCGTTCCGGCGTCGATCAGTTCGAGGGTGTCGCTGAACAGGCGGGTGAGGAGGCGGTTCACGACGAAACCGGGGGAGTCTTTCACGAGCACTGCGGTCTTGCCGAGGGCGCCGGCCAGGGCGAACGCCGCGTCGACGGCCTCGGGGCTCGTGTGCCGTGACCGCACGATCTCCACCAGGGGAAGCACGGCAACCGGGTTGAAGAAGTGGAATCCGATCAGCCGTTCGGGGTGCCGAAGGTCAGCACCCTGGTCTTCGATGGAGAGTGAGGACGTGTTGGTGAGTAGCACGGTGGTGTCGCTGACCACGTCTTCAACGGATGCCCAGACCTGGCGCTTCACCGACAGGTCCTCGAAAACGGCCTCGATCACCACATCGCAGCGCTCGTGTGCGGCGGCGTCGGTACCGGCGGTCAGGAGAGCCTCGATACGGCCCCGTTCGGGAGCGCTCATGCCGCGCTTGACCGATCGGTCGAGCTGTGCGGCGACCCGGTCGAGCGCGAGGGTGACGCGCTCCTCGCTGAGGTCGATGAGGTGGGTGGGCGCATTGAGCCGGTCGGCGAAGAGGAAGGCGAGCTGGGTGGCCATCAGGCCGCCGCCGACCACGCCGACCTGAGAGATCGCGCCGACTGTTCCCGCGCTGGCGACAGGACGACTCCGCTTCCGGGCGGCCTGAACGGCGAAGAACGCATAGATACTGGCCCGGCATTCGTCGCTGTGCAGCAGCTCGCCGAAGGCGGAGATCGTCTGGGCTTCGAGCGCGTCCCCGGCGCGGGCGCGCCGGGCTGCCGTGCGATTCACGTGAGGCGCCGTCGTGGCCAGGGACTCCCAGGCGGACAGTAGGGACACTGCGGCGTCGACGGCCGGCAGAGTGCCGGGGATGCGCGTCGCGACGGCAGCGCGCACGGACTCGGGGTTCCAGGGCTTGGTGGCCACCGGGGCGACGTCGGGTGTGCTGCTGGCCAGCCGGGCGGCGGCCCACGCGAGGGACGCGTTGAGAAAGTCTTCGCTCGGCAGGACGACGTCCGCGAGGCCAAGCCGATGAGCGTCGAGGGCCGAGAGGTGACGGCCGCTGAGGGAGCGGATGATGGCGACGTCGGCGGCAGCGCTCACCCCCACGAGTTCGCAGAGGGACGTGAGGCCGCCCCAGCCAGGGAGGAGACCCAGGCGAACCTCCGGCAGCCCGATGTTGCGGGCGTTCGCGGCCACCGTGCGGTAATCGGCGCGCAGCGCCAGCTCCAGGGCACCCCCGACGGCTGCGCCGTTGAGGAACGCGAAGGTAGGCACGGCCAGACGGGTGATCGCGTTGAACGCGGAATAGCCGTCCCGGGCGATGCTCGCGCCGTCGTCGGCCGAGGCAGCGGACCGAAAGCCGGTGAGGTCGGCGCCGGCGCCGAAGGCGGGGCCGGTTCCGATGAACGCCACGGCGTCGATCTGGCTGGTATCGATCTTTGTCACGGCGGATCCGAGGGCCTTCAGGGCGGCCGGCGTCCACGTGACGAGGGCGGACGTCGCCGGGATGAACGTGACCACGGCGATTCTCTGACCGGCGCTGACGTGCTGGCTGACCGTGACCCGGGTGTTCGCTTCACTAACCACGGTGCTCCTTCGCGCCGAACCGACAGATACACCTACTGTCTAACTGACACTGAGTTTCATGTCAAGTGAAACTCAGTCCCAGTCGGGGTGTCAGGCGAGGATTCCTCCGATGTGCAGGCCTCAGCGTGCCAGCGTGCGCAGCTGCTCTTCGAGGGCCACGGCCATGTCGTGCGGCGAGGCCGTAGCCGGGAAGACTGCGACGACGAGGTCAGGGCGCGGTGCACCGGAGCCCGCCCCAGACCCGGTTTCGGGGGAAAAGAGCCGACGAACCGCCTCAAGTTCGTCGGCGAGCTCCTGGGCCCCACCGCGCTGTCGGAGCGAATGAGTCTCCGCAGCTCAAAGTTGTGCGTGGCCGTGACGGCGCTGGCGAAACGGATGGCCGTGAGCGGCGCGATGGCCGGCAGCATCTGCCTGAGGTACGCGGCGAAGGTCTTCTCGTAGCGGGACACCATGACGGTTTCGCGGTCGCGCAAGACCTGCGATTCGCGCACAACCAGGTCGCGCAGCCGCACGATCTCGAGTCGCTCCCGGAACCGTTCGAAGACGAGAGCGGCCGCGTCGCAGACGGCAATCCACGGGTCGGCGTGCTGTGTCGCGAAGTAGGTGGAGATCTGCTGGAGGAGTGCGTCGTGGTCAGCAAAGATCACGTCGTCCTTCGAGCCGAACTGGCGGAAGAACGTGCTGCGCGACACCCCGGCGGCCTCGGCGATTTGGGTTGCCGACGTGGCCTCATAGCCCTGGTCGTGGAAGAGGCGCACGGCGATATCAGCGACGTCGATGCGGGTCAGGGGCGTGGGCGCAGCGGCGCGGGAGGGGTCAGACATGGTGAGGTGAAATTATCACGAAACTGACACCGAGTTTCACGGCTCGCTGGCCGGAAGCGCGGCGGGCGGGGGCTCATGGGGCCGCGGTGGCGCGGCAGGGGGGTGCGGGTGGCCCTCCACACTGTGCTTCTGCAGGTGAGGGGGATGGGGCGGATGAGGCGGGCCCGGGTGACCGGTCAGGTCGTGTGGCGGCGGAGGTGGCCGGTGCGCGGCGGTCAGCTCGGGCGCAGCAGCATCCGCTTCGAGGGTGCCCAACGTGCCCACATCCGTCACGGTCACGATGCCGTAGTGGTCGTAGAGCGCGCTCTCTTCGTCGGTCGTGATCGAGCCGCGGTCGCTTTCGATGCGCGGGGCCTGACGGATGAGTCCACGGTCATAGGCCACCGTGATGTGCGAGGCGGTGATCGTGGCGCCGAACAGCGGAACGAAGGATTCCTGCATGCCGAAGAGCCCGGTGCGCACGGTGACGAACGCCGGATCGCCGGAATCTGCGCTGAGGAAGACCTGCTCAACGGACCCCAGCCTTTGGCCGTCGCGGGTGATGACGATGCCGCCGTTGACCACGATGTCGTCGAGTGATTCCACGGTGATCATGGGACTATTCTCCTCCAGGAAGGCACCATCGCGGCTCAGCCGACGAGGATGAGGGCGAGCACGCTGAGGGTGACCGTGACCGGCGCCAGCACGAGACCGAACAGCGCGTACCCGCGCCAGGTGATGACCACGTTCATCGCGGTGAGACGTGCATGCCAGAGCAGGGTGGCGAGCGAGGCCCACGGGGCGATGATCGGGCCCACGTTCACCCCGATCAGGAGAGCGATCATGCGGGGAACCGTGTCCGCGACGGGTTCCAGGGCGAGGTACGCAGGCAGGTTGTTCGCCACGTTCGCGCCCACGAGCGACGCGCCGGCGAGCCGAAACAGGTCGGCAGGAGCGCTGCCGCTACCCGCGATCGACGCGAGCAAGCCGGGGAGGCCGAGATTTTGCAGCGACTCCATGGCGAGAAAGAGCCCCGATGCGAAGAGCAGGAGCGACCACGGGATGAGGGTGATTCTGAGTACCCGCGGGCGTCGGATAGCGAACGCCGCGGTCAGCACGACGGCGGCAACGGATGACGGAAGCCAGACCGGGAGTCCGGAGACCAGTGCCGGCAGCAGGAGTGCCAGAACCAGGGTGCACAGGGTAAGGAGTGCCCGATCACGGACGGGTGGCACCGCGGTGGCGGCCCCGGTCGAGCCGGCCGGCCGCATGCGCTGCACGGGCACGCTGTCGTATTTCTTGCTGAGGTCCTTGCGAAAGACGAGGGCCACCATGACAAGGGGAATAAGGATCGCGACCACCGCAGGGGCGGCGGTGAGAGCGGCGAATTCGACCGGCGTGATTCCGCTGAGCTGCTGCTGGGCGAGCAGGTTGGTGAGGTTGGAGATGGGCAGCAACATGCTCGCGGTATTGGCGAGCCAGACCGTGGTGAGAGCGAAGGGCAGCGGCGGCAGCCCTGCCTGCCGGGCCACGGTCACGACCACCGGCGTCAGCAGCACGGCCGTTGTGTCGAGACTGAGGAAAATGGTCGTCGCAATGGCGATCGCGGCGACCAGGAGCCAGAGCAGCCAGACTCGTCCTCGACCCCAGTGGCGCATGCGACGGGCCACCCAGCGGAACAGACCGGCTTCGCTGCAGAGCTCGGTGACGACGGTCATGGCCACGACGAAAAGCAGGATGGGCGCCACCCGGTCCACGAGCGCGGTCAGCTCCGCCATCGGCAGCACCCCGGCGAAGACAGCGAGGGCTCCGAGGAGCAGCAGAGCGGCACCGATGACGGCGAGAACCATGAGGTGGAGTTTAAGCGATCATGTTGCGGTCGGAAGACTTATGATCTGAAGGGCGTACATTCCCTCTTCGGTTCCTTGCCGTTCGGATCAGGCCACCGAAAGGCATCCGTGTCGGCAATCGCGAAAACACAGCTCGACGTCGCGAAGACGAGTCGGATTCCACGCTCCACGGGGTCACGTTCAGTATTGCTGCTGGCCTTCGCCTTTTCCGTTATGGCCGATCCGGTTTCTTCCGTGGCTTATGCCGTCGAAGCGGCGCTGCGCGCGCTGCACGGCAACCTCGGGCTGCTGGTTCCGACGATGCTCCTCGTCGTCACCATCATCGCGATGGTGATCGTGAACTATCGACAGCTCATCTTCCGTTACCCGAAAGGTGGCGGGGCATCCGCGGCCGTCGGCGAAGCCTTCGGGGACCCGTGGTCTTTCATTCCCATCGGCGCACTGGTCGTGGATTTCGTCCTGACCATCGCCGTGAGCGTCTCCGCAGGTTCGTCCGCTGTCATCGCCTACTTTCCTGACCTCGCGGCCTGGCGGCTGCCGCTTGCCCTGGGGCTGATCCTGGCCGTGGGTACGGCAACGCTGTTCGGGCAGCTCGGCCGAGTGGTCTTCGCGGCCATGACGCTCGGCTTCATCTCCGTGACCACCATCGTGCTGATCTATGGAATCTGGGCGTCGCCGCTCTCCGCTGAGCCGGTGGCGGCCCCGACGGGTCATCTCCCGATCGTGGCCATCGTCCTGGCGTTTCCCGTGGCGATGGCGCTGGCCACCGGCGTCGAGGCGCCATCGACCGCTATCGCCGAACTCGACCAGCTTGATGACCCGGGTCGCCGACGTTTCGGCCGCGTGACCCTGTGGCTCACCCTCGCAATCGTGGGAACGATCACTCTCGGGGTCGCGGTGGAAGCGGTGCGCCTCGGAATCGGAGTCCCCGCGGGTGACACCACACAGATTGCGGAACTCGCCCGCTTCGTGGCTCCGGCGCCGGTATTCGCGGCGTTCCAACTCGCAACGGCACTCCTGCTGCTGGCCGCCGCGAGTTCATCGTTCCAGGCAGGGCCGGGCATGCTGAAAGCCCTTGCCCTGCATCACGGCCCGGATGGCCACACGGTCGGGATTCTCCCCGCGGCGCTGGGTCGCACCAACAGTCGACATGCCCCGGTCTGGGGAGTGGTGCTGTTCTCGTTGCTCGCCATGCTCGTGACCGCCCTGGCCGGCGGAAGAGATCAAGAACTCGTTCTGTTCTACGCCGTGTCCGTCTTCCTCAGCTTTCTCGGCGGGCTTCTCGCGATGGCCCGGTTTTCGCATCAGGACGGTCATCGGGGTTCCTTGATCCTTAACCTCGTCGGCGCGGTCACCGTTGCCTTCACCCTTGTGGTCAACCTCTCGCGGATCGTACCGTTGGTGAGCCTCGGAGCGTCTCTGGTGCTGTCCGCTGCCCTATTCCTGATCTGGGTGCACGCAGGTCGGCCGCCGGGGATTCGGATGCAGGCCGCGCACGTCGCCGAAAAGGGAGACGCCCCGGTCGGTGATGGAAAGATGACCACCTGAGCGTTATCGTTCGGGGAAGGCGCTGCGCTGCGGGCGTGCTCATGCCCGGCGGTCTCTCGACGCGTCAGGGGACGGCTGGACCCGCATCGACTCGCTTCGCCACCTCGTAGCCGTCGCGGGAGAAGATGGTGCGAAAGTGCGTTTCGGGGTGGAGCCGTGCGGCGACGTCGCCCGCTGAACGCCACTCTTCGGGAAGGCCCCCGGCCGGAACGTCGACAACGATGTAGTCCGGAGTGGGGTTCTCGTTGCCGATCCAATACACGGTCGTTCGATCGACGAGGTAACCCATCAAACCCACGTCGGATTCGACCAGTGCGCCGTCGGGGACGCTCGCGAGGGCTGCCGCGGCGGCGTCTCCGCGCTGGGTCGAGAACTGCGCGGTGGGGTTCGCAAGCGCGGCCAGTGGTAGCTGGGGCGACAGGGCCAGAGCGGCCACGCCGATCACCGCCGGTGCGATGCGCGCATACGCAGAGACCAACCGTATCCGGCTCCGTCGGCAGGCCGCGATGGCATCGAGCGCGGCGCAGAACAGCACCGGCATGAGTACGGCGCTGTACTGCCAGGTGTGACCCCAGTATCCGGAATTGTCCGACAGGAACCGCCAGGCGAGAGTGGGCAGAAGCACCAGAGCGAGGGGCGAGCGCACAGCGATGGCGCCGGACGCAATGATGAGCAGCAGGAGGGTCAGCGCCTTGTCCGGCTGAAAGAATGCGGCCGGCTGCTTCCATAACGTCGGGAGATCGATGCTCTGCGTGTACGCCCAATGGTCATTCGGGTTGAGGAGCGGCAGCACGATGAGACTGGCGATCCCGAACCAGCCGATTCCCCAGACGGCGAGCCAGATTCCCAGGGGCCGACGGCTGTGATAGGCCAGCACGATCCCGATCGCGGCCACCGTCAGGCCGAGGTCTTCCTTCACGAACACGAGGGGCATGGCCCAGAGCATGCAGGCGATCCACTGCCGACGCAGGAACGCCGTCAGGGAAAACGCCAGCAGAGGGACCGCGAAAGCGATCTCGTGGAACTGCGCCTCGACGGCACCCTGCAGGCCCCAGCTGAACGCGAACGCCAACCCGACAAGCACCCCGGCCCCGCGACCCAGGAGCCGCGCGGCGGCGTAGGAGATGACCGCCGCCGCGAGCCCGAAGAGCAGATTCTGCACCACCAAGAGCGTGAAAGCGCTCGGGAACATGGCATAGACCGGCCCCAACAGAACGAGCAGCGGGTGGAAATGGTCCCCGAGAAGGTTGAAGCCGTCGCCCTTGATCGTGACGATGGGCGGCTGAAATGACGCATACTGACTCGCCAGCTGCGTGAAGATTCCGAGGTCCCACGACTTCACCGCGTATGAATGCCATTGGAACCAGGAGAGGACCGTGTAGACCGCGGTGGTGGTCAGCCCGACCAGCGCTGACGTCCAGACCGCGCCGACCGGCCCCGAAGCCGGGTCATCAGCGGGGGCGCCGACTTCCCGGTCGCGGGAAACCTGTTCGGGCGACTCCACGGCCATGGAATCCCCCGATTCGTTCGCGACGGCTCGCGGTGCTGTGTGCACCGGTCAGCCATCTTCGTCTGTGTGGAAGCCTAACGGGATCGGGCTCCCTCGGGCCGACCTGCGTCCTCAACGCCGTGGCCGGCGAGGTCGCCCCTGGCCCGATCCGCCGGACAGGGGCCCGCGGTCAGACGGATCGTCGTTTGTCTCCGCGCTCCGTGCGCAGCGCGGCCCGCGCCGCGTCGAGGCGAGCGCGAATTTCGTGCAGGGGGCACGTGACCTCGTCGTAGGTCACCGTGCCGTCGTTGAGGAGTTGTGCGGTGAGATGCTCCACGAGAGTCAGCTGCGCGCGCTTCATAAGCGCCGTTCCGTGCAACCAGGGCGCCTCAAGAAACGAGGGCAGCACGAAGATCAGGTCGTCCGCGTGCATCGTGCGCGCGACCGCGCCCACCGGCTCGAACTCGCGTTCGGCGGCGAGAATCATCAGGTCCCGGGTGACAAGCACGCGCTCTCCCTCGATCTCGAGACAGTCCCTCAGACGTGCTTCGACGAGGAGGGTTCTTCGCCGCGCTGCCGGCGTTTGCCCCGCGCCCTGCAGCGTGAAGAAGGCCGTGAGAATTTCGTCAATGTGAATCTGCGATGTTTTCATGGGCACAGGGTGTCACGAGCCACCGACACTGCCGGGTTGCCCGCCGGCTAGATACCCCATAGGGTATAAAGATCACCTGATATCGACACGACGGGAACTCACGGATGCCGAGCGCGACACCCACTACCGCCACACTGCCGCGTCTCGCGAGGGAATTGCGCCGCTGGCCCGCTCGCCGCTGGTGGGTGGCTCTCGGCACGGCCGTGTTCACCGTGGTCTTCATCGCTGTTCCCACCGATCTGATCGACACCCCGGTATTCTCCCGGGAGGTCGCGCCGACGGCGTGGTCCTGGCCCGTGCTCCTTGTGAGCGCGGCCCTGGCCGGATTGGTGACGGCCACCTACGTTGCCCACCCCGAGGGCGCCGCGCCGAGTCGTGCCGTGGGCCGGCTCGGCATGGCCGGCTGGGTCGTGACCTTCTTCGCCGTGGGCTGCCCGGTGTGCAACAAGCTCGTGCTTCTCGCGCTCGGCACCACGGGCGCGATGCAGTTCTTTGAGCCCGTGCAGCCGTACCTCGCTGCGGCATCGATCGGTCTGCTCGGATGGGCGCTGTATGCCCGGCTCAGTCGCGAGAACTCCTGCCGCGTCCCCGTGGTTTCGGTCCCGTCCGCCCCCGAACTCGAGTCAGAAGAAAGCCGCTTATGAAGAAGACACTCGCCACAATCGTGCTCGTACTCACCGCAGCATTCGGCTTGACGGCCTGCTCGGCGCCGGTCTCCTCAGTGCCGGTCTCCTCGTCTCCACACGCCATCACGGCCGATACCGTCGTCATTGACGTGCGCACTCCCGCGGAATACCAGGCCGGCCATCTCGAGGGTGCCATCAACATCGACGCCCAGTCGGAGGCTTTTGAGGGTCTCGTCACCGCATTGCCTAGTGATGGCGACTATGTGTTGTATTGCTCCACTGGCAACCGTTCCGGCTCGGCCGTCGCTCGTATGACCGACCTCGGTTTCACCTCGCTGACTGACGCGGGCGGCTTGAACGAGGCATCCGCGTCAACCGGGCTGACCGTGGTCGCGACGCCGTAACGAGGCCCGATGGCGCGGGGCCGTCACTAAGCACCGCGTGTCGGCTTGGTAGCCTGAACCTCGGGGGCGATGAACGCAACCCATGGTTTTCGGGCCGTTCCGCAGCTAATGAGGGTTGTCGTCATGCATCGTATTCGAGTTGTCAGCGCTTGTGTCGGCCGCTGGTTTGCCCTGATCGTGCTGGCCGCCGGCGCCCTCGCCCTGGCCGTTCCGACCGCGTTCTCGGGCATGACGGTGGCCATTCCCTGGCTCCTGGCCGTGATCATGCTCGGCATGGGGATGACCCTGCGTCCCGTCGATTTCGCCATCGTGGCCAAACGCCCGGTGCCGCTGCTCATCGGTGTGGGCGCGCAGTACCTGGTGATGCCGCTCCTGGGGCTTGGTATTGCCGTGGCCCTTGATCTATCGCCTATGCTCACCGCCGGCATGATCCTGGTCGGTGCCTCCCCGGGCGGCACCGCCTCGAACGTGATGGTCTACCTCTCCAAGGGCGACACGGCGTTGTCGGTGGCCATGACCACCGTCTCCACCCTGCTCGCGCCCATTCTCACTCCGCTGCTCGTGCTCGGCCTCGCCGGGCAATTCCTGCCGGTTGATCCGAGTGCGCTCTTTGTGTCGATCCTGCAGATCGTGCTGGCGCCGGTGCTGTTGGGGCTGTTGCTGCGCATGCTCGTGCCGCGACTCGTGGAGCGATTCCTCGACGTGTTGCCTCTCGTCTCCGTCGCCGGAATCACGGTGGTGGTGATGGCCGTCGTGTCCGCGAGCTCGTCCACCATCCTGTCGATCGGCGTGCTCGTCGTTGTCGCCGTCGTGCTGCACAACTCCCTCGGCCTGTCGCTCGGGTACCTGATTGGCCGAGTGTTCCGGCTGCCTGTGGCCGGTCGCCGCGCCATCAGCATCGAGGTGGGAATGCAGAACAGCGGGCTGGCCGCCGCGCTCGCCGTGGCTCACTTCAACCCCGTGGCAGCGCTGCCCGCCGCCATCTTCTCCGTATGGCACAACGTGTCCGGGTCACTGTTGGCGAGCCACTGGTCTCGCACGGGCTTGCCGGCCGAGGAGACTGCTCCGGAGCTCAGCCGCACATCGGCCTGACGGATTGGGCTCAGCGGGCCAGGGAGGCGAGTTCGGCGCGGGTTGATGCGCCCACCTTGCGCAGGAGGTTCGCTACGTGAAATTTCACCGTGTTCTCGCTGATCAGGAGTTCGGCGGCGATTGACTTGTTGCGGGCGCCGGAGGCCACCAGCACGAGCACTTCGCGTTCGCGCGGACTGAGTCCCCAGGACGCTTCCGTGACGACGGATGCCGTGGGCGGGTCGAGCGGTAACGACACCGCCATCTCGGATCCCCAGCCGGCCGTCGCGTGCACCTGCAGGTCACCGCTGAGCGCGACCACGCGGGAGGCCAGCTGACGCACGCTCGGAACCTCCGGGTTGAGGTCGCCGGGGCCGTCGTCTCGAATCCGGATGAGCAGGTTGCTGCCGTCGCAGTCCCACTGCACGCGCACCTTGCCCACGCCCTTCTGCTCCACCAAGGCCAGGACGGCTCCGCGCACAATCGCGCGCGCTTCGTGGGCCACCTCTCCCGGAAGGGCTCGGCCGTTCACGGGCGGCTCGATGAACTGCACGTCGAGGTCGCCGAAGCGAACGAGCGGGCGGAGGTCAGCACGCAGGCGCTCGAAGGCGCGGGCGACCGGCTCCTCCGTGAGCGACCGATCACGATCCGACACGGCACGCAGCGCCACCATGGCGGCTGCGGCGAGGTCGGTCGCTGTCTGGCGCGCCGCCTGATCACTGGTGGACTGCGACCGCAGTACCGCCAGTAGGGATTCCAGCGTTGTCGCGTGAGCATCCGTCAGATCGGCAATGATCTTCGTTCGCTCGGCCGCGGCGATACGCGAGTCTTGGGCAGGGATAGGTGAAGTCATGGGACCAGCCTACCCGAAACGCGGTCTTCCTGCCCGAATGGGTAGGTCAACTAGCCATTCGGCGGGCAGCACGGCTGCCCGAATGGATAGAGGATTGAAACATGAACGCAACGACAACTACCCCGGCTCGGGTTTCGGCAGCGGATGCCCTGAGCGCCATCCTCTCCGAAAACGTGCACGTGGTGGACCAGCTGCGCGATGCTTCCCCTGCAATGCTCGACGCCGCAGCCGAACGCCTGCAGCGGGCCGAGCGCATCTTCGTTCTCGGGGCAGGCCGCTCCGGACTGGCCCTGCGCATGACCGCAATGCGGCTGATGCACCTGGGCCTGGAGGTGCACGTCGTCGGCGAGGTCACCACCCCGGCCATCGCCGACGGTGACGTGCTCCTGGTGGCGAGTGGGTCAGGCACGACGGGCGCCATCGTGCGGGCCGCCGAAACCGCATCCGCTCTCGGCGTCGAGATCGTGGCGCTCACGACCGACGCAGATTCCCCGCTCGGCCGGCTGGCCGAGGTCACCCTCGTGATTCCCGCGGCTGCCAAGCAGGACCACGGCGGCCCGTTGTCGGTGCAGTACTCCGGCGGACTGTTCGAACAGAGCGTTCTGTTCGTGGGCGACGCGCTGTTCCACACGCTGTGGAAAGCATCCGGCGCCACCGCCGAGGAGCTGTGGCCCCGCCACGCCAACCTCGAGTAGCGCCTCGTATTTTCACACCCCACGTTTTTCACACCGTACATTTCGACGAATCAAGAGAAAGAAGAACACCATGAAGCTTCAGGTAGCAATGGACGTACTCACCACCGAGGCCGCACTCGAGCTCGCCGCTCAGGTCGCCCCCTACGTTGACATCATCGAGCTCGGCACCCCGCTGATCAAGGCTGAGGGCCTGCGCGCCGTCACCGCGATCAAGGCAGCCCACCCGGACAAGATCGTCTTCGCCGACCTCAAGACGATGGATGCCGGCGAGCTCGAAGCCGACATCGCATTCTCCGCCGGCGCTGACCTCGTGACCGTTCTGGGAACGGCCGGAGACAGCACCATCATCGGTGCCGTTGCCGCAGCGACCAAGCATGGCAAGGGCATCGTCGTCGACCTGATCGGCGTCTCCGACAAGGTCACGCGTGCCCGTGAGGTCACCGCGCTTGGTGCCAAGTTCGTGGAGATGCACGCCGGACTCGACGAGCAGGCCGAAGCCGGCTTCTCGCTCGACGGCCTGCTGAACCAGGGCGAGACCGCCAAGGTCCCGTTCTCGCTCGCCGGCGGAGTAAACATCAAGACGATCGCCTCCGTGCAGCGCGCCGGGGCAACCGTCGCCGTTGCCGGCGGTGCAATCTACGGTGCGACCGACCCCGCCGCTGCCGCAGCAGAGCTGCGCGCCGCAATCATCTAGGTCTCCTCAAGAGAACGCCACTGGCGCCCACGACTTCGGTCGGGGGCGCCAGTGGCGTATCTGCCGTGGGTACGACCGTGGGGGCGATCAGCCGAGAAGCAGCTTCGCCAGCTGATCGGTGGAGAAAACCGTCGCGGTCGCTTCGGCGGCTTCGGCGGGTGATCCGTAGCCCCACTCGACGACGATCGCCGGCATGCGGTTGGCCGTGGCGCCGACCACGTCGTGGCTGCGGTCGCCCACGAGTACGGGCGCGCTCACATCCGCTCCGGTTTCGGTGAGGCGGTGCAGTGCCTCGGCCACGATAGCGGTCTTCGTGCTGCGGGTCCCGTCGGCGGAGGCGCCGACCATCACCGTGAAGAACCGAGCCAGGTCGAAGTGGTTCAGAATATCGATCGCGGTGAGCTCGGGCTTGCTGGTGGCCAGAGCCAGCGGGATGCCGGCCTCGTGGATCCGTTCCAGCAATCCGGCCACGCCGGGGTACACGGCAGTGTCGAGTGCGGCCGGGCCGTGGTACTCGGACCGGTAGATCGCGGCGGCCTCGGTGGCCTCGTCCGGGGTCATTCCGGCGTAGTCCTGAAATGCGGTGAGCAGGGGTGGTCCAACGTACGCGAGCAGGTCCTGCTGCGAGGGAACCGGGCGGCCGAGCACAGTAAAAGTGCGGGCCAAAGAGCTGGTAATTGCCGGGGCGGAATCGGTAATCGTTCCGTCGAGGTCAAAGAGAATGGCGCTCCAGGTGCGCGTCAAAGTGGGATTCACTCACCTATTCTAGGCGTGCTCGCCGAAAAGCCCCCCATATGGCCGACGGTCACGCTCACACGACCCTTCTCACCTGCGGTGTGCGTGGTGTATTCACGCCTGCAGGCGGAGTGGCGATCCCAACTTCAGGGCTGACTTGCTCTTCAGCAGGATGGGGGTTTGGGCCGGGTCGGCGGCGGGCGGTGGGATCAACCAGAATTCCAGCCCGATGCGGATGATCTTCCATCCGTCGTTGTGCAGTCTGAGGTGATGGGGGCTGCAGAGCAGGATTCCTTCGTCGAGGTTGGTGAGCCCGCCTTCTGCCTGCCACAGCCGGAGGTGGTGCGCTTCGGAGAAGCTGGGTGGTCGCAGGCAGTCTTTCCACATGCATCCACCGTCCCGAAGTGCCAGTGCCGCGCGTTGCGCCTGAGTGAACAGTCGTTGCTCGCGTCCGACATCAAGCACGGTTCCATCCCGCCCGAACAGCACCGGGGTGAACCCGGTGTTGCAGACTGTCCGGTCGATGGTGGCGGCGGTGGCCGGGTCCGGTGTGCCTTCGATGAACCCGTTGCGAAGGAGCACCAGGCCTGTTGTGGGCTGCGCCGCTGTCGGCTGCGCCGCAGTGGGCGCGGCGGTCGGGGCGGTTGCGGGCTCCTGGACGACGACCAGTTTGACCGACGGGCGGATACGCCCGAACAGTGTTCCGGGGTCGGCGGCGGCGGCGACCTTGATCACCTCGATCAACGACTCGGCGGCGATCTGGTCGGTGGACCGGGGGTCGTCGATGATGCGCTGCGCCCGCTCCTTCTCGCCTTTCTCCACGAATCGCGGGCCACCGGTGCGGGGGCCGGTGATCTGCAGCAGGAAGTCTTTGAAGTACGACCCGTTTTCCGGGTCGAGCTCAAAGCTGCCGTGCAGCATGCCATCGGGCTTGTCGAACACCCGCAGGTACTGCCGTGCCCGCATCGCGTCGGCGCGGGAGGCGATCCCGGCGGCGTCGATCGTGTCCCGGCACTGCCGGGCCGCCTTCGCGGCCTGGTCGGCGTTGAGGGTGCGGCACTCGGCCAGGAGATGCACGATAGCGTCGGCGAGCATGTCTTCGGTGACGCCGAGTGCCGGTTCACCGAGGCCGCGGCGAATGGCTGTCGCGGCGTCGGTGCTGAGCGTTCCGTCGGTCACGGCGTCGCCGAGAGGCGCGAACCACGGCCGGTGCACCTCGACCGGCGGAGCCTCGGGGTGTTCGAGTGCCATCAGGTCGGCTTCCTTCTGCCGGTTGCGGGCTGCCTCGGCCTCCACGGCCATGGTGCCGGCCTCGATCAGGCGGCGAGTGTCGGCTTTTGTGCCGCCTCCGCCGCCGCCCAAGGCCTGCACGTAGTCTTCGGGGCTGTTGTATCCCTTCTTTCTTGACAGGCCGTCGCGGCCGAGCGTCCAGTCGGATCGGCCGGCCATATTCGCCGCCGATAGTGCGTAGGCCGCGGTCACCTCACGCAGGTGGTGGGCTATCGCCCGGTGGGTGTTCTCCGACCCGTCGTCGGACAACTCCGCGAACATCCTCGCGGACACCTCTGACCGGGCCAAGGCCCCGGTCAGATCAACGAAAACACCTTCAATGGTGGTTGTCATAAGAAAAGTGTGACAGGCACCACCGACACTGGAGCCTCAGAGGCTGAGCCTCGATTGGCTCTTCCCCAAGCCGCTAGAACAGCTTGGAGTGGGTG